>JAHJJU010000097.1 GCA_018822805.1 bacterium
ATTTTATTAAAAAATAGAAAAAATATGTCAATTTGTCATATTTAATTAAAATATTTTTTATTTCACAACTTTAAAATTTGATTTTTGTCTCATGTGATTTTATCATAATTGTTTATAGAAGACCTCAAACAAAATACTATTAAATTAAAAAACTATACTTTTTTCCTCTTCTTAAAAAGCAATTTATCTTCCACTCCCCTCAACCAACATATTTACAATCAAAGCAATCAGCGTATCTTTTTTGTTGTGCAAGACTCTTGCCTATCATTAGAGCCAATGCAACCAATAACGCGTTCTCGTTAATCTTTACTATGTAATATTACTAATACATAACTACCATACAAATTTATTTTTTACTCAAAATATGCGTAACAATTCGATACCCATGATTTAATGCAATAGCAATACTCCCACCTGAAGCAAAAGCAATATCACCGGCAATATAGAGTCCTTTTTGTTCACTCTCGTAGTTCTCATCAAAAATAGGCTCTCCTAACTCATCAAGAGTAATACCACATGCTTTTAAAAAGTCTTTTGGTGTGGTTCCACCTATGGCATAAATGGCTCTGTCATACAGTTCATGCGTTCCATCTGCAAAGTTCATACGCAACAGTCCATGCTCACTCTCAACACTTTCAATATCAATTCCAAGTTTTAAACATACTCGTTCATCTTCTGCATACTTATAAATCATCGCTTGATTGGTAGGATTAGGTCTACTTAAATCGTCTCTACGGTAATTTAACGTCACCTCATTGGTATCGCTCAACTCACAAGCATACTCCACAGCAGAGTCACCACCCCCAACGACCAAAATATTTTCACCATTTCCACACTTGTCTAAATTGTAACTCACTTGTGAACGTAATGAAGCCGGAATTTTATAATGGGGTTTATTCGGTTTGCCCATACGTCCAATGCTTACAATGACATTTTTAGACCGATACGTACCACAATTGGTCTCAACATTAAAAATATCATCTACTTTTTGTACCTTTTGGACTTCACAATTAAACCTACTATCTATCAACTCATCATCCAATAAATTGTCAAAATAATCCAAGGTACTCTCTTTGGTTCCATCTACAAACGCAACATTCCCTTCAAGCTCAACAGCTTGTCCTTGCCAATCTTTATCAACACGTTTTTTGTCTTTATAAAACTTACGAATGGTATGCGAATGGTTCTCTGTTTTTTCTATGAGTAAAACTTTTTCAAGTCCCAACTCTTTAGCTTCAACTACAGCTCCAATCCCACCTGGTCCACCACCAATAATAATTAAATCATATACATCATGCATAAAGTGCTCCTTATCTAAATTTTAATATTGTACCTACTTATTACAAAATATTATAATCAATTCTAAAAAAATGCCTCTTTAATCATATTTTTTAGTATTTTTTCATAAAAAATTCTTTAACATAAATCAAATTAACACGAAGAATAGAAGCAACCAGCATTAATAATTCATTAACTTAGATTTTTAAGATTATTTCTAATAGAATAGAGCATCTAATCCAATCTTATGGGGGCTCTCTTATGTTTAAACGACTGTTTATACCACTAACGATACTTTTATTTTCTTTTACAGCATGTTCATCTATGATCAATAAAAAAAGTGTTCAACTCCCCTTAACTAAGAAGTATGCCATCAGTTCATTTTGGAACTATACCGAAACACCTATGGCTGGGCTGAGAGCTGCAAGCATTGTTGAGAGTGTTTTATCTGAAAAAAATATTTTACTTTTTTCTTTAATCGATGGAAGTGATGAGATTGAATTAAGCAGTACAAAAACAGATTTTTTAACACGTAAAATAGATGCAGCAAAAAGCATGGGTGCAGACTATCTTATTACGGGAAATGTCCAAGAGTGGCGTTATAAAACAGGGATTGATGGTGAACCTGTAGTGAGTTACAGTATTAAGGTACTAGATCTAAAACAAAACAGTGTGGTTTTTAATGCTGTGGGTGCCAAAAGTGGTTGGGGACACAAGTCTATCGGTGTGGTCGCTCAAGAGATAGCTGAGAATATTGCTCCTAGATTTTTTCCCTAAACAGTTTTTACCATTATGACACTTAAAAAAGGTTCACCCCTATTTCAGGGGTTTGAGGTTACTGTTTTTGCCTTAATCATCTCATTTATTGGCTACTATATTGATGCTAAAGATCCTCTTTTAGTGCACTATTCATTTAGTTTTATGGTCTTATGGTTGGCCATAGTTACCCTTTTTTATGGTTTGGCAATGGGCTTAGTCATGTGGATTGTCTTTGGAGCTTTTGCCTCCATTATCTATGTTGATGATCCCCTATTTATCTCTATTCTTTTAGAAAATCTCTTTTTTGTATTTCTTTATGGACTTTTTTTCGCAAATTTACACAGTCGAATTGACAAACTGACCATTCGTACCAACTATTTACAGTTACGCCTAAAAGAGCTGACCAATGCTTTTTTTACGTTAAAAATATCTCATGATAAATTAGAATCCATCTACATTACCCAACCTGCATCATTTAGGTTTGTTATTTCAGAAGTATTAGAAAACTGGACAGAAGATCAAACGCTAGAACATAGTGCAGACAATACCCTGAAAGTTTTAGAGAAATTTTTTTCTGTTAAAAGTGCCACCATATGGAAAGTAAAAAATGAATCACTTCACTATGAACTCGCTTCACTGGGACACATAGAAAAACAGATCAATCCTTTAGATCCACTGATTCAAGAAGCCCTACTGTTACGACGAGCCATCTACTTAAAAGATTTAGAAGATAAAGAACAGACCTCCTATATTTATGCCGTTCCATTTTTAGATAAAAGAGACAAAGTGGTCTCTATTTTGATTATTAAAGATATCCCTTTTATGTTTTATCATGAAGATACCCTCTTAAAAATTAACGTGGTCTATACGTATATTTGGACAGAGTATAAAAAGAGAGTTTCTTTAAATGAGATTCATCAAAATCAAAAAGAGGAGCTTACACTTAGAAAACATCTTGTTCGACAAGATGTTGTTGACTTTAAACTTGAAGTTTCACGCTTAAGCACTATTTTAAAAGATTTTAATATCGAAAGTCGAATTTACTCAGTAAGCACTAAAAATTTTTATTTGCATGAATCAATTACTGACTACTTTTATCAATCAGAGGTTTTAGAAGTATTAGACCAATACATCAGTATTCAATGTGGCAATCGTTACCTCCATCTTGTCCTCTTTCCATTTGTGTCCAAAAGTGGTGTCTTCCAACCGGCTAAAGATTTTGATAATGCTTTAAGGGATATAGAAAATCAAATTAAAATGCAAGCCATCGATGAAGGATTAAAACACTACATTAACAATACTCCTCTTAACTCAAAACATGTCAGTGTACAAAACTTCAACGAACTCTTAAAGGAGTATGGCTGTCATGATTAATTTCAATATAAATGATGTGCTACGCTTCTTACAAGAAACCAACAGCAGTAAACTCTTACTTTTTATCGCTGCCATGTTACTTTTTTGGATGTTTGTTTTTAGTATACTTATTCCACTTCTTCCTAAAAAGTATCAAGTGTATAAAAAAGAGATCTTTATTTTTATGGTCATTATGAACATTGGTTTACTTTTTATGGGCATACTCCTCACTTTAATTATGTTACTCTTCGGATTGGCATGGGCAACCAATCGAGTGAGCAGACCTCGTTACGAAGTGCTCAATATTGAAGAGTATGTGGTTGATGAATTTCCCATGATTACCAGTCACTTTTCCGAAGGAGTCTTAGCCATTGAGAGTCATCATAATCGTACCATTGCTACCGATGAAAAGATTAAAGCACTACGTATTCTTTATGAGAGCAATGTTCAAAACAACATTGGAAAAATAAAACTCTTTTTATCCGACAGTTCTGATGAGACCCGACTTTATGCCTTTTCACTTATTTCCTCTTTTGAAAAAAAACTCAATGATGAAGTAAAAAACTTTCATAAAAAAATTGAATCGGCAAAAAACAAACATGACCTTGAGATGTTCCACTTACGATTGGCACAAAGTTACTGGCAATTTATTTTTCATGGTGTTGCCAATGAACAGTTGGCTCGTTTTTACACCACAAAAATTGAACAGACCTTGAGCCATGTTGAACACTCGGCTAAAGCTTCCATGCTTTTAGGAAAAATTCACCTCTTTAACAAAGAGTATGAAAAAGCAGAAGATGCTTTTTTAAAATCGGTCGAACAAGGAACCCCTAAAAAATACATCGACACCTATCTGGCTGAAATATGTTATGGACAAAAAGCCTACAATCAAATAGCACAATTTATGGAAAAAGAGTTCGTTATTGATTTACGACTTAAACCTCTCTATCAAACATGGAGAAGTGCATGAGAGTTGTACACCACACGGGTGAACCCGACATCATCATTCCTTCAGAAGGAACCTACCCTTATGTTCGAGGGGGTGTTTCATCCTGGATTGCCCAACTGATTGCAGGTCTACCTCAGTACACTTTTGGTATCGCCTTTATTGGTAGTCGTAGCATTGACTACTCCCCTGATCCCCTATTTGAATTTCCTGAAAATTTGGTCTATGTGGTCGAAGTTTTTATGTTTGATGCTGATGAAAAACCAAGCATTAAAAGTACCAATGGAGACCCAAAAGCATTTGAAGAGCTTGAGAAACTTTACCGATGGTTTAAAGGAACCAATGAACAAAAATCGTTCCCAAAAAATGTTAAAAGTTTGGATTTTTATCTCAATACCATAGATGAATCCATGTTCCTTTACAGCCGTGAAGCATGGAATTTTATTAGTGAAAAAAACCAAAAAAACTGTAGTCAAGTTCCTTTTATTGATTACTTTTGGACGGTTCGAAACATTCACCTTCCCGTATGGAAAATGGCAAAACTTGCAAAGTTCATAGGCAATAAAGGCAAAATCATTCATGCTCCCTCCACAGGTTATGCCGGTTTTTTAGCAGCCCTTATCTCCCATGACCAACAAAAACCTTTTATTTTAACGGAACATGGTATCTACACCAAAGAGCGAAAAATTGACCTTATGTCGAGTGCCACACACCTCTACAACAAACTGGATCTCTTTACCGAATCAGGTGAAGAGAACTACATTCAAAATATGTGGATTAACTTTTTTGAAGGTTTAGGAAAAATGAGTTATGCTCAAGCCAATCCCATTTTATCACTTTTTGGTGTGGCAAAAGAGACACAAGTTGCTTATGGAGCCGACATAAAACGATGTACCGTTATTCCAAATGGAGTAGATGTACATACCTTAGGAGCTACGCTTAAAGAGCGTCCCAAAGGGGTTCCACAAGTTATTACCCTCATTGGACGTGTGGTCTCCATTAAAGACATTAAAACCTTTATTCGAGCCATGCGTATCACTGTCTCTGCCCTACCCGATGTCGAAGCATGGATTGTAGGGCCTCAAGATGAAGAGAAAGCTTATGCCCAAGAGTGTTATGAACTGATTGATATTCTGGATTTAAAAGATAAAATTAAATTCTTAGGTTTTCAAAAAATTACCGACATCCTACCAAAAAGTGGTCTCTTAACGCTCACCTCTATTAGTGAAGGGATGCCTTTGGTTATTTTAGAAGGATTTGCAGCCGGTGTTCCTTGTGTCAGTACCGATGTGGGTTCCTGTAAGGAGCTGATTTATGGAGGAGAAAACCCTGAAGACCAAGCACTAGGACAAGCTGGAGTTGTATGTCAAATCGCCAATGTAGAAGAGTTAGCCAACGGTTATATTGAATATTTAAGTAATGAAGAGAAGTGGTTTAAAGCTCAAAAAATTGCCATAGAACGGGTCAACAAATTTTATACCCAAGAGCTTTTTTTAAAAAACTATCAAACTATCTATGAAGAGGTCTTTGCACAAATAGAAGCATCAAGCAGCACGAAATCCGAGGAGAATCACCGATGGCAGGAATAGGATTTCAACTCAAACAAATTCTAAAAGAACAGTCACTTACCTCGGTGTTTAAAACCTTTGGGTACTCAGCAGTGCTTAGCAGTGGACCATGGGTTATTTCGATGATCATCATTCTAGGTATTGGTCTAAGTAACATCTACCTCTCAACGGCCGGAGACTCCAAAGACATCATGCTAAAAGCCTCTGTGACCTATGTTTCAGCCTTAGCATTGAGCTCAATTTTTACAGGATTTCTACAACTCCCTTTTACCCGTTTTACGGCTGATAGAATCTATGAAAAACGTGATTACCTCATTTTGCCCAATTTTTTAGGTACGTTGATAGTAACCATTACATTGGCATTTGCTATTGCCATGCCTTTGGGACTTTTTCTTTTCGATAGCCAAAGTAACCTCTTTGTTCTGCTCTATATTTCACTCTTTGTGATTCTCTCTTGTGTCTGGATGGCAAACATTTTAGCTGCAAGTCTTAAACTCTATAAACTGGTCATACTCTTCTATCTGATTGGGTATGCAAGCATTTATGGCTGTTCTATTCTTTTTAAAGAGTATGAGATTATTGGATTACTGCTCTCTTTTTTGATTGGAAACAGCATACTTTTTATGTTGCTTTTTTTGGGTATAGTCTACTACTACCCCTCATTTAATCCTAAAAACAAAACGTTTATCCGTTTTGATATGTTTAAACAAAATTATGGAAAATTTTACTGGAAACTGGGTTGGTCAGGGATGTTCTACAACATCGCCATTTGGATTGATAAAGTGATCTTTTGGTACACGCCCATTGTCGGGTACATGGTTATTGATAAACTGCATGCCTCTATGGTGTATGATTTTCCTATTTTTTTAGCCTACCTCTCTATTATTCCGGGGATGGCGATCTTTTTCTTTCGACTTGAAGTCGATTTTGCTTCAGCTTATGATAAGTTCTACCGAGCGATTGTAAAAAATGGTACTTTGAGTCAAATCAAAAAGTTCAAACAAGAGATGATTTTAGCCGTAAAACGCAGTACGCAAGAGATCCTGTTTGTACAAGGATTGTTTAACATTTTACTTTTTTTATCGGCTGAAACGCTCTTTGAACTCTTGAAGTTACCTAAACTCTATTTGCCTCTTTTTTATGTTGATGTTATCGGAGTTCAATTACAGTTGGGCTTCATGTCCGTGTTGGCATATCTTTACTATTTAGACCGACAAAAAGAGGCACTGATCTACACCTTTTTGTTTGTTCTATTAAATATTGTACTCACGGGAATCAGTATTCAATTGGGTCCGTACTTTTATGGCTATGGATTTTCCATTACCCTTTTAATCCTTTTCGTCGCCAGTATTCACACGCTCAATAACATTTTACAGGAGTTAGATTATGAAACTTTCATGTTGCAGTAAAATAGTTTTTCTATTTTCATTGCTCTTTTCAAGCGTCATGGCAGAGGAACGCTACGCTTTTATCTACAGCAACAACATCGACGATCAATTTATTAACTTTTATGACAAAGTTGTGGTTGAAGCCGATGCCATAGACAACATTTATGCTCTAAGATACCCTAAAAAAATGGTGGCATATGTCAGTGTGGGTGAGATAGAACCGTGGCGAAAAACAAAAACCAAATATGATCCTTCATGGATTATTTCTGAAAATAAAACATGGAACTCACTGATTGCTGATTTACGAAAAGATGCTTATCAAAACTTTATTTTTGAGCGTATTGAGCAGCTTTATAGCAAAGGATATCGAAATTTTTTCTTAGATACCATGGATGCCTATCATGTTACTGCCAAAGATAAAGAGCTCTTTGGACTGCAACAAAAAGCCTTAATTAAATTTATACGTACCCTACACAAAAAGTATCCTAAATCTAAAATCATTGTTAATCGTGGCTTTGAACTGCTAGAAAAGATCCATAAAGATATCGATGCCATTGTTGCCGAGAGTCTCTTAAATCGTTACAATCATGACCAAAAAGCTTATGTTGAAGTACCAAAAGCTGACAGAGAGTGGCTCATTGCCAACTTTAACAGAGCAAAATCTTATAACTTAGATGTAATCTCCATAGAGTACAGCAATAAAAGTACCAAAGAGCGTATGAGCATTGCAAAAAGAGTAAAAGAGCTAGGATTTATTGCTTACGTTACCGATGGTCTACTCCAAGAACAAGGGGAATGTGATCTCAAACGTGTACGCAGGGATGTTTTAATTCTATTTAACCAATCCCTCTATAAAGATAAAAATGCTGCTTACTCCGATGTGCATCGTTTAGCCTCCATGCCTTTAGAGCATCTTGGTTATGTTCCTATTTTATACGACATTTCAACCAAAGATTTACCACAGAGAGTAGAAGATCGATACCATTCTGTCATTGTCTGGAGTAATGGAAAAACCAAAAATGATGAAAAACTTTACGCATGGACACAAAAACTCAAAGAGAAAAATATAAAAATACTCTTTCTTAACAGTTTGGTTTTCACTCCTTCAAAAGAGCGACTCTCCTATTTTGGACTGAAAGAAGAGGTGAATGAAAATGACTTTCTTAGTAAAACAACAGTCCACTATCATCAGCCCTATACCCAGTATGAGATACCTGCATCCATCAATTACGAAGAGCGTATCATCAAGGCTAAAGAAGCCCAGGCTGTTCTTTCTATTTCTTATGAAAATGGTCAAAACAGTACGCCCATTGCCATTACCTCTTGGGGTGGTTATGCCCTTAATAATTCACTTTTATATTCTATTGGAGATGAGATTTTTTGGAATGTTGATCCCTTCAAATTATTTAAAGATGCACTTAGCTTAGATACTATTCCTCTGCCTGACCCCACTACGGAAGCCGGTAGACGAATATTATTTGTACATGTCGATGGTGATGGATATGTAGAGCAGTCACGAACCAATAGAGAACAACTTGCCTCAGATACTTTGATAGAAGAGATTTATAAAAAATATCCCATTCCTCAAAGTGTCTCACTGATTCAAGGGGAAGTTGACAGCATTGGAATGTTTCCTCAACTGAGTCCACGCATGAAAGAGAGTGCCAAAGAGCTCTATAGAATTCCATGGATTGAACCGGCCAGCCATACCCTATCGCACCCCTTTTTTTGGAACAAAGTGACCAAACCTGAAAATGCCAAACCCGAAGTAGGGAAAAACTATCACTTGCCGATTCCCAACTACCACTTTTCATTAGACCAAGAGATTACAGGAAGCATTCGTTTTGCCCTCTCTTTGGCTCCGAAATCAAAACAGAAAGAGAAGGTAATCTTTTGGACAGGCGATTGTCTACCCACCAAAAAGATCTTGGGCTACATTGAACGCAAAAACATTTTAGCCATTAATGGAGGCGATACCAACATTCAAAAGAATGCCCCATGGTTGAGCCACATTGCCCCCTTTGGACTGCAACATGATGCGTATTGGCAGATCTACACAGCCCAACAAAATGAGAATGTCTTTACCCATGAGTGGACAGGCCCATTTTGGGGCTATCGTAATGCCATTGAGACCTTTGAGATGACTGAAGAACCACGAAGAGTTAAACCTATTAATATCTATTACCACTTCTATTCAGGTTCTAAATTGGCTTCACTTAAAGCACTAGATGAGGTCTATTCTTGGAGCATAAAACAGAAAACATCCAAACTCTATACCTCACAATACATTAAAAAAGTCAAAGATTTTTACGCCACATCCCTTGCTAAAGTAGCCGGTGGATATGAAGTACGAAACTCCGGTCATCTTCGTACCCTACGTGTAGATAAAGAAGTTTATGTCAATATGCAAAAAAGTCAAGGTGTTGCAGGATTTATTCATAATAAAGGTAGAACCTACATTACTTTAGATCAACAGACACAACATACCATTATTTTATCTGATCATAAACCTTCCTTACCCTATCTTAAAGATGCCAATGGATGGGTAGAACGTGTTGAACAGCAGCAACATAAATATATTTTTACATTAAAAGCCAATATGCCTCTAAAAGCCAATTTCTATCTGCCGTCAAACTGTAACGTCATGGTAGAAAAAGGAATAAAACAGAAAAAAATGAACCATCGACTTTCACTGAAAAGCACGACTAAAAAAGGAAGCAACGTTGTATTTATCTGCCAATAATAACACGCCTAAAACCTCTATACTCTCACTTAAAGAGATTCTAGGAATTGTTATTGTCTTCTCGTTTGTACTTTACTTGCTCTTTCCAAAAGGAGACATTGAGAACATCATGATCGAAAGTCATGAAAACACCAACCTCTCCATCAACTACTTAGAGAGTATGTTACTCTACTACCCGGACAACAGTAAACTGCAAATGAGTTTGGTTAAAAACTACCGTTTCCGAGGTGATCTTGAAAAAGCCATACAACTAAACAATGAACTCATGGAAAAAGAATTGAGTCAAGAGCTTTTAGATCAAGTGCATAAATACAGATACCTTTTACTAAAAGACAGTTACTTTCAAGAGCCATCTAAAATAAAACAAAAAACATTATTGGTCGAAGTACAACAAACCCTTTTAGATTACTTTAACCATCAACAACAGAACCAAGATTACTTTTTCTTTTTTTCAGAAGCGACACAAATGAACATTCCCAAATTGGAATACAGTGCACTTCAAGGACTTATGAACCAACGTAAAGATTTAAGAATCCACGAACTAGAAGAACAAGCATTTTATTTAGCCATCAGCCTAGAAAAAAAAGAAGATGCTTATGCCTATCTACAAAAACTATTGCAGTACAAAGAGCTCAATCCTAGAATCGCAGAAGATGCCCTCAATCTTCTAATGGAACATAAAGCGTATGAGCAAGTTGCCGACATCGCAACCAAGCTTTTTTTAACTGCCAAAAATAATAAAGATGAAATTCGATTTTTCAACATTGCACTCTATGGATTATCACAAAACCCTAAAAATCAACACGATGCGATTCAAGATCTTATTCAACACTATCTAGCACGTCATGAACTGAAGTCTTACGATATTATTATTATCATCAACAGCTTTTTACAAGTGGGTGCTTTAGATGAAGCCAACAAGTTTGTTGAACAAACGTTTAAAACTTACCTCAAAGAGTTTAATGAAGCAGCCCTAGAACTTGCTATTAACAGTTTTGTCTTCAACAGTAAACTCCCTTTTGCACAAGAGCTTGTAGCCTTTACGTATGAGAAGTTCCCCACACAAAAATGGCTCGATAAAAAGATACAAATTGCCACATGGTTAGGAGATGTTGAAGAAGCCGTTGGCTCAAATATAGAAGGCTACCGAGTGTTTGGCGATGATAAATATGAAACCTATCTGTTAGAGTCCGGTACCCTTGACACAGCTTATGAAATTTTAGGAGAAATCTACCAAAACAAAGTCGAAAGTGGTGCCTACCAATTTGTAGAGAAATTGGCTGAATATTTTGAGTATATCGGCGAAATTCCAAAAGCAGAAACTTACTTTTTAAATCTCTATCAACGTATACAAAATGAGCCCATACAGAAACAAGCCATTCTATTTTCATATAAAAACAGTCACTTTGCACAGGGTATTGCTCTTTATGAAAACTATAAAAAGCATTATGGCATAGATAAATGGTTGCATGAACTCAGCATAAAAAAACTGATGGCACTCAAAGAGTTTAAAAAATCCGAACTTTATGCCCAAGCATTGGAACCGACAAAGGTCTACAATGCTACAGCCCAAAAGCTTTTAGAAAAGCTTTATCTTCCTAATGATTCAGATTTTTACACCCAACTCATAGACCTCTCTTGGATGCATAAAAGCTACCCATATCTTTATAAAATTTTATGGAAATTAGAGAAACAAAAGAGCTTAAAACAGAGAGGTTATGAGAAGTTGGTTCAACTCGAAGATGCCATCAACAAAGGTAAACGCATTGCTTACCTCTATGAAAATCTATGGGAAAAAACTAAAAACGACACTTACCTCTTTGCACTCTTCTACAAATATAGTGAAGATAAAAACTTTGATGCCTTGACGAAACTGATTGGCACACTTAACCCTACTATAAAAAAAGCTTTAGAAAAGAGTATTCAGTACCAAATACTTCTAGCCAACTACTACGCACAAACAACCCAAATGAACAAAGCCCTAAGCACGTTTAAAAAAGCACTAAAATTGGATAAAAGCAACGCTACAACCCATCAAGCTTATTTATGGTTTTTACTCGACAATCATAATACCAAAGCCCTATTAACAGAAGTAAATCTTCTTAAAAAAAGCCCCCAACTACAAAGTCAAGTCGGTTTTCCTTCAGTGGTGGCTGCTATGGAATTGCAACAGAGTGACCTTGCCCTGCGTTGGCTAAAACCTCTTTTAAAATTCGATAAAAAGAACATTGAGTACCAAGTACTGTATGCCGATATTTTAGAACTTCAAGACCGAAGCAATGGTGCTAAGAAAATTCGTATGCATCTTTTTAAAGTTTTGAACAGCTTAATTAAACAATCGCCACAACGCTTAAAAGAAAAAGATTTTGCACGCGTTTACCTGCGATTGGTTACCCTCTATGTTACCCCTTATGGTAAAAAAAGCATCTACTTTAAACAGTTACAATCGCTCTTTAAAGAGGAAGATTATATGCAGATGAAAATCGGTTGGCATACCATGAACAACAGTGAAGACAAAGTTAAATATTTGGCTGATAAACATCACATAAATATTCCTTGGCTAAACCTTTACCTAGCGATAAGCCGAGGTGATGACACTACAAAACAACAGCTCCTGCAAGAGCATAAAAATATTTTACCATTCAGAGACAGGGTTATGGCTGCATTGGATATCGGCGATAGAGCTACTGCCTACACCCTTGCTTTTAAAGGATTGGAAGAGAACAGCCGAGATACAGACCTCTATAGTATCTATTGGAACATGATTAAAGAAGATGATTTTAAGGGTCAGATTCGTTCAAAATATACCCATTTATCTGATAACCTTACTGCTATTGAGAGTGAAGTTTACCACCGATGGCATCTCTTTAAAGGAATAGAGTCTAAACTCTCCTTTACACAGTACCGTTACCAACAGAGACCGACAACTACCGATAATACACTTGCTTTAACATTAAAAAATAGTCATACAAAATTCTTATGGGATTTCACACTGGAACAACATAATTCCGACCATGATTTTCTATCAGCATCATTAGAAACCCAATACAGCCTTAGCGATCTTACCCTAGGTTTGAATGCCCACTATCAAACCAAAACCCTACAAACACCTGAGCTTCAAACCAATGCCATGATGGACTCCTTTGAAGTAAGCTTACAAAAACCATTAAGTCATCGTATTCAAGTAGGAGCATCCTATAAAGAGAACAGCTATAGCTATCAAAACAAAACAAAATTGGGTGATTCAAAACACCTCCAATTCAATGGAAATTACATTCTTCGTGCTGCTTATCCTGACATCAATATCAACAGTTATCTCAATGTTAACCGATACGATTTCCTAGTCGAAAACCATCTACTGCCTCAAGACTTCTGCGAACTGGGTTCACAACTGAGCATTGGAACCAATGCAAAAGAGAGTTTCCATCGAAGTTGGCGACCGTTTGGTAGCATTGGTCTGGCTGTAAACAATCACCAAAATATTGGTAGTTCCCTCTCTTTTGGGGTAGCCGGTATGGTCAATCGTGAAGATGCATTAAGTCTACAATTCGACTACAGCAATGGTATTGGTGCCATCTCCAATCCTGTTTATGGTGCTTCAATGAATTATCGGTTCTAAGTACCTGACCATAATAAATGACATTTATTATGGTCAGGTACTTAATTAACAGATATTTAACACTCTAGGGATATAATGATATAAAGGAAAACTTGATGTTTATAAAAAAAATTTTATTGCCAATTCTACTTATAATCGGTCTTCTATCTTTGACTCATGCCGATGAGCCCATACCCACCCAAAAGCAAAAAGAGAAAAAAATCTATCCAATGGGTCAAAAACTCTTTGAGAAAAAATGCAAAACTGATATAAATTTCAGTACCTATAGTGAAATCAATGCTCTAAAAGCAAGTCTGATTAATGATAAACTCTGTACCACACTCAAAGAGCAACAGCTTCAAGCTGTTACCCTCTACCTATGGGAAGTTAAAAGAGTTAATCTTATGAGTAAAAATAATAAACGTATAGAAGTAGCAAAAGATGAAAAATGCCCTGTCTGTGGTATGTTTACCTACAAGTACCCCAAATGGGCTACTCAAATATTTTACAAAGAGGGTGAACATGAACAGCACTACTCTTTTGATGGGGTTAAAGATTTAATGAAATTCTACTTCGATCCAATGGCATGGGGAAACCATGGAAACGCCAAAAAAGAACATATTTCCAAAATTTTAGTCACCGACTACTACACGCAAAAAGCCATTGATGGAACAGAAGCATTCTATGTTGTGGGTTCAGATATTTTAGGACCTATGGGAAATGAGTTGATACCCTTTGCACAACAAAGTGATGCCAAAACCTTTTTAGACGACCACAGTGGAAAAACCATCGTTACTTTTGATAAAATAACCAAAGAAGAAGTCTATAAATTAGATCAATAAACAAAAAAAGAGGAGAATCAGATGCATCAAAAAAGTTATACCCTCTTTTATATTCTCATCGGACTTGTTAGCATTTTCATAATCCAACTCTTCTATTTACAACAAACAAAAAGCATGACTCCGACCCAACAGCTAAAAAAAGAGTACTTTGTCACCATAGCAGGTCTACCTGACCTTGCTTTGGTTACTGAAACCTCATCGGTTCGACACCGAACACTCAGTGATTTATTTTCACTCTACCGAGATGATGCCAACTTAAGAGAGTATTTCCCCTCAACTTTTGCCTACGCACACTCACCTATTTTAAACAAGGATTCCTCCATTGAAAAACATTAACCTCTATTTGGTTGAATTCGCCATCAATGCCCTACTAAGAGCCAAAAGTAAAAATATTTTTATTCTGGTTGTTTTCACTCTTTTAACTTCCCTACTGACAGCTGTTTTTCTAATAACAGGTTCTATAAAACATGAACTCCAATCGACCGTTCAGGCTCTACCTCAAATAACCGTACAGAAAATCAAAGCAGGACGGCACTACGATATTGATACGATAATTGCAGATGATATCATCAACATTGCCGGAGTCAGTGAAGCAACGCCTAGAGTATGGGGGTATTACTACTTTGAAAATGCCGGGGTAAACTTTTCACTGCTTGGCATAGACCAATATGAACAGCAGTACAAAGAGAGTCTTAGTAAAGTGGTTGAAACGTACGATTTTGACACTCCAAACAGCGAAGCTCAAATGATTGTAGGTCAAGGGGTTCAAAAGATTATGCAAGAGAACTACTATAAGGACTATTTTAACTTTATCAAACCCGACGGAAGTTTCAAAAAAGTAACGCTAGCAGGAGTTTTTGATGCCCAGACGCAATTAGAATCCAACGACATGATTCTTATGTCAAAAGAGAACGTACGAGAGATCTTCGGTATCTCCGAAAACAGAGCCACCGATATTGTGGTTAAAGTTCCCAATCCAGAAGAGGTAAGCACCATTGCTTCTAAAATCAAAATGATGTACCCCGATACCCGAGTGATAAGCTCAAACGATTTACAAGTAAGTTATCAAAATATCTTTGACTATAAATCAGGTGTTTTTTTAGCCCTCTTTACCATTGCTCTCTTTACATTTTTTATGATTATCTATGACAAAACAAGTGGATTAAGTTCTGAAGAGAAACGAGAAATAGGGATACTAAAAGCGATTGGATGGAGAGTAGATGATATACTCAAAGAAAAATTTTATGAAGCCTTCATCGTCTCATTTTTAGCATATACCTTAGGCGTCATTTTAGCTTTTGGGTTTGTCTACCTTTTTCAAGCTCCACTTTTACGCGAAATCTTTGTGGGTTATTCACAGTTAAAGACCTCGTTTGAATTGCCCTTTATTTTTGACCTTCAAATGCTCTTTTTGGTCTTCTTTTTGTCGGTTCCCATTTACATTGCTGCAACCATTATCCCCTCATGGAGGGCTGCAACATTAGAAGTAGATGAAATTATACGTTAAATTCATCCACTTCTCAACTTATTTTTACTCGTTAATTGCTGCTTTTGATGCTGCCTCTTCTTCTTTCATTATGGCTTCTTCTTCCCGATCGGTAACATCTTCTGCTTCTTGCATTAACGCTTCTTGTTTTTCAAGCATTGCCTCTTCAGCAGAAAGTTGTTCAATGGCATTATCTTCTACTGCCTCATCCGGCATATCTTCTGATACTTCCATCTCTTCTGTTTCATCTAAAGTTTCTTCTTCATAATTAACTTGTGCATCTGCTATTTCTTGACTCTCTATCTCTTGACTTAAGGCTTCTTGCTCTTCCATCATTTTATCTATATCGAGAGTGTTTTCTTCTATATTCTCTTGTACAGCACGATCTGCTTCTCTTACTACCGTACTCTTTTCCATTGTTGCATCATCACTATTTTTATTAATATTTAGACCATAGATATAAAATGCTATGACACCTAACATTAATATGGCTATAAAAACGGCTACTCTTTTCATGTGAATCCTTTCTCTTTATTATAGAGCATTATATATTTTTTTCAGATAAATTAATGCATTAATTTATAATAGCATCTGCTACATATAATAACATTAGCTAACGATATCAAGTTACCTATAGTATCAAAGGGAGAATATGAAGGATTTTTGTACATTTTTACCTGAATACAATGTTTCCTATTGTTTCAAACTTTTAAAATGGTAACATTTTAAACAAATAATGTTTCAACTTTGTTACCTATTCAGGCTATAATATCAAGCTTGTTTAAATTTCTTCGTTCCCAAACTGTGTTTGGTAATGTATATACACCAATTACTATATATATTCCCAAGCTCTCGGTTGGGAACCATTTAAACAAATCATTTCAAAAACAAGGATTACAATGGCAAAAGGTAAAAAGGTAACGGTTATCGGGACTGGTAATTTTGGTTCAACAGTAGCATTTATATTGGCAATGAATGGGGTATGTCATAATGTTGTACTACGAGGTAGAAACTATGATATAGCAAAAGGTAAAGCCCTAGATATGTCTCAAGCTGCTAATGCAGCAAGACAACATACTATTGTAAAAGCTGCAAAAGGTCCGGAAGATATGGCTGATTCAGATATAGTAGTCATCACAGCAGGAGCACCAAGAACACCGGGTATGCATCGTGATGATTTATTATTAAAAAATGCTGAGATTGTAAAAAGATATTCTGAAGAGATTAAAGAGTATGCTCCAAATGCAATTGTAGTTGTTGTCAGTAATCCACTTGATGTTATGACCTATGTTGCTTTAAAAATAACCGGTTTTCCAAGAGAGAGAGTTCTAGGAATGGCAGGTATTCTTGATGCTGCTAGAATGGCTCATTTTATCTATGAAAAACTTGAAGTAGGTGCCGGACAAATTAGAGCAACGGTTATGGGTGGACATGGTGATACGATGGTTCCACTTAAAAAGTTTACTACGGTTGCAGGTATTCCGATTAGTGACCTATTAACGGCTGAAGAGATTGATGACATTGTTGAAAAAACTAAAAATGGTGGTGCTGAAATTGTTCAACTATTGGGTAGTGGCTCAGCCTACTATGCTCCTGCAAAATCAACAGCAATTATGGTTGAGTCTATGTTAAAAGACACCAATCAAGTCCACTCATGTGCTGTTATGCTCAAAGATGAATTTGATCACAGTGACATTGTTAGTGGCGTTCCGGTTATGATAGGTGGCAATGGTGCTGAAAAAATCATGAAAAACTTCAAGCTTGATGACTGTCAAAAAGAGAGATTTAGAAAATCTGTTAAATCTGTTCAAGAGATGGTCGATAAGCTCTATGAATTAAAATTCTTTGACAACTAATTAACGCCTTCTTTTAATCATTTGTATGGGGTTCCATACAAATGACCTCCCTTCTTCAATAATATAACTATTTTTTATACTAACCATCAACTATATTAATGTATGTTACACTTTTCTACAAGAGACTTATTTTTAAACATTTAATCGAATCAAAATGATACATTTGGATAAAAATATGTTATGTTAAAAGACATTCATAAGTTTAACTAATTGTACTGATAAATAAAATTTATTCTTATTTGTTTCTATAATGTTTACTTATTTGTGACTTAAAACTATAAAGGGAGAGTACTTAATGAATAATCATGATGTTATTTCAACCGATGTGCTGATTGTAGGAGGTGGACCTTCCGGTTTAGCCACTGCAATTGAACTTGCCAACAAGTTAGAGCAAAAAGGGGTGAAAAAGAGAATAATGCTTCTTGAAAAAGGAGCATCAATTGGTTCACATATACTTTCAGGTGCTGTTATACGACCGAAAGTATTTAAAGATTTATTAACAACCAAGGAGTATGATGGCATCCCCTTTGACTCAAAAGTCACTACAGATGTTACTGTTAAGTTAAACGATCATTCTCAGATGGAATTGCCCTTTCATCCACCCTATATGTCAAATGATGGAAACTACATTGCTTCACTGGCACAGGTATGTAAGTATCTAGCCGGTATCGCTGAAAGTAAAGGGGTAGAGATTTATACCGGATTTGCTGTGGATGATATGCTCTACAATGAAGAGGGTAAGGTAGCTGGCGTTAAAACCAAAGATACAGGGGTTGACCATCATGGTGAAAAGCAGAAAAACTATCAAGCAGGAACGGTTGTTGAAGCTGACATTACTGTTTTAGCAGAAGGTACACGGGGAAGCCTTGCTAAAAAAGTGATTGAACGATTTAATTTGGATTCTGGAAAAAATCCACAAATCTATTCACTTGGTGTTAAAGAGATTTGGAGTGTTCCTGAAGGAAATATTGAAGCTGGTGCTGTCTATCATACCTTTGGTTATCCATTAAAAGACAAATCAGAGTTTGGTGGTGGATTTATCTATGGACTTAGCGACAACCGAGTGGCTCTTGGTTTGGTGGTAGGGCTGGATTATGCAGACCCCCGTTTTGATACCCATGCAGCGATGCAGATTTGGAAGACCCATCCCTATGTTTCAAAGTTTTTAGAGGGTGGAAACATTATTGAGTTTGGTGCCAAAACACTGCCTGAGGGTGGATGGAACTCTATACCTAAATATTATGAAGATAATCTCATGATAGTGGGTGACAGTGCCGGTTTCTTAACGACGGCTAGACTCAAAGGAGTACACTTGGCTGTTCGTTCAGGTATCTGTGCAGCTCGAACAGCCATGAGTGCCTTTGAGAAAGGTGATACCGGTAAAAAAACACTGGCTGAGTATGAAGAGCGTGTCAATAAGAGCTTTATCCACAAAGAGATGTACCCTATTCGAAACATGCGTGCCGTGATGCAAGATGGTATGCTCCTTGGTGGATTAAAAATGGGCGTACAACTTGTAACAGGGGGAACTTGTCTCTTTGTTCCAAAAGTTCACGCTGATGCTGATGAGACACAAAAGCTCTCTGAGTATCAAGGTGTTCCGTTTAAAGAGCGTTTTTCAGGAAAATTGGAGTTCGATAAAAAACTCACTTTTGATAAAGTAACCGATGTCTTCTACTCAAAAGCAATGCATGATGAGCATCAACCGGTTCACTTGGTTGTGAACCATCCTGATGAATTCCAATTATCGAATATCGAAAAGTATGGTCTATCTGAAGAGGCATTTTGTCCTGCAGAGGTCTATGAACTCCATATTGACAAAGAGGGTCATAAATCATTACGACTCCATGCTGAAAACTGTGTACACTGTAAAACCTGTGACATTAAATCACCAAACGGTGGAATTACTTGGACAACACCTTACGGTGGTGATGGCCCAGAATATAACTATATGTAAGAGAAGGAGGAAATATGGCTTTAACAATAATCAGTTTAATGAAACAAGTTCCACTACCATCCGAGATGCGAATGGGTGATGATGGTTTAATGGACAGAACCAAAGCAAAATCAATTATCAATGTTGATTGTGGCTACGCCCTTGAAGCCGGTCTTCAAATGAAAAATGACAACCCCGATGCCAAACTTATCGTCTGTTCAATGGGACCTCCTTCTTTTGAAGAGTCTCTTAAAAAAGCCCTCTCTTTGGGGTATGATGAGGCCTATCTCTTAAGTGACCGACGACTCGGTGGATCAGACACCTATGCGACGGGTTTGGCTATCTCAACCATGCTCAAACACTTAGGCTATGGCAAAGGTCTTAACGAAGACTTTATCATCGTAGCAGGTCGTCAAACTTCTGATGGAGATACGGCACATGTTCCTTCACAAGTGGCTGAAAACATGCACATACCACAAGCAACTTTTATTGAAGTGGCAAACTTGGTTGATGGCAAGATTGAAGCAAAAAGAATCATCGAAGGTGGGTACCAAATGATGAAACTGCCTCTTCCTTGTGCCCTGTCCTTTACCCCAACAGGTATTAGTCCAAGACGTGCAACCTTATCGGGTGCTGTTAAAGCACGTAATACTGAAATCACGGTCTTTAATATTGATGATGTCAACCTCAGTGATGAAAATATTGGACTCAGTGGAAGCCCTACCATTGTTGCAAAAGTAGCCAATATTAAGAGTGAGCGAGCTCCAATAAAAATGTCTGAAGGACACAATGAATCGGAGTTGGTATCAAGTTTAATTAAAAATCTCAAATCCGGTAAAAACACCATTGAAGTCAAAGAGAAAAAAGAGAAAAAAGAGAAAAAAAGACCTGAAGGGTATGAAGAAGTTGACTTTAGAAATGGAGCATCAGGCATCTTAACATGGGCTGAAGTGGTCAAAGGTCAAATTTCAAGACCATCATTAGAGCTTTTAACACCTGCAAGAGAGCTAGCCAACCAACTTGAAGAGGGAACCAAAGTTGTCACTCTACTTATTGGTAAAGATATTGGGCATTTGGCACAAGAGTTAATTGCTCATGGTGCTGATGAAGTGGTTGTTGTTGATGATGAGCGATTAGAAGAATATAGAATTTTACCGTTTGCTTCTATTTTTGAACTGGTCATTAACGATAAAAATCCTGAAATAGCCCTCTTTGCAGCCACCACGGCTGGTCGGGAATTGGCTCCTAGAATTGGGGTCAAAGTAGATGGTGGAGTAACAGCCGACTGTACAGCTTTAGAGATTGGTGAACACATTGACCGAAAAAATAAAAAGATTTTTGCACCTATTTTAGAATCACGACGACCAACCTATGGGGAGTCTAAACTGGCAACCATTTTAGGCTTTGTTTGTCCACAAATTTCGACAGCACGGGCAGGAACATTTGAAGTACCAACACCTGATGCCAATCGAGAAGGCATCATTACTCACTTTAAACCAGAGCTTAGTGAAGAAAATTTTGTATCAGAAATCATTGAAACCGTTATTGGAGAGGGTGGGTTACAAAATCTCTTTGAAGCCGATGTGATTGTCTCAGGTGGAAGAGGAACGGTCAGTGATGACATGCAATTGGTTAAAGAGTTGGCAACAGCACTCAATGAACAAGGCATTAACGCCGAGTGGGCAAGTAGCCGTCCTGTGGTTGATGAGGGTGTGGCTGAATATGCACGACAAATTGGACAAACGGGGAAAACGGTACGACCAAAAGTTTATGTTGCTATTGGTATCTCAGGTGCTGTTCAACATATTGCCGGAATGAAAGAGGCTGAAACCATTGTTGCCATTAACTCCAATGCCAAAGAGAGCATTTTTGCCAATGCTGATTTTGGAATTGTAGGTGAGTATCAAGATGTGGTACCTGAACTGATAGAAAAAGTGAAAGGTGGATTTACCTTTGGACTTGAGGTAAAATAGATAATCGGTATCGAATGGCATACTTGATGCCATTCGATGGTTTAAATTCACTTAAAAAATAATAACTTTTACACAACTGCCCTATGTTACGCTATAAATAGTAACATACTTACATAGCATTAAAGTAGCATTAGATAAAATAAAATCAAAAAAAGGAGATTATAGATGGTCGGTAGAAAAGTAGCAATTGTAGGAGCAGGTGCCGTGGGTGCCAGTGCAGCATATGCGTTAGCATTAAGTGGAACATGTCATGAGATCTTGCTTTATGATATCGTTCCGGAGGTCGCCATAGGAAAAGCAATAGACATTGCACAATCAACCAACTACTCTCCTAGAGGTACGGTGGTTCGAGCAGCAGTCAAACCTGAAGATTTAAAAGATTGTGATGTTGTCGTGATTACAGCAGGAGTACCACGAAGAAAAGAGATGACCCGTGCCGATTTATTGAACATTAATGCCGGTATCGTAAAAGAGGTTTCAGGATACATTAAAACCTATTCTCCTAATGCTGTAATTCTCTGTGTCTCTAATCCTTTGGATGTAATGACCTATGTGGTACACCAAGTAACGGGTTGGGAAAGAAACCGAATTATTGGAATGGGTGGAGCTTTAGACAGCTCACGGATGGCATATCAAATTTACCAAAAAACAGGATTTGGTGCAGCACAAGTCCGAGCCATGGTGATTGGTGATCACGGTGAAAACATGATTCCTTATCCGGAAATCACCAATGTTGGTGGGGTACCTCTTTCACAAATTATCTCAAAAGAAGACATGGATGACATTGTTGCCAAAACCAAAGATGGTGGTGCAGAAATTGTCAAATATCTGAAAACTTCTGCCTTTTATGCTCCGGGTCGTGCCATTTCAGCCATGGTTGAATCGATTTTGAGTGATGAAGAAAAAGTCATCCCAAGTTGTGCGATGCTCGATGGTGAATATGGCTACAGCGATGTCACGGTAGGTGTACCTTGTGTTATCGGTGCCAATGGTATCAGAAAAATCATTGAACTTGAATTTGATGAAGCAACCAAAGCAAAATTTGCAAAATCAGTTGCATCCATCAAGGAAAATATTGCCATCTTAAGAGATGGTGGATTTTTTGATTAAAAAACAGCTCTTGATATAGCTTGAGATTAACTCAAGCTATGCTCTTTTTTAAATATGGGCTATTTTCTCTCCCCTCATAACTTTAATTTCCATAAAAAACATTAAACTCTTACTATAACTAAGTTAAATAGTATAAACTTCCTAAAACTTATAAGAGAAAGAATGATACTATTTCTTAAACTTTTACAACTGTTTAATAAGTACCAGACCATAATAAATGGCATATTTTAATTTTAAAGGCATAATTATGAGAGAACGAAAAGTAGGAATTATTGGTGCCGGTTCAGTAGGGGCAACAGCAGCGTACAGTTTAAGTATGATGGGAACTTGTAAAGAGATTGTTCTTTTTGACATTGTCAAAGGAATTGCGCAAGGTAAAGCCATAGATATAGAACAATCAACCCATTATGCACCACAAAGAACCATCATAACAGCTGCTCAAACTCCTGCTGATATCAAAGACTGTGACATAGTAGTGATTACAGCCGGTGTACCACGTACAGGGGACATGACACGAGCAGACCTTTTGATGATAAATGCAAAAATTATGAAATTGGTTGTAGAAGATGTAAAAATCTACTCTCCAAATACTGTTATTATCTGTGTTTCAAATCCTTTGGATGTCATGACGTATCTCATTCATAAACTAACGGGCTGGGAAAGCAACCGAATCATCGGTATGGCCGGAGCCTTAGATGGCTCACGCATGGCGTATCAGATTTATAAAAAACTGGGTTATGGTGCCGGTCAAATAGGTACACTGGTCATTGGTGACCATGGGCAAAACATGATACCCCTGCCACAACAAGTTAAAGTGGGTTCTGTTCCAACCACCGATGTTTTAAGCCGAGAAGATATGGAAGAGATTATTGAACGTACCAAAAATGGTGGAGCTGAGATTGTAAAACATTTGGGAACATCAAGCTATTACGGGCCAGGACGTGCTGTTGCCTTTATGGTTGAAGCGATTTTAAATGACACACAAACGGTGGTTGCTTCATCCGTACTGCTGAATGGTGAATATGGTTACTCCGATGTTTGTGTTGGTGTGCCTGTGGTACTTGGGCGTCATGGTGTCGAGAAAATTATTGAAATCTCTTTAGACAAAGAGACCCAAACAAAATTTAAAAAATCGGTTGAGAGTATTCAAGAAGGTATTCATATTCTTAACAACAATGGATTATTTGAGTAGTATTTGTGGGAACCCTCTTCCCACGCTACAAATATTCCCATTATAACCAACCTTTATAACTCCCCCTATTCCATTCATACACTCTTAACAGCTCAAACAGTACACTATAGTCAATATTTAAACAGGAGCTTTTATGAGAGAAATTGAATTTGACGTTGTCGTCAAAGCCGTTAAAGACATGATCATGCATTGTGGTACCGATTTACCACAAGATACCTATGATGCACTGGAAACAGCCATGGAAAATGAAAAATCACCCGTGAGTAAAGAGGTGATTCGCCAAATACTTGAAAATGCCAACATTGCCAAAGATGAAAAAAGACCCCTCTGCCAAGATACAGGTTTGGCCGTATTTTTTGTCAATGTGGGTGAAGAGGTACGTATTAACGGTGGTCTTTTACGAGATGCCATTAACAAAGGAACAGCACAAGGTTATGAAGAGGGTTACTTAAGAGCTTCTACCTGTGAACCATTTAGCCGTGCCAACCTCAAAGATACCGTAGGGTACAATCTTCCTGCTATTATTCACTTTGACATTGTGGCTGGTGATAAAATCGACATCGAATACGCTGCCAAAGGTGGTGGATCGGAAAATGTATCGCGTGCAAGAGTCTTCCCACCTGCTGCCGGTAAAGATGGAATTGTTGCCTATGTAAAAGAAGTGATCTCTGATGCAGGTGGAAACCCTTGTCCTCCGATAACGGTGGGTGTAGGAATTGGTGGAACCTTTGAAAAAGCATGTATCTCATCGAAACATGCCCTCTTTAGAAACTTAGAAACCAAAAACCCTGACCCGGAGATGGCTGAACTAGAAGAGCGTATGTTAACCGAGATCAATAACTTGGGTATCGGTGCCATGGGTATGGGTGGAACCAAAACAGCGTTGGCTGTTCATATTGAGTCAAATCCTTGTCACATTGCGTCACTTCCTGTTTCGGTTAACGTTCAGTGTCACAGTTCACGACATACACACATTACCATATAAGGAAAAGCCATGGCAACCTATACATTAACAACCCCACTCACTTCTGAAGACACTAAAAAGTTGGTAGCCGGTGACACGGTACTCCTAAACGGAACCATCTATACAGCAAGAGATGCAGCCCATAAAAAATTGGTCGACCTTATTGAAGCTGGGGAAGAGCTTCCTTTTGATTTAGAGGGTTCAATCATCTATTTTGTTGGACCTACCCCTCCTAAACCGGGTGACCCTATCGGAAGTGCCGGACCTACCACCTCCTACCGAATGGATACCTATTCTCCTACCATGCTCAAAAATGGTTCAAAAGGTATGATAGGCAAAGGAAACCGAAACCAAGCTGTAAAAGATGCTTGTGTGGAATACGATGGAATCTATTTTGGTGCCACAGGTGGTGCAGGTGCACTGCTTGGTAAACAGATTCGTTCTGCCGAAGTCATCGCCTACCCAGAGTTAGGACCTGAGGCTGTACGAAAAATTACGGTTGAAAACTTTCCTGTAACCGTTGTAAACGACACCAAAGGTAATGACCTTTATCAGATGGGTCGTGAACAGTATGAGGTGAAAAGCTAAATCATCCATTAAAGGGTAGAGACATGGCTCTACCCCTACATACCCTTGACTCGATGATATTACAATATGACCCGATTTTTAGGGGGATTTTATACACAACAAACATTAATTTTATGCGAACAAAGGGCAGAGACACGGCTCTGCCCCTACGGGTTCAATAGGTTGTAAAGATTTTTTAACCTATGCGACCTGTAGGGGTCAAGCCATGTCTTGACCCTTTGCCCGACATGTTAACGAATTTGAATTTGAATGTTTGAATGTTTTTTTTGATGGGGATATTTTTAAATGTAGCTAGAAAAATAAGAAAATAAGGAAAATAAGGGTCAGGTGAACGTAATCTATGAGAAAGTAGTACGAAACTACAATCTTATAGATTGATGCCATCATATCTTGAGTTAACATAGATAAAAATTTAAATTTGCAACAGACCTAAACCGTCTGACTGCTATCACTATGACGCTTCTTCCCTCGTCCCAAAGCTGGGCTTTTGGACGAGGGAATTCTTGCTCTTCTTGCTATATTCTGTGCTGTTGTCTGTTTTCTTACTATGGCTTCCAACGTTTCTTTTTCTTCTAGTCTTAGTTCTATTTTATATTTTTTTGATGTCATTTTTTATTGGCATTATATACTATTTTGGGGGGGTTAGTTGGTTTTAGGGGTACTAGGATGTAAAATTTATGCTGTTATATTTTTCATATTGTAATGTTATAATAAAAATAAAATATTACAAGTGATTTTTATGGTAGAAATATATTTAGCTCGACATGTAGAAAGTGAAGGAAACCTTCAAGAGATATTCACAGGAACAATCGATTCTCCTTTAACAGAAAAAGGGGTATTACAAGCTGAAGATTTAGCAAAGCATATATCTGAAGAAAAATTTACAAAAATTTATTCTTCTCCATTAATTCGTGCAAAAGAAACAGCTTCTATTATCTCAAAGAAATTAAACATACCTCATTCTACTATTACT
This sequence comes from bacterium, assembly GCA_018822805.1. Classification (GTDB taxonomy): domain Bacteria; phylum Campylobacterota; class Campylobacteria; order Campylobacterales; family Sulfurovaceae; genus UBA1140. Next base: position 26,554 of record JAHJJU010000097.1, read on the forward strand.
GGTATTCAAGAAGTATCGTTTGGTGATTTTCAAGGAAAAAAGAAATCGCTAATAGTAGACACTCCACTTGAACTGGCTTTTAAATTATTTGAAGCTCCAAATGGAGAAAGCACAGAAAAAGTTTATCAACGAATTTTAGACTTTTTATCATATTTAAGAGAAAATATTAAAAGCTTATCTCCTGATGGAAAATACTTATTTATTGGACATAGTAATTTTTGGTTATACACCATTGCTGTATTAGAAGGAAAAAATGCTCATGATTTCCCTTTTGTCAGAGCAAGTGGTAATAAATTTAAAAATGGAGAGATTAGAAGAATTTATATATAATTAAATGTGTAATTCACATTCAATTCATCTATAAGTACTATACTGTTTCAAATAAAATTCTTGAAACATAAGGATACCAACCCATGAACATTACAAAACTTTTACTTTTACCTATTACGGTGGCGACCTTTGGCTCATCGGTTTATGCTACGCCGACAGGGGAAGAGCTTGTAAAAGCGAACTGTGCCTCTTGTCATACTTTAGATATGCCATCTCCCCAGACCATGCCAACATTTAAAGCCCCTGCTATGGAAGCTGTGCTGTTCCATGTTAAAGATGCGATGAAAGATGACAACAAAAAAGTAAAAGACTTTATTGTTGATTATGCACAAAATCCTATGCGCTCTAAGACGGTTTGTGAATCGGACAAAGTTCAAAAGTTTGGGCTTATGCCATCGTTAAAAGGTAAAGTTTCTCCTGAAGATTTGGCGACCATCGCTGACCATCTTATAGAGACTTACCCTACTAAAGGTTTTGTTACAATGCTTACAAAGATGTTAACCAATGACAAGATGAATACGCTTAAAAACTCTCCATTTTTAATGAACCAAGATGCCCTGCCTCATCTTACAAAAATTCTTATAGAAAATTGGGACAAAGGAACATTGGGGCTAACAGCTGAACAAAAAGAGAAACTTTTAGTGGTACGCACTGAAACCATGACAGGTGTAAAAAAAATCAAAGACGCACTTAATGTTTTAGAAACAGAAATTATTGAAATGACGGTGGATGATGAAGCACTAAAAACCATACAACCCAAAGTTGAAGAGGTTGCCAAACTCAAAGCCCAAGCAACCATGATACAACTCAAATGTCTAAAAGATAGCCTTAAAATTTTAAATGATGAACAAGTCGAACTGCTTCTACCATTTTGGGGTGTGTAGGTTACAATTATGGCACAACAACATATCTTACTGCTTGAAGACGACCTACAACTGAGCGATACGGTTAAGCAGTTTTTAGACTATTCAGGGTACAAAGTTTACCCTGCTTATGATGCCCATCAAGCCAAAGATATCGTCTATGAACAGCACATTGATTTGATGCTCTTGGACATTAAAGTACCCCATCAAAACGGCTTTAATTTTTTGGCAGAACTTCGAGCAGAGGGCAATATGACCCCTGCTATTTTTATCACTTCACTTAATTCGGTTGATGATGTTACCAAAGGGTTTGATATTGGCTGTGATGATTATATTCGTAAACCCTTTGCCCTTAAAGAGTTACGGGCTAGAATAGAAGTGCTTTTTAAACGAAACTTTGGAACCCATCAAGAACAAGTTGATTTGGGCAATGGCTACAGTTTCGATATTAAAGGACTTTTTTTAAACCACAACAACAAAAAAGTTTCCCTTAAAACCAAAGAGGTAAAACTTTTGGCTCTTTTTTTAAAGAATCCCAATAAACTGTTAAGTTATGACAGCATATTCGAAGTACTTTGGGAATACGATGAAACGCCAAGTCAAGGAAGTTTACGAGCGTACATCAACACCCTACGCCATGCTTTGGGTAAAGCCAAAATAGAAACTGTAAAACATAGTGGGTACCGTTATGTTACAAGGTGAAAAGCGAAGTCTATTTCGTTTTCTTGGTATCTATTTAAGTTCTACTTTTTTACTTTTTTTTCTAGCAACCTTTATATTTTATAATTTTCAAAAACATCAAATCATTGATGCACAAAATGCAGAACTTGACTTAGAAGCCAAACGAATAAGTCAGCAACTACGTAACCTCAATGAAACCTTTACAACGCCGTTAATCTACCCTCAACAAAAGCCCTTTTACTCAGCCATTTATAATTTGGATAAAGCGTATATTTTTGGTTCGTTTCAACCTAAAAATATCGTATGGGAAAGCGAATATTATCAACTAGAAAATCAACTTTTTCATATACATGCCCTCTATCCTTACTATCTTGGTGCCTCTCATTTGGTCATTTCTAGAACCATTGACCAAAAACCCATTAATGATTTAATGAAAATATTGCTTCTTTTCTTATTCATTGCAGGTATTTTTTTTACACTGTTGGGGCTTTTTTTAGGTAAACTTTTTATTGCACCCATGAAAGAGTCCCTAGAAAGAATGAACCGATTTATCGAAGATACCACCCATGAGTTTAACACTCCTATTAGTACGATTTTGACCAATATTGAACTGCTTGATACGCTCTATGACTGTGAAGGGAAACAAGAGATGCAACGTATTGAGATTGCTTCAAAAACTTTAAGTCGTCTCTATGAAGATTTAACCTATTTAAAACTCAACCATAACTACCATCGAGAAATTGAACGGCTCAATGTATCTCAACTTTTAGAGAATAGAATTGAGTATTTCAACACCTTAATTGAAGCAAAAAACTTAGATATGACACGTGAAATAGATGAAGATGTTTTTTTAACTATGGATAAAAATGATGCCATACGTTTAATGGACAACCTTTTATCCAATGCTGTTAAATACAACATAAAAAAAGGTCTGTTAAACATTCATTTAAGCAAAGAAAAACTCACTATTTACAACTCTGGCATAGGCATCAAAAAAAAGAACATCGACCTAATTCATGGTCGTTTTAAACGTGCCAATAAAAATGAAGGGGGTTTTGGAATTGGACTGGACATTGTAGGACAAGTGGTAGAACGTTATGATTTTACATTTAAAATCGATTCAAACTACAAAGAACATACGGAGGTTACTGTGTTATGGAAAAAATAATAATAACGATGACACTCTTTATAACTCTAGCAACAGCCCAAAACCCCAATACTTTACTAGAAAAAAATTGTATGGAGTGTCACATTAAGCAGCAAATTCCCTCTGAACTGATTTATCGACGCTATTTAACAAAATACAGTACGCATACTGCCATAGAAAAAACTCTTTTAATCTATTTAAAAAATCCTAAAAAAGAGAATTCTATTATGCCAAAACCATTCTTTTTAAAATTTCCCGAGAAAGAGGCTTTGGATTTAAATAAGACGGAATTAAGTGAAAGTATCAAAGCTTATTTAGAGTATTTTGATATTAAGAAGAAATTGGTTTTACCTTAATTCACTCACAGTTAACATGCATTAGATACGCTTCTGTAATCAAAGGAGCAGCCAGTGCAAAAAAACATACCAATTATTCTAACCATACTCCTCTTAACCATTCCCTTAATAGCAACCACCTTACCCGAACTCATTGAAAGTGGACTACAACACAACTCGGTCATAAAAAAGACCAACTTACAGATAGAACTCATGAAAGCCAAAAAAGAGGAAAGTCAAGCCAAACAGTTTGGTTCAGTCGATGTTGTGGGGTCGTATACGCATTATAATGTACCACGAACTTTAGCCCCTATTGTTCCTTCGTCGCTCTCTTCAGGTGCTTCGATTGACACGACACAAGACCTTTTTAGCACAGGTGTTCAATATTCCGTTCCCCTTTTTACAGGTGGGGCATTGGAGCAACAAGTTAATATAGACAAGCTTAGCCAAAGTGTGGGTGAAAGCAAAAAGAGACTCAGTCGTGAAGAGTTGATTTACAACATTCGTTCTCTCTACCTTTCAGCCCTTTCCCTCCAAGAGGTTGGCACGTCACAAGAGGCATATGTTTTAGCCTTAACAAAACTTCGTGACATGATTGCTTATGAACTAAAACTGGGAAGAAAAGCCAAAATAGAACTCCTAAAAGCAGACAATAATTTACAAGAAGCCAAAGGAGAGGTGGCTGTAACACTTAGTTCACTTCAAATGGTCAAACTAACCTTAGAATCATTAACATACAGCAAAAAGATTGGTCATCTTGAACCTTTAGATGTTACCATTGATACGCCAAACACTTCTATAGATTTAGAAAATTTAGATGCATTGGAACGTTTTAAATTGCAAGATTTAGAGATAAAAAAAGGAGCTAAAATGGTCTCAAAAGTTGAAGCCCTACAAAAACCACAAGTGGGATTAAACTCCTATATGGGATACAACTATGATATTGACCAACGTGACCCATTAGAAAAAGAGCAACTTTGGCAAATCGCCGTTAATGTCACATGGAATGCCTTTGATTTTGGAGCCACCTCTGCAAGAGTACAACAAGCCAAAATAGCCAAACTTCAAGCCATTGTTGAAAAAGAGGCAACCACCGAAGGGTTCAAAAAACTTTTTTCCAAAGCCAGAGGAGAGATAAGCACAGCCTTTGCCAACCACCAAAGCAATCAATCCCAATACCATCTTTTAGCAGAAAGTGAGAAGATTGAAGAGGCACGATATAACGCAGGAGTAGCAACACTTAATGATTTGTTGTTGGCAAAATCAAAAACGCAATTAGCCAAATCAAAGATGATACAAAGCAGGTATGCCTATCAAAATGGGGTCTATTATTTAGATTATTTATTAGAACGAGGAGAGAGATAGATGAAGAAGATATCACTAATAATTTTAGGATTAATGGTTGTGGCATTTATAGGATTTAAAGGCAAAAGCCTTTTAGAGCAACGAAAAACAGAAATCACAGAAGAGCCACTGCCAAAACAAGAAACGATAAGTGTCTCCGTCGTCAATGCCAAACAGGGAATGCTAAAAGAGATGCAACCCTATTTGGCACAAGTAGCCTCTGATAAGAGCATTCAACTCTCCACAAAAATGGCAGGATATATCCAAAAAATTCATGTCAAAGAGAGTCAAAAAGTAGAAAAAGGTCAGCTCGTAGCCACCATTGACGCTGAAGAGTTACGCTCAAATATTGCTCTGCTTCAAACCACCCTAACCCAACAATACAACGACCTAACCCTTGCCCAACAAATCCACAATCGTAATCAAAAACTCTACCATGTCGGTGGTCTAGCCAAAGAACAACTTGACACCTCACGGGTGATGATGCAAGGAAAAACAACGCTTATTAAAAGCACCAAAGAGAAAATAGCACAACTGGAACATCAGAAAATCTACCTGCAAATTAAAGCCCCGTTCAGTGGAGAGATTGATACCATTACGCAATATGAAGGTGATTTAGCCACTGCAGGACGACCCATTTTAAGCATGAGTAACGGAACTAAAAAACTTATTTTCTCTTACGTTGCAGGGAAAGGAAACATTCAAAAAGGTCAAAAAGTCTATGCCAACAATGAACAAATTGGAGCCATAACACAGATACGAACCCTAGCCAAACAAGGTCTTGTTCAAGCTGAAGTAGCATTGAGTAATCCGTTAAACTTACCTCTAGGAAGTAGCCTAACCATCAACGTATTAACCCAAGAACAAAATGGTTGTATTGTCCCCATTGGTACGATTTTGCATAAAAAAGAGGGAACCTTTGTAATGCAATACACCAACGGTAAATTTGTGGCAATGGGCGTTAAGCGTTTGATGAGTGAAAAGGAAGATGTATTGATTACACCTTGTCCTACTTCTCCTATTGCTTTAGAGAGTGAGGTTAAGTTGAGTCTTTTGCCTATTTATGAGGAGCTTGAGATTTTACAATAATCTTGACATAAATATTGTACCGTGTTATAATACAGCAAAAAGATAAGGAGAATAGTATGGTAAATACACACAGTAATTCTATTGAAAAAGTAACTTTTAACATCCCCACCGAATTAAAAGAGCAAGTAATGCTACTTAAAGATGAATTGAAAGTCTCTCTCTCTTCTATTTACAATGAAGCCATTGCCAACTACTTAAAACAAAAAGAGTTGGATAAATGGCAAAAAGGTGCCTCTCTTGCACTTGAAGACAAAGAGTATATGTCATTGGCTAAAGAGTTAGGAGATGACAATGGGGACATTTATGCGTATTAACCAAGGAGAAATTTGGATGGTTGAGTTTTTTCCAAAAATTGGAAGTGAAATTACAAAACTTAGACCTGCCATTGTTGTAAGCCACAATACAATAGGTAGACTTCCCCTTAAAACTATTGTTCCTATTACTGATTGGAAAAACAACTATGCTTACTACCCTTGGATGCTAAAAATTGAGAATGATGCTTTGAATGGCTTATCAAAAACATCTGCCATTGACTGTTTTCAGATTAAAAACTTTGCGAATGAACGATTTGTTAAAAAAGTTGGAAGTGTTGATGAGACCATGATTAAAAAAGTTCATAAGACGATTGCTAAAACGCTGAACCCTCTTTACAATTTACAATAACACATAAAAAAAATTAGTAATTACTCCAAATTCACACACAGTTAACCCCAACCCACTATCCTACAATAAAATAATCTCGTAGGATAAATCATGCCATCCAAAAAACTATCCCTCATAGAAAAAATCTTAACAAAACCCCATCTCATTATCTCATTTATAGCTCTTTTTATCTTTGCTGGAATTATGAGTTATGGGAAAATTCATCGTAATCTTTTTCCTAACTCTAACTACCCGGAAGTGGCTGTGGTAATCGTGGAGGCTGGGGCGAGTGCTAAGCGTATGGCGACCAATATTGCTGTGCCTGTGGAGGAAGAGCTTTATACTTTGGACAATATTCGCAGGGCTTACTCTTCTACCATTGATGAAGTAACCGTTATTCGAGCAGAATTTGAGTATGAAAAAAATATTGACACGGCTGTTAATGATGTGAGCAATGCCCTCTCTAAGATTCGTGAGAAGTTGCCCAAAGAGATTCGTGAACCTCAGATTATTAAAATTACCGAGGCTACTGCTCCTATTTTGGTGGTTGCCATGACGCCAAAGGGTGAGGATTTGAGCTTGGAAGAGGTTCGAGATTTGGCAAGTTCGCAGATACGACACAGGCTCATTAAGAGTCAAGGTATAGCCAATGTGGACATTTTTGGTGGGTATGAAAAAGAGTTACAGATTATCGTAGACAAAGATAAACTTGACCGTTATCAGCTTTCATTATCAGAAGTGGTGGCAACGCTTCAAAAGAACAACAAAGAGTATGCGATTGGACTCATTAGCAATCAAGAACACGCCTATTTGCTTAAAGCAGGTGGACAAAAAGAGCAGGTTTCAGCCATTAAGTCGATGCCCATTACCACCGATATTAAACTTTCCGATGTAGCAGAGGTCTATTTTGGGCATTATGAAAACCATTCGGCGTATTATGGAAATGGTAAAAAAGCGATTGCCCTTTCTATTCAACGGACACGTACAGCTGATGTTATTTCAACCATTAAAAACGTTAAAACCATCATGGAAACGTTTAGAACCCAATACCCAAATATTGACTTTAGTATCACCGACACCCAAGAAGAGACCATTGCTCAAAGTACCGACAACATGTTTGAATCTTTACGTGATGCCATTATTATGTCTACCTTGGTGGTCTTTTTATTCTTGGCAAGTTTCCGTCAAATTTTGGTGGTATTGGTCACCATTCCGATTGTCTATGCCTCAACCATTGCTCTTATGTGGCTTGTGGGCATTGACTTTAATGTGGTCACACTAACAGCAATTATCTTAGCCCTTGGACTGCTTTTAGACGATACCGTGGTGGTGATGGAAAATATTGAAAGGCACTACCGTGAACTGGGGAAAAACATTCATGACGCTGTGTTTGAAGGTACCAAAGAGATTATGTTTGCCGACCTTAGTGGAACGGTCACCACCATGATAGCCCTTGCCCCCATGCTCTTTATTGGTGGGTATCCTCAAACCGTATTTGCTCCTTTGGTAGGAACACTGCTTTTAGCATTGGTCGCTTCATACATCATCTCTGTAACGGCTGTGCCTCTTTTATCTCTTTATTTCTTGAGTCTAAAAAACCCTATTTTATTGAAAATAGAAAATGTTTTTCACTCAGTAGTAAGTCGTGTTAATGATACCATTCAAGCTTTTTTTGCTTCTATTGTTCAAGCAGGAATTCGTTTAAAATCAGTAGCTCTGCTTTATGGTGTTGTGCTCATTGCCCTTTTTATTACTTCAGTTAAACTTGTCATGCCCGTGGTGGGGCAAGAGCTTATGCCTCCTATGGACACGGGTGGAGTAAGCATCAAAATCACAACCGATGCCAACCTACCCATAGAAAAAAGTGAAGCGATAATGGAGCGTGTTAACACCATTATTCAAAGTCAAAGTAAACTCTTACGATTGTCGGGAAGCATTGGAAGTGAAGCAGGAGTTTTAAGTATTGGGAGTGGTAGTGGCGTTGACCATCTGTCCATTATCGCTACCTACATTGACCGACACCAACGCGAAGAGAGCGTGTGGGATATTTCGGATTATTTACGCAAAGAGATTGCTAAAATACCCAATGTAAAACAGCTAGAAGTTACCCCAAGTGGTTCAACAGCCATGGCAAGTATTAGGGCTTCTGTCAATACGCTGTTAAGCTCTTCAAATTACGAGTCACTCCAAGAAGCAGGAGCCAAAGTAGAATCAGCCATGCAAAAGACCCAAGGCGTAGTATCGGTTGCTAAAACGTGGGACATGGATAAAGTAGTTTACAACCTAGATATCAATGAACAAGAGGCAATGGAGTATGGTCTAAAACGCTCCGATATTACGGCTCAAATTCAAATGATGCTTCGTGGTGTACCTGTTGCAACTTTCCCAAAAGTAAACAGCATGGACTATACCGTTAGGGTTTGGTTACCCAAAAAACAGATAGATGATTTTAACAGCATGCTTAGTACCCTCATTGTGACCCCAAAAGGGAAAATACCTCTAAACAAAATAGCCACACTCAGTTCAACCAAAGAACCAAGTATCATCACGAGAGATGGCTTAAACTATACCCTTGAAGTCTATGGAAACAGAGAAAAAGGAGCTATCTCTCATATTATGAACAACCTTGAAAAAGAGCTTGAAATGGTGACCATTGATTCCAATATAGAAACAGAACAAATAGGTGACATCAAACAGTTTCAAGCCTCAGCAGAGCGTATGATTGGAGCAATTATTATGGCTGTGGTATTAATTTTCTTTACCCTTATTGCGATGTTTAACTCCATTAAAATATCGCTCATGGTTCTTTTCTCCATTCCATTAACCATCATAGGAGCTTCATGGACAATGTTAGCTCTTGGGTACCATGTCTCCATGCCTGCCATGATGGGCTTTATGTTGCTCTCTGGAATTATTGTCAACAATGCCATTTTACTCATTCACTTTGCACTCGAACAGATAAAAGCCGGTATGCATAAAACAGAAGCGATGTTGGAGTCCATAAAAATACGAACCCGACCTGTACTCATGACAGCATTTGCTGTATCTGTCGGAATGTTACCTGTGGCTCAAGGCTCTGCTATTGGATTAGAAAGACTCGCACCTCTTGGAGCTGTAGCAATTGGTGGACTTGTGGTCGGAACCATTATGACGTTAGTTTTTATTCCCTTGGTTTTTGTTTGGGTGATTGATGAAAAAGGAGTTAGGAAAGATTGATCTCATCCTAAATACCCTCACAGTCAAGACGCTGTATAATAAAAGATAAACCAAAAAAAGGAATTTAACATGCGATTAGTATTAATAGCTATTTTTCTATTCTCTTCGCTCTATGCCAAGAGTGGAATACTTGATATCCAGTGGCCAAAGCCCAATCCGAAACATCAAAAACCTTCTATACCTTACCCGGATGTTTTAACAAAAAATATTGGCAATACAAAATTACCTGTCTACATTCCAAGTTCTTATGCTTATGATGAAAATATGTCTGTGATTGGTAACGAAAATTTTTATACCATCAGTTTTTTACTTGATGGAGCTACCGTTGCAATTACCGGAGATAAAACCTACCAAGAGAGTGTCCCTGCAAGCAATCCTGAATTTAAAGCGATTATGAAAGCCTCTCCTCCGGTTGAATTCATTCGAGCAGAAGGAATAATGATGGCTGAATTTAATCGTCATGGAGTCAACTACTCTATGGTTATCGAGTGCGATAAACCGAATAAAGATGAACGTTGTACGCAAACAACCTTAATCAAAGAGCTCTACACACGACTTATAATGGTAGGAGGACGACCATGAGACTCTTACTAATTATCAGTATTTTACTTTTTTTCACAGCATGTACCAAACAAAATCAAACTGAAACTTATACCAATTATTCAGGTGAAGTAAAACGCTTCTCCTACTATCCACCCGGAGAATTAAAACCGGAGACCAGTGGTCCAGGGCGTGAAGATGACAACCGTATTTATGCCCCCGATATCCGTTTTCCGTTGGAGTCTGCACCTGCTTATATTAACTCACAAGTTTATGGTGTAGGAGGTATGTATGGTCCAAATGGTAGCTTATGTGATCAACGCAACTATAAATACCCTTGGAATGACAACTATTGTGAAAAACGTTCTTGGAGTATGCCATTATGTAGTGGAGGCAAAGGACACCAAGGGGTCGATATACGCTCAAGCACCTGTGAAAAGAGAAAATATTATGCCGTTGCAGTTGAAGATGGAATCATTACCTACATCGGTACCTACAGTATTTCACTCAGAGGAAACTCAGGAAGAACCTACCGTTACATGCATTTAGATGGGTATACACTTCAAGTAAGCGTAGGACAAAAAGTTAGCCGTGGACAAAGAATCGGTTTGGTTTCTGACAACATGGGAGGAACCAGTACCTCCATTCACTTACATTTTGACATAAGACAAACCATTAAGGTTGGAGGAGAATCAAAACAGATATTTGTGCCTCCCTACTCCTCATTGGTCGATGCTTATAAACGTTTATTACAGGGTCGACCTTAAGTCGTGCATATACTCATTATTGATGACAATCAGGAGCTTCTCTTTGGATTGGAGAAACTCCTCAATGAATCCAGCTTTACCACACATACGGCAAGTACTTTAAAAGAGGGGCAAAAAGCCATTGACAACTGTACCTATGATTTAATTATATTGGATTGGTTACTACCCGATGGTTCCGGTGTTGATTTTTTAGCTGAGATGCGAAAAACTTACCTAGCCACTCCGGTACTTCTACTCTCTTCAAAATCTGAAATTAATGAAAAAGTAGAAGCTCTTGATAATGGTGCCGATGATTACCTTCAAAAACCTTTTTCCAACATTGAGCTTATGGCACGCATAAGGGCTTTGTTACGCCGAGAGAGTTCCTATAAAAAATCTGAAATAAGCATTCAAAATTTAAAAGTCGATCTGGCAACACGAGAGGTTTATGTTGAGGAGAAAGCCATTGAATTAACTAAAAAAGAGTTCGAACTTTTAGAACTTCTACTCCTTAACCAACAAGTTGTTTTGACCCGTTATCAAATCAATGACCATCTCAATCGTGACTTTGATGCTCTAAAAGGAAGTAATCTGGTTGATGTACATATTAAAAATCTGCGTAAAAAATTGGGGTCTGCTTCTATTTTAATTGAAACTGTTAGAGGTGTTGGGTTTAAAATTAAAGCAATTTAAGCCCTATATACAACCAAATGGTAACCATCTTTAGCTCTACTTTTTAATATCATTACATTAATTTATAAATCTAAGTTTTTCAATAGTATAATATTTCGTCACAAATCAAATAAAGGGGTCAAAATGACAAAACAAAAACTACTTAAACTAAGTTTAGGTGTATCTACCATACTTTTTTTAGGAATGGGTCAAGTATCATTCGCAAATGGATTCGTAGAAAACAACACCAAACTTTCTGAAACATCCAAACCGGTAACAGCATGGATTACTACAAGAGTTCCATACGACATTTCAGCTAAAGAGTTGGCACAAAACTACTATGGTGATGAAAATGAGTATCAACTCATTGTTGATGCCAATAAAGGAATAATTGGGAAAAACTTAATGTTCAAAAAAAACACTGAAGTTAAAATTCCAATCACTGAGAAATTTAAAGATCAACCTGAAATTATTGGCTGGAATTAAATATAAATTAGAGGCTAAAATCACCAAATTATAGCCTCTTATCTTTTAAGGTTAAAATGACCTAAATCTAAAACTTGCTCGACACCCTTTCCCTACTCCTTCACTCTCTATAACAATCTTACCATTTATCAGTTTGGCTACTTTTTGGCTAAGTGCTAAACCTAAACCCGTACTGTGTTTAATATCCTCTTCACCCATATGTGCTTGGTAAAATGCCGAAAAGAGAGAAGCTTGTTTCTCTTTGTCAATTCCAATTCCAGTGTCAATGACGATAAAGTTAAATACTTCACCTTCTTTGCTTAAGTCAATAGTAATACTACCTTCATGGGTAAACTTTATCGCATTTGAAAGCAGATTAATAATCACCTGCTTAAAGAGATTACTGTCCGTTACAATGCTGTTTTCACCCTTTAAAAGAGTCTGATGTAGCGTTAAATCTTTCTCCTCAATAAGAGGTTCTACCATCTCAATCATCTCTTCTATCACAGTAAGCAGATCCATACTGTTTTTCTCAACACGCATGGTGTTTGACTCCAGTTTAGAGAGTTTTAGAAGATTATTAATCATCGCTAAAAGATGTTCCGATGCACTTTCGATTCGTCGTAACATCGAAGCATTCGCATCGGTTATTTGAGGACTGTTCATAAGATGTTGCGTCAAATTTAAAATAGACCCTAAAGGGGTACGTAACTCATGTGACATGGTTGAGAGAAACGTACGTTTTAAATCCAAAACTTCTTGGGTATGATGTAAAATATTTATCTGCTTTTTAGAAAGTATCCAGACCACCACTAAGAGTAAAAACAAAGAAAATAAAAAAGCAAAAAAGAGTATTCGTTCTATCTCGTCTATAATCAAAAAAGCATACTCTTTTTCATATGCCAAATATAACTCCCAACCTTCTAAAATAGCACTGAGCTTCTGAGAAACAATGATGCTCTCTTTAAGAAGAGGTAAAGAAAAACCAACTTTATGAGCAGGAGGTTTTAACCATAACTGCTGATGAGGATTGTCCATTTTTAATGCCATTAAATTTTTTAATGGATACAAAAGAGAGAGCTCACCAATCTTTTTTTCTCTATTAAATGAGGCATAAAGGGTCACTTTAAATTCTAAAAAATCTCTGCGATTATACTTTTCACGTGAAGAAGAAACAACCGTCTCTCCTCTCGTTGCTACCAATACAATATCCTGAGCTAAATCTTTAGATTTTTTATCCAACAAAATACTTATACGTTTGTCAATATCGTTCACCAATACATCATCCATCACTTCTAAGATGGCTAAAAACTCTACCTCTTTTTTTAAAGAATTCAAATGATTCAATAAAAGTTTTGCATCAATATCTAACTGATACTTAAGATTTTTTCGTTCTTTTTCTAAGAGTATTTGAGACTCAATTTTCCAAACATACAGCAATGTACCCAACTGAATAAGCATAATAAAAAAGAGCATACTTATAAAAATTTTATACGTTGAAGAGAGTCTTTTCCATGAGTCGAGCATTCATCGTTCCTTTTTGGCTAAAAAGTTATTTTATGATGATCAGATAATTAAAAGAGACATTCTGATTTATAAAGTATTTTAACTTCTTTATTTTTTGTTGAATTGGTATCACTATAACCAATCGAAGGTTGTACATTATCAAGATAACTAAAAAGCATCTCTGTAGATTTCACTATCTTAGGAGGTCGCTTTCCATGATAATACGCCTTTCGCCAATATTTTTCCAAACTTCTCTGTGTTTTTTCTAAAATATTTTTTTCAAAACAGATACGAAGAGGATGATTAAATTCATAATTCATCACCAATATCTTTTCCCCTCCAAAAAAATGCTTTTTATCTAAAAAAATTGCTTTAATCTCAGCAGATGTCAACTTCTCTTTAGGAAAATTTTTATCCCCTATAATTAGAATCTCCTCTGCAACTAAAAGTTGCATGAACAATAAACAAGTAATCATTATCCTTTGCATTAGAACATCACCGAAAAAGAGTAGACAAAACGGTTTAAAGGTAACTCCGTATGATGAACATACTCTCCTTTTAACGCCATATTTGCCCAAGGTCGATAGACATATCCCAAAAGAGAAATTCCCTCGTTAACTCCTAATGCCTCATCATTGTATCGTTCTAAACGCAATACCATATCTTGCTTACATGCAAAGTGCCAAACAGATTGTACATAAGCACTATAAGGTTTGTTGTATCCCTCTTCACTCTTTTGAGTAAACAATTCAGCTTGTACACTAAACTCATCTTTGTCATACTCACCTCCTAAGCCAAAATAGTGAGCTTCAATACCTGTTGATTCTCTATAAAACCCTCCTGCCATACGCCAAGAAAATTCATTGTGTACTTGATGATAACCCAAACTTATATGTCTATCAACCACCACAGAGTGATCAGCTTGACCAAAATCATTGTTGTGCTGTACGGTCACAGAAAAAGAGTCTTCATCATTAAAATAATTTTGGTACATAAATCCCGTGGTCGCTTTAGGAAAAACATGTTTAATCATATGTGGTTCGGTGGTTGTATCTTGTAAAATATTGATAGGAGCTTGGTTCCAATACCCGATATCTGAATTAAATCGTCCCAGTGTAATATGATCTTCATCACTAAAAGCATAGCCTATTTGCAGTCGCTCTAAATTAATCTCGGTAGTGGCATTACTACGCTTACCCTCTAAAGAAAGGTGTGATATCTCTACTTCACCCAACATATCAAAATGGTTTTGATTGGCAGAGAAAAGTAACGCGATATCATCAACAAAAAAAGTATCTTCTTTATTTTCATCATACATCACATCAATATAACCACCCACTAGTACAGGTGTGTTAGGAATATTCCAACCATACGTTACAGGTTCATCAGCCAAAAGTAAAGAGACAAAGAAACATACTATACAATATATTATTTTTTTCATGACAACTCGTTTTATTGAAGATTATAACAAAATTATCTCATAACTTTATGAAATGTTAATGAAGAAAAGTTAGAGATTTAACTTAAATTCTAAATCATAAAATCTATTTTATCTTCTAATTAACCAAAAAAGAATATAATAAAATAAAGGACATATCATGAAAAATATACAAACAATCCTAGCTGTTATCGATGATTCAAAATTGAATAGTGAGGTCTTAAAAAAGTCCATTGAGTTGGCAAGTAATTTTAATGCAAAAATTATTGTATTACATACCATTCATATCCCTTTTCTTGATCTAAAACTTTATAGTAGTGAGGTTCCTATTGATAAAGAGGAGATTAAAGAGAAAATTGATACTGTTTTTGATACTTTAAATGAAGAGGCTCAAGTCAAACACCATACAATGGTCTATTTTGGTGATCCTAGTGACCGAGCCAATCTAGAAGCCAAACGTGATGATGTTGACATGATTATTGGTGGAAGCAACATCAACTTTGAAAAGCTTATACGTGCTGTGAACAAACCTATCCTAGTCATTAAAGAGTCTTGTAAACCCTACAACAGCATCTTGATTCCTACCGATTTAAGTGAGAAGTCTAAAGAGGCTATTGGTTTTGTAAAAACTCATTTTCCAAGCGATGATTTAAAATTGGTCTATGGGTATGAGAGTATTGCAATGGTAACAACCATGTATGATATCAACTACACCGAGATGGTTAACTACCAGCAAGAGAACCAAGAGATAGCTGCTAAACTATTGAAGAAGTTTGAAGAAGAGGTTGGAGTAAGTGGAACCTTAACCGATGCAACATTCTCTCTTTCGAGTGGGATTTTAGACTATGTAGAAAAGAAAAATCCCGACTTGGTTGTGGTCGCATCACACAGTGGAGATAATGATTTTTTTATAGGTTCAACATCCGGTTACATTGCTAAAGAGTCAAGGAGTGATGTGTTGATATATTGTTAACCTGAGTAGAGTGAACGTTCACTCTACGGCGTAAGAGTACTATTTTAAAATGCTACTTAATGCTTTTGGCTCTACAAAATCAATGGCTGTAATCGTATTGTTTTTTAATGCAAATACCGAAACTTTTCCTTCTTGACGAGCAATCTCTTTTCCTGCCTCTTCATCATAAATAAGTGCCACTTTAAAGTCAAACTTTTTCATTTTAGGCAGTGCAAACCACGACGTAACCAATGATGGCATTTTACTGATATCAGAGATGTAAGTAAGGTTGTTATCGTTTAAAAAGTTTTTATCTTTTCCCTCTAAAAATGCTTTAATTTCTGATGAGACATCTTTTTCAAATGAGATAATGAGTTTGGTCTCACCCTCTTTTTGTACTTCTACCTTTTCATCAAACTGGTCTACCAATGTTAACGCCGGAAAAGTATCACCTACTTTGAGCTCTGCAAAGAGAGAACTTACAAGCACTAAACTTGCGATAATAATTTTTTTCATATCAATCCTTAAAATAATTTTTTGCATCATACTGAAAAATATAAAATCTTGGCTTATAAAAAATATAACTATAAATTCACATTATTTTTGTAGAATGAAGCACTTTAAACAGACAAAGGAAAAAAATGAAACAGATAATTATATTGACTCTTTTAGCTTTGCTAATGAATGGGTGTATCCTACGACATCCATTTTATGGTCATAGAGGTGGGTATTATAATGATAGCTATCGTGAACACAGCTACCATGAACATAAGTATGACAGGAAAAGAGATAGAGGTCGACTACATAGAGATTCTCATGATTATAGACGTTAATAGATTTGTATAGTAACATTGAAGTAACAATAGTATTATAATATATGGTGTTATCAATCAATAAAAAAAAGGATTTAAATTATGAAATATACATCTATAACCCTCACCTTGTTACTTTTTTCAAGTATAAGTGTTGCCGATCAAGATTATGATATTGATGGGGTAGAAGACAGTCTTGATGCTTGTCCCAATACCCCTTTTGATGTTTTGGTTGATGCACAAGGTTGTCCAAGCAGTGGAGAAATATCTTCAAACACAGCAAATAAATATCTAGGTCAATTCACCTTTAAAGTCGGTACCGACATCCGTACCGATGAGACTTATGAGAATACAAATGCTCTCAATCTCTATGCCAATTATCGTTATCGTCAGTGGGATGTCTCTGTTTCCAACTCTAGAACGACCACCAACAACAGTTACACCGAAGACAACTCCGACAGTGACAATGATATTTACTTAGCCACAGGATATACCTTTATGCTACCACAATCTGCGATTAAACTCTCGGTAGGTACTAAACTTGTGAATGATGATACGCAAAATGTCACCACCACAACGAGAGGTCGTAACTTTGTAAATGTGAACCCCATCACCCAAACCATTGCCTCACGAGACAATGATTACTTTGCATCACTTAACTTTAATTATCTGCTAAACAGTAAACAAGATATGTTTCTTTACTATGGGTATACCCTTAGTGGAGACAGTACCGATACCGAGTATGAAGATTACTCCTCGTTCTCACTAGGAACAGGATATGCTCTAACAAACGCATGGTACTCTGCCCTATCGTATAACTATACAGGCTCTATCTATCCTACCGGTGAGGCAGAACAAGGTCTTTCTTGGTTTAACAGCTATAGCTTTAACAAAAATCTTTTTGCTACAGCAGCCTACACCTATGCCTTAGAAGATTTCTCGTATGACAATACCTTCTCTTTGGCACTGGGTGTTCGTTTTTAAAAGTAACAATCAGGTAACACAAACATGTTACCATTACACATCTAAAATAAAAAAGGATACATTATGACAAGAACAATTTTAACAATGGGATTTTTAGCCATGAGTTTAATGGCAACCGATTTTACACAAATGACAACTGAAGAGCTTACAGCCTTAAGAGGCACTGTAGCTGTTGAGGATAGAGAAGCATTTAGAGCTGAAATGCAAAGTCGTATTGCCGATATGACAGCCGAAGAGAGAGCAACATTTAGAGCCACACGCCAAGCAACAGGTCAACAACTTAGAGATGGTTCAGGCGTCGGAAAAGGTCTAGGTAAAAGCATGGCTCAAAAAAATATGCCAACCTTTGCCGACTTTGATACAGACAGCGATGGCAAAATCACCCAAGCCGAACTTGAAGCAGCCCGAACAGCTCGAATGACTGAAAATGCAGAAGCAGGAAAATTGCTAAAAAATGCAGCCAATGCTCCGGAATTTTCTACACTCGATACCAATGGTGATGGTTCACTCGATGCCACAGAGTTCCAAGCTCATCAAACAACACAGATGGAAAATCGTGTTAAACAAATGGGTGGTCAAGGCATGGGTCAAGGTGCCAATCGTGCTCAAAATATGCCAACCTTTGCCGACTTTGATACAGACAGCGATGGCAAAATTACCCAAGCAGAACTTGAAGCAGCCCGAACAGCTCGAATGACTGAAAATGCTGAAGCAGGAAAACTGTTAAAAAATGCAGCCAATGCTCCTGAATTTTCTACACTCGATACCAATGGTGATGGTTCACTCGATGCCACAGAGTTTCAAGCTCATCAAACAACACAGATGGAAAATCGTGTTAAACAAATGGGTGGTCAAGGCATGGGTCAAGGTGCCGGCATGATGGGTCAGGGTCAAAGACTCCAAGATGGCTCAGGTGCAGGTAGCATGATGCAACGTGGTGGACAAGGTCAAGGTCGACCATAAATCAAATTTCAACAATTCTCCTCTTTCCCATCATTTTGATGGGAAAGCCACTTAGTTTAAAAACGGCACATACCACTTTTTATAATATGCCCACAATCGTAACGCCAAAAAGAAGACAAATGTAGTGAGAATAATCAAAAAATCTACAGCTATACATCGGTTAAGATAATAGAGAAAAACAGCAATCAAAATAGCAATAATCGCATAAAAATCTTTGGACATAAAAAAGGGTATTTTATTCATCAGAATATCGCGTACACTCCCCCCACCAACGGCTGTAAGCAAGGTAATAATAATCGTGCCTAATAAGTTTACTTCTTCTCGAATGGCAATCAATACCCCCATAATACTAAACGCCACCAACCCAATGGAGTCGCTGAGTATATAAATAAAATGGGTCTCCAGCTCCTTAATACGGTGCAGTTTAAAAATCATCATAATCGTAATGGTTCCTAAAATCACATAAAAAGGATAATCATGCGTAAAAGCAAAAGGCATCTGACCAATCATTCCATCACGAATAATCCCTCCACCCAATGCCGTTGAAATGGACGAAATAAAAATCCCCACCAAATCAAACTTATAATAGACAGCAATAATAAATCCACTAATAGCAAAAGAGATAATACCGATGATGTCGGTGATGATGAGGAATTTTTCCATTTATTACGAAAAATACTTCACCATTGAGCTACGCCCAAACTTCTGAACCAACATCGGAGCTGTTCCCCCTCGTGCATTGGCGATGGTCACATCAGCCCCATTATCTAAAAGAAGTTTACACAGCTCTGGCATATCATCCATAACAGCTTCCATAAGAGGTGTCCAACCGGCACCATCTACTCTATCGATGTCAGCACCTTGTCCTACAAGATACTCAACCATCTCTCGTCGGTCACGTCGTATTGCCATATGTAGGGGTGTCCAGCCATATTTGTTTTGAAAATTAACATCCATGTTACCACTCTCAATTGCTTGTTTCAGTGCCTCCAAATCGTTGTCGTATACGATTTTTTCTAATCTGTCAAATTGTGTATCTGCCATGTTGTTTCCTTGTTTTTTTATATGTATTGTAATGAAATATAGATTAGATATGGATATTGAGATATAATTTTCAATAATAGATATGGAATAAATAATGAACATAAAAACCCTAATCAAAAACTTCGAACAACAACACAACTGCCGTGTGGTCTACATCACAAAATTTGGCTCAAAACTCTATGGTACGGATAACCCTAATTCTGATACAGATTACAAGGGTATCTTTATTCCTAGTCGTAAAGATATCCTCCTTAAACGCGATATAGAACATTTTAACTTCAACTCCAATGATAACAATACACGAAACTCAAAAGAAGATATTGACTTACAGCTCTTTTCTATCTATAAGTTTTTTCACCTCTTGAAAAAGGGAGAGACAGGAGCGATGGATATCCTCTTTTCAATGTTTCGCCAAGATACACAAATCTATAGTGACCAAAAGTTTACTCAGATAATAATGAACAACTATACGAAATTCTATAACCGAAACCTTCACTCCTTTATCGGCTACTGTGTGGGACAAAGTAAGGTCTATAATGTTCGAGGGGAACGATTTAATGAGTTGCATCAGTTTGTAGAGTACTTTGGTACTTTGGCTCAAACACAGAAAAACGATAAACTCTCTACCATTTTCCCAAAAGTAGAAAAGATGTTTCAAGAGTATTCTTATAAATACATTCAATTTGTTATGGCTCCTACCTCGCGAGGCAGTGGCACAACCCAAGAGGGGCAATATATCGAAGTATTGGGCAAACGCTTTTTAGGCACAGTGACCGTAGGCTACTTTTTAGAAAAAATCACCGATATGGAGCAACAGTTTGGCAACCGAGCCAAAGCAAGTTCTGAAGGGGTGGACTACAAATCCCTCTCTCATGCTGTACGGGTCATTAGCGAAGTAGAAGAGCTGATTGATGATGCATTTATCACTTTCCCTCTCAAAGACAGAGCCTATATCACCTCCATCAAAGAGGGAAATGAGACACTTGAAAGTGTCATGGAGTATATCGACCATAAACTGACAGTGGTACAGGAGAAGTTAACCCAAAGTGAGTTACCTGAGAGGTCAAATGAGAGGTTTATTGATGAGTTGATTTTGGAGTTACTAGCTGAACATAAAAAATAATATCTGCAAGAAAAGCAAATATAAATGAAAGGAACCGTTATGAAAAGTGTTGAAGAGAAAGCAAAGTTTGACGATTATGAGATGTTAGATGAGTATGACTTTTCTGATGGAGTACGAGGTAGATTCTACAAACCTACCAAGATACCAACCAGTATGCGACTCGATAATGATGTACTACTCTTTTTGAAAAAACAAGCCAGTGAGAAAAAGATAGCCTACCAGACGCTTATCAATAACTTACTTCGTGAGTACATGCAAGAGGGGTTGAAACTAGAAAATAAGTAGTTTTGAAAACTGTAACCTCATAGACACTACCCAATCTTAGATTGAGAGTGAGAAGAAATTTAATTTTTATTAGATATACTAAAAAAAAGGAGTCAACCATGCAAGTATCATTAAACCTTGGTACAATTGATATCAACGATAAAGAAGTAGCCAACTTTATTCAAAACAGAAGCGTTGATGAAATCAAAAGTATGCTTGTAGACTTTCTAAAAAATCAAGTTCAAGTCAATACATCCCAAAACTTAACCAAGCCAAAAGGAAAATGGGGAGCTTTTGCTGATAGAATGAGTGGACTAACCACACCTGAAATTACAGAACATATTCAAAAAACAAGTTTGGAGATGAGAGATGGTTTTGAATTTAGAGATATAGAGAAAAAGTGAACAGATATATTTTACTTTTTTGGTTACCAATGAGTTCCAACAGTTATTGGACAATTAAACTCAATAAACTATAATCTCATAGACACTACCCAATCTTAGATTGGGAGCGAGAAAATTAACCTTTATAACCAGAAAAAATGAACAATAGTGCAAGTGGTCCAGCTATCAGTGTAATCATAAGCAAGCCAAAACGTACAATTTTTATCACTATAAGAAAAAGAGAATCTGTAATGATTTTATCTAATCCAGTCCAAGATATATAGTTGAACAAAACAAGTATATAGAAAATCAATAACTCAAATTTCTCATTTGATATATCTAAAAATATTTTTAATTGAATAGCGAAGTATAACAGTATCCATGGCAAAATACTATATCTCCATAATGTTTGCTCCAGTGGAAGTTTACCGTTATAAAGCTTTTTTAGAAACTCCATTGCTATCTCCTTATCCTCTTTCAATATAGATTCCCACGATTTTTGTGGGAATCTATAACCTACACCTTCTCCCGATAAACCCACCCATACAAAATCGGCAAAATAATCAAAGTCAATAGTGTAGAGGTGATTAATCCTGCAATGACCACTATCGCCAATGGTCGCTGTATTTCAGAGCCAGGTCCTGTGGCAAAGAGTAGAGGTACCAAACCAAAGGATGCAATGAGCGCTGTCATAAGAACAGGGCGTAAACGTTTTACTGAACCTTCTATCACAGCCTCTTTAATCGCCACACCTCTTTGGATAAGGTAGTTAAAGTAGTTGACCATGACCACGCCGTTTAACATGGCAATTCCTAACAAGGCAATAAACCCAACCGAGGCAGGAACCGAGAGGTACTCACCGGAAAAGTAGAGTCCTGCGAAACCTCCTATGAGGGCTAACGGGACATTCATGAAAACAATGGTCGCTTGTAGCAGTGAACCAAAGGAGATGAAGAGCAGTAGAAAAACCAGTGCAAGGGCAATGGGTACAATGAGTTGTAATCTATCGGCTGCTCGTTGTTGGTTTTCGAACTCTCCTCCATAGCTTAGGTAGTATCCTGCTGGGAGTTTGACACTTTGGGCTACTTTGGCTTTGACCTCATCAACAAACCCTACCAAATCTCTACCTTGTACATTACTCTGTACAACGGTTTTTCGGTAGCCGTTTTCGTGTTCTATCTGCACAGCTCCACTGGTCTGTTTAAAGGTTATAAAGGTACTTAAAGGAACACTTTTCCCATTGGCTAGTGGGTAGTAGAGTTGGCTGATTTGGTCGAGTGAATTTTGTAGATTGTACGCACCTTTGACCACCAAATCAATCCGTCGCATCCCCTCCTGGATGATGCCTACTTGCGTCCCACTCACCATGGTGTTTAAAAATTGGTTTACTTCATCTTGGGTGATGCCGTGATAGCCCATCGCTTTTTGGTTGAAGCTTAGTTCAAAGTAAGCGACCCCCTCATTGGCTTTTTTATAAACATCAGAGCTTCCTTTGGTTGATTCTAAAACAGTTTTTATCTCTTCTGCGATGCGTTCCAGTTCTGCGTGATCACTTCCAAAAATATCAACGGCCAAATCACCACGAACCCCTGTTAACATCTCGGAGACACGCATCTCTATAGGTTGGGTAAATACACCTTCAATTCCCTTAATGCTCTCAATGACTTCTCGAATTTTTTCAACAACAAAGGCACGAGAGGGTTCACGCCATTGCGACTCCGGTTTTAAAATAAAAAAGGTATCCGTATCATTCAAACTCATTGGGTCTAGACCCAACTCATCGGTTCCAGTTCGAGCAATAATGTTCTTAATTTCCGGAACCTCTTTAAGCAGTTTTTGTTGTATTTTTAGGTTCAGCTCCACACTTTCATCTAAAGAGATGGAGGGGAGACTCTCTATCATTACAATGGTGGTTCCCTCATCCATGGTTGGCATAAAGGTCTTTCCTGTCTTGGAGGCTAAGTAGAGTGACCCGGCAAAAAGAAGAAGGACAACAGCCATCACAATTTTAGAAAAACGCATACTCAAAAGAAGTGTTGGACGATAGAGTTTAATCAGCATTCTAACCAACCATGACTCTTTGTCAGGACGTTTGCTTAAAATAAATGAGCTTAAAACCGGAATCAGCGTCAGTGCCAAAACCAGCGACGAAAAAAGTGCAAAAACAATACTCAATGCCACAGGAGCAAAAAGTTTACCCTCTAAGCCTTGCAGTGTCAGCAGTGGCATAAAAACAATGATAATAATCAATACCCCAGAGGCAATTGAAGGAGCCATCTCAATAGAGGCTTGTCGGATAATCTCTAACTTACTTTTTTGTTGCTGTTTAGGATTGCCTAGTTCGGCTGTAATATGCTCGACCATCACCACGGCAGAGTCGACCAGCATTCCTATGGCAATGGCAAGTCCTCCAAGGCTCATAAGGTTGGCAGAGAGTCCAAAATATTGCATGGCAATAAAACTCATTAGAAGGGCAAAAGGTAAAATCAAGGCAACTGAAACAGCTGAAGCCAAATTTCCTAACATCAGCAACAGCACCACCATAATGAGTATAACAGCTTCAAAAAGGGCCGTTTTTACCGTACCTGTTGCCAAATCAACCAACTTGGTTCTATCGTAGAAGATATCGAGTTTTGTCCCTTGAGGAAGCATCGACTCAATGGCTTTTAGTTCATCTTTTACAATGGTCAGAACCTCTTTAACATTAGCACCTTTAAGTGCCAAGACCAATCCTTGTACAGCCTCAGCCTCTCCATTTTTAGTTGAGAAACCGGCACGGGTAATGTTTCCTATTTTAACGGTTGCAACATCAGCAAGAGTAATGACTCTGTTCTCTATCTTTTTAACAGCCAAACGCTCAATCTCTTGTATGTTTTTAAGCTTTCCTAAACTACGCACCAAAATAGACTCTACCCCTTGTGTCACCCGTCCTGCTCCACCATTTTGGTTGTTCGATTCAAGAGTTTTAAAGATATCATCAAGCGTAATACCAAAGGTTTGCAGGGCATTTAGGTTGGGAACCACTTCATAAGTTTTTACCTTTCCCCCCAACGCATTAACCTCGGCTACGCCCGATATGGCACGAATTTTAGGGGCAATAATCCAATCTAAAAGGCTTCTTTTCTCGGTCAAGCTCAAACTGTCCGACTCAATGGTAAACATCAGAACCTCACTCAAAGGTGACGAAATAGGGGCTAATCCCCCCTCGATATTGGAGGGTAAATCATCTTTAATGTCAGCAAGTCGTTCACTCACCTGCTGTCTTGCCCAGTAGATATCGGTTCCCTCTTCAAAATCAATCGTCACATCACAAAGACCATATTTGGAGGTCGAACGCATAATGGACTGCCCCGGGATACCCACCATGTTCATTTCAATAGGAATGGCAATGCGTGACTCTATCTCAGAGGGGGTCATGCCGTTGGATTTGATAATCATCTTGACTTGTGTTGGTGAAATATCAGGAAATGCATCGATGGGTAGCTCTTTGTAGGACTTCACCCCAAAGCCCAAAATGCTCAGGGCTAAGATAATAATAAAAAGACGTTGAGAGAGAGCAAAGCTAATAAGACTATTCATCTTCACCCTCCATTAGACTTTTGAGAATAGCAGTAGAAGTGGTAACAATAGGGTTTTGTAGTTTTGGGCTATCTTGAATATAATAAAAGTCGCTCTCTTCTCCTACAATCTCCACGGTCATTGGTGCATAGCCTTGTGCTGTTTGAACAAAGACAATGTTTTTATTCCCATGGTTAATCACCGATTTTTTAGCAACTTTAAGGGTTTTACTTTCGATGCTTATGGTCGCCGTATTGCGTAAACCTGAAAGAAATGTTCTATCGGTTGGCAAAGAAAATCGTACCTTTTGGGTTTGGTTTTCAGGGTTGATGATTGGGGAATGGAGGAGGAGTTGGCTTTCAAAAGTTTGGTTATTGAAGGCTAGTTGAACTTTTTGACCTTCTGTTAACTGCATCGCTTTTTGTGCCAATATTTGCGTCTCTAACCACAACGCTCCCTCTTTTTGAATAATAAACAGAGCATCACTTGGCAGGGTACTTTTACCCACTTGAATATTAAGCTCCAACAGTTTTCCATCAACGTCAGAACGAATTTGAATGCTTTGTGCAATTTTTAACTTTTTAAAAAGGTCATCTATCATCTGATCCGTTGCTCCATAACCTCGCAATAAGGCTTTCGAGGCAGAGACCTTTATCTTGTCGGCTTGGTGTTCGGCATTGGCATCGATACACTCTTTTTTAGGAATAATCTCTTCACGACAAAGACGGTTTTTACGCTCGGCAATGTGTCCATGATGTTTCAGCTCAATCGCATCAGCAATAAAACGTTGTTGAATCTCAATCCAATCTCGTCCTGTTACCTCAGCTAAGAGTTGACCTTTTTTAATGTTCTCATACGACGCCACATAAAGTTTTTTCACCTGTGCTTCAAAAGGTAAAGTAAGGGTATGCAAATTTTGAGGAGGAGTCGTCACTTCTGCTATGAACTCACCTAAGGGTAAGCTGTTTGATGACGCTGCTATTTGTGTTTTTATTTGCCAATCATTTTTCTGTTCGTCTGTTAAGCTAATGATTTGAGCGTTAAGAAAAGTACCTATCCCTAAACCAATCCATAATAATTTTTTCATCTATTTATCCTTCTGTTCGCTCATACTGTAGAGCTGAAATAGGGTTTCGTAATAACCCTTTTGGTTTTCTAACAACGCTTGCTGAAGTTGATTTAGTTTTTGTTGGCTTAAGAGGTACTCTATGACGGAACTCTCTCCATAATCGTAACTCTTTTTCATGAGTGGCAGTAAGCTGTTGGTGAACTGTTCTATATTTTCCTCTTCGGAATGTATGGTTTGAAAAAGACGACTAAGCCGTGCTTTTAGTTCTCGAAGTTCATACTTTCTGTTTGCCATCTGATGCTCATTTTGAAACATTAAAGCAGAGCTTTGATGCATCAGTGCAGCACGTTCTTGTTCCGATTTATTGGTAGAAAAGTTTAGAGGAATGGAAACACCCACGGTGTATAAATCGGTCTCTAACTCTTTGGTGTACCCCATAGAAACTTCTACCGATTCTAACTTTTTACTGTAACGGTTCAATCCTACTTGGGTACTCTCAATGCGTTTTTCATGAGCTTTTTGTGAAAGCTGAAACGTATCATTTTCTAAATTAACCTCTTGGACAATCGGATACATATCTTGACAGGAAAAAGCATCACTACTATCAAGTGTGGTTAACGAAAGCAGTTGTTCTTTTGAACTGTTCTCTTTTTGCTTCAAATTCTCCAACTCTGTATGCAGTCTCTTCTTTTCCAGTTCCAGTTGTAAAAGCTCGGTTTTGGCAATCTCATCATGCCCATAAGCACTCTTTTTTTTCTCATAAAGCGTTACAAAATTGTCATGGCTTTTTTGAAAGTTGGTTCTATAATTGCTTTCTAAACAGTACTGATGATAAAAGTTTTTTAAACGATTTGAAGCTTCTATAAGGTACTTCTCTTGTTCCAATTTATAGGCTTGGTTATTGAGTCTATTTTGTTGCTGTTCTAAGCCTTGAATGTTGCCCAGTTTTAGCTCTTTAGAGATGGCAACATCATACTCGTAACCTGAAAGGACTTTACTCTTGGCTCGTGTCATGCCATTGTGCAACACAAAAGGTGCATCGGCACTGTTGGCTAGGTTTTTAGCTTCTAAAGCCTGTTGTTCCTCTTCAATGGTTTTAGAAAGCAAGGTAGGCTCTTTGGCATGTTGTAAAATATCGGTCAAGGTAAGCACCGATGCTTCACTGTATGTTACAAAAAGTAGGGCTGTAAGGATATATTTTAACATTAATTTAAAACCTTTTTACTCATGGTAGAGCCATCTAAGGCATCTACTTTTATAAGACACTTTTGGGTTCTAATGGCATAAAAGAGTCGCTTTCCATGACGCATTAGTCGGGTGTTTTTTATGGCTGCATCACAGCTTTTACTGGCAATCTCTTGGGCTTCTTCTTCATTAACGTTTGCCATATTTTGTAACAATCGTCGATATTTTACTTTCATTGAAAGCTTATGGTTATAGGTATGGGTTGAGGCAACTTGCTCAGGTGTTAACTCTTGGGCATGTAGTGCTCCAAAAAGCACACAGGCTAAAACTAGGTATTTCATAACAGTTCCTTTAAATTGTAAAAGTCTAAATATTTAGGGCGTAAAAATAGGATGGGTTTAAACGTTAGACTATTGGTGGCTTAAAGGTGGTTTGTTCAATAAAAATAGGAGAGATGGTACTGATAAAAAGAACTTTTAGCGATGAAAATTCAGATGTTTCCATGTTTGAGAAAGTAGCAAGAATTCCTGAAAAATGAAATATTTCATGTAGTTCACTGAATGTATTACAGCATTCCGTATCGACGATATTTGTACTCTCTTGAACACTTAAAGTAGTATGACAAACAGCTGTTTCATGGGCAATAAGTATGTCATGTGAGATATTAAAGAACAGTGAAAATAGTAGTACAATAAAAATAGCTTTTGACTTCATTTTAACTGCTCCTTCTTTTTTCGTATCATACCATGATAAGATTAACCAAATATGAATTATAAAAATTCTAAATTCAAACTCATTTTGAAAATTAATTTATTTTTTTATAAACTTCATAAAAAATTCATAAACATCTCATACAATGACATAAAATAAATAACAAGGAGCCATGTATGAAAGTACATAATAAACTTTTTTTAACCGGTTACAGTCTGACCCTTTGCTTCGCTTTAGTAGGTTGTGGTGGAGGTGCTACATCCACTGCAGCAAGTGATGATAGCACTCCACCTGTATCAAAAACAACCTATTCCGTATCGGGTACCGTTCCGGGTACGCTTATAGAAGCATTTTGTAAAAATGGAAGCTACTACAGTGTAAACTCAACCGATGATGGCAGTACGAATCACCCTTTTACTTTGGAATTACCAAAAGAGGTCGATTGTAAATTTATCATGACCACCAATGAAAAAGATGTTGATACCTCAAAACATATTGTTACGCCTTTGCTCTTCAATAATGGAACAACCACCTCAAGCTATTTTCAGCTCTCGGATGATCTCGATATTGGTCATGTTCCACTTCCTATGTCGGGAGAAGGAATACAAGCACCTCTTACCGTCTCAAATTCAAAGGTTCAGGTCAACTCTTTTTCTTATGATCCGTTAGATACAGACAATGATGGAATACCAAATGTCTATGAAGATGATGACAATGACGGCGTAGTCAATAAGTATGATGAAGATGATGATAACGATGGAATCTTAGATACTGAAGATTCAGACTATGCAAATGATAGCGATGGTGATGGCATTGAAAACAGTTATGATCAAGACGATGATAACGATTCACTAAACGATTCTGATGACGATGACGATGATAATGATAACATCAAAGATACTGACGATGACGATTATGACAGCAGTAACACCACGACTACGACCACTGTAGTTCTCCCTATCACCTATAAAGCAGATGCAGGAAGACTTTTAGGGTCTCAATGTGCTCAGTGTCATGGTACCAATGGTATATCAGTTAATGAGTGGGATAGCATCGCAGGTGAAGGTGACCTTGCAAATGAGATTTTCGAAGATGATGAACCGATTATGTCTGCTCAAGCTCATGGATACACCAGCGAAGAGATAACACTTATTGGCAATTGGCTAAAAACACTTTAATAAGGAGAATAACAAAATGAAAACAACACATTCAAATTCAAGACGAGATTTTATGAAATTTGTAGGAGTAAGCTCACTTTTTGCAATTACTCCTAGCATCGCAAATGCTGCAACCATTCCACACATCGTTGTGGTTGGTGGTGGATTTTCAGGGGCAACCTGTGCTAAGTATTTAAAAATGTGGGGAGGAAGCAGTGTTGATGTGACCATTATTGAACCAAACGCTACGTATGTGTCGCCCATACTCAGTAACTTGGTACTTAATGGTCAAAAAACAACTGCCAACCTGTCGTTTACCTATGGAACTTACAGCAGTAAATATAGTATCAATATGGTTCACAGCACCGTAAATTCTGTCGATAAAACCAACCAAAGCCTTACCTTGGCAAATGGAAACACCGTCAAATATGATAAATTGGTTTTAGCACCAGGAATTGACTTTATCAAAACAAATGACTATGACATAACCAAAATACCTCATGCATGGAAAGCAGGAGAGCAAACCAATCTACTCAAAGCACAGATTGATGCAATGGTTGATGGCGACACCTTTACCATGACCATTCCAGCAGCTCCTTATCGTTGTCCTCCTGGACCGTATGAGAGAGCTTGTGTGGTAGCAGACTATCTAAAAAACACCAAAGGGTACAGCAACTGTAAAGTGGTTGTATTGGATGCCAATGCGAAGATTATCGTAGAAGAGGAAACTTTTGCTGCAACCTTTGCCAGTTATGGGGTAGATTACCGACCAAGTACCACCCCAACAGCTGTTAATGACACGACCAAAACCGTTACCTATACCGAAGGTGGTACATCAAAAACATTAAGTTCAACGGTGTTAAATGTTATACCAAACCAAAAAGCAGCACCTGTTATCTTTACAGCAGGAGTAAACTCTGGAAACTGGGCGCCTATTAATCCATTGAGCTATGAATCGGTACTGAATAGTGGTATCTACATCATCGGTGATTCACAAGCCACAGGACAACCCAAAGCTGGACACATAGGAAACTCTGAAGCCAAAGTGTGTGCTGATGCGATTTTAAGAACCCTAAGTGGTGTTGCTCTATACGCTTCACCAAAGACCAACTCGGCATGTTACAGCCCAACCTCGGCAACATCAGCCTCTTGGTTAACGGGTGTCTATAAATATGATGCCACGACGCAAACCATGGTATCGTCAAGTTTCGAAGCTGGAGCTCCATCGACTTCTAACTATGCTAAGATGTTCAACTGGTCTGGGAATTTATTTTCAGATACATTTGCGTAAAAAAATTTTAAGATAAGAGATTTTTTAATCTCTTATTTTGTTTAACACTAAATTAACACTACTGTTCTATACTACGGCATTGCATTGAAAATTTGATTCACATTTTCCTCGTTTTATGTTTGATAGAATATACACCCTCCTCTTTTAGCATCATTTTTTCTGCAAAAACACCATTTTGTACCAATGGTGTTTATTATCTCAATTTTATATTCACCTACGTTTGAAAATTTTATCTTGACTTTTGGGGTATTCTTGTCTCTTTCACTACACAAAACTAGCCCGAACATCAGCCACACTGATGAACAACTTGTTCTCTTCATCGACAAAAGAGCTAAATCCAAACTGCTCATAAAAAGTAGAAGCTCCCTCTTTGGCATCAACAACTATCATAGGAAAACCTACCGTATCACTTGCCATAAGCAGTTTCTTTAGTGCGTCAACAAGTAGCCAAGCTCCAAAACCTTTTTTAGCATATCGTTTATCAACAGCCAAACGGGCTATGCGTCCTGCTGAGTGATTGTTTTGATGTCTCTTCTGTAAATTGTTAGGCAACGAACTTAAATCAATAGATACCATTGTTAATGTGTAAAAACCTATGATTTGATTGGAATTTTTAGTATCTTCCAATAGATACGTTCGGCTATTGTCTTTTATGGACTGTTGATTTGCCATAAGTTTCAAATAGTTATTTAAAGCTTCAACCCCACAATCGAAATTTTTACGGTCGTGTCTCTTCTTATCGAGTTGAATACTCTGCATTAAACTGTTTTCTTTTCATAGGTAACAAATGCCTCATTCAATTTTTTATTTGGCTTAGCAGGTCTATCTAAAGCATCCATAAAAAGCATGGCATCTTTTTTACTAAGCGTTAAAGCTTCTTCTTCAGCCATAATTTTTTTGGCTTTCTCTATGGCAGCTGAGACAACAAAAGAGTTAATACTCGATATACCCATCAAAGCAGCTGCTCGACTTAACAGTTCTTGAGTGTCAACACTAACTCTAGCTGTAATACGAGGAGATGATACCATCATAGTTTATCCTTTTATGTGTCATTTTGGCACATTTTAAATTAGTATATCATTTTTTAGTATGGATGTCAATCTGCTTTTACTGATTAAGCAATGGTTACTATTTATAGTGTAATTTCTATCTGTGCTAAAATAGAATATAATGCAAATATAATTAAATCAATATTAGGTAAACATTTTGAACAAACTACTCTTACTAGAAGATGACCCCAATCTCTCTAAAACGTTAATCAAATATTTAACCTTAAATGGCTATCAAGTAGACTGGGCAAAAAATGGAGAAGAGGCAATTGACTTAGCGTATGATAATAAATATGCCCTCTATCTGTTTGACATCAATGTCCCTTTGATGAATGGAGTAGATGTTTTAACGGCTTTGCGTGAAGCCGAAGATTTTACACCGACGATTATTATCTCAGCTCTTATTGATATCGAATCCGTGACAAAAGGATTTATAGCAGGAGCTGATGATTATGTTAAAAAGCCTTTTGACCCTGAAGAGTTACTCATACGCATTAAAGCCAAAACAGCAACACTCAAAGAAAAAATCAAATTTAAAGCCTTTGAAATTGACCTGCAAAGCCAACAGATTTTCTATAAAAAAGAGCCTCTTCACTTGGGTAATGTGCAAAAAAACTTGCTTGTCTCACTCATTAAAAATTCCCCTAACCCTGTGACCCAGGATGAGTTACTGCTTCTACTCGACAAACCAACCGATGTAGCCCTACGTGTCAATATCGCCAAACTAAAAAAACTTTTTGACATAGAGATTCAAAATGTACGAGGAGTGGGTTATAAAGTTATCTGAAAAAGAATCCCTGATTAAGGGGTTTACCCTTTTTTTTGTGGTCATAGAGCTATTTTTAGCCTTTATATTTTACAACTACTATCGCTTAGAAGAAGAGCATTTAAGTGAACAACTTTTTTTAGAGATGAAAAACTACAGTTTCTTTTTTGATGACAAACGTTTTGAAATAGACCTTGTCCCCAAAGTCGCAGAGAATCAACTCTATGAACTCTATTTTGATAAAAAAAACCTCTACATTTTAGTGCCATTTTTACAAGACAATGAAAGTTCACTGCAAGTGATGTACCCTTTATCTTCTTATCAAAAACTTTTAACCCAAATTAAAAGCACCCTACTTTGGCAGTTTGCTTTGCTTTCATTGATTGCTGTTTTAATCTCTCTGCTCTTTGCACTCTATGCCCTGTCACCTCTAAGAAAGTCGTTAAAACTGCTAGAAGAGTTCATCAAAGACATTATCCACGACCTCAATACGCCCATTACCTCCATACTGATAAACCTAAAAATGATGGAAAAAAATGAAGAAGTAGAGAGCATCGCCCAAAGTGCCAAAACCATCTCGATGTTGCATAAAAACTTGGATGTCTATCTAAAAGATAAGGTCTTTGAAAAAGAGAACTTCTCCATTAAAAAAGCCGTTGATGATCAGGTCAATTTTTTCGCTCCTCTTTACGACTACCTAACATGGGAAATCGATGTCTTAGACCAAGTTATTTTCTCTAACGAAAATGCCTTAAGCCGAATACTCTACAACCTCATCAGTAACGCTTGTAAATACAACACCTCAAACGGTTTCATAAAAATAGCAATGCACCAAAACATTCTTAGCATAGCCAACAGCTCTTACGGCATCAAAAACCCTGCTAAAATTTTTGACAGATTCTACAAAGAGGGAGAGAGAGGTTTAGGCATAGGACTACACATTGTCGAGAAACTTTGTGATGAGTTGGAAGTCAAGAAAAAGTTGGAAGTTCAAGACAATGTGGTAACGATATCTTTAATTTTTTCTTAACGTGACGCTACTGTTTTCCAGGAAAATTCTCAACATATTTAATGGTAAAATCAGGAAAACTATCAACCAATTGAATGGTATAGTCTGGGAAGTTTTGTACTATTTCCCATTTTCCTTCTTTGTCCGAAAAGCTCTTAACCTTTTGAACATGCAGGTCAGCAAAGTTTGTCACTACTTTTACTTTATAATCAGCAAAATGTTCAACAAATTTAATTTTTCCATAAATTTTAGAGACATCCACACTTTTTTGCTCGGCAAAAACTAAAGTGGAAAACAAAAGAAAATAGAGAACAAAAAATCGTTTCATTTGGAATCCTTTAAATTGTATCTACATCATTCATTATAATCTACTTTCCATTAATGCAAAGAGCTTCAGAAGTAACACTCAAGTAACAAATCTATTCTATACTTAGATTATCTTATAACAATTAAAAGGATAGATGATGTTAAAACAAAGCATTCTTATTTCAACTGTGATCGCTCTACTTACTGTATCGGGTTTTTCAGAAAATTTTGCTAGACAAAACGCTAAGCAAAACGTATCTAAACCCTATAAAAAGAGTCAAAGTCAAAACACTACAACTTTATCGACTACCCTTTCTACTGAACAAAAAGAGGGACTAATCTTTATGATAGAAGAGGAAAAAGTAGCCAGAGATGTTTATATTCACCTCTATAAAACTTGGGGAACAAGGGTATTTACCAACATTGCTAAGTCGGAACAAAAGCACATGGATGCTGTTCACAATCTACTCAATAAGTACAATTTAGAAGCACCTTTAACCCTTGATGATGAAGGAACATTTGAAAACGAAGAACTTCAAGCCCTTTATGATTCACTGATTGCTAAAGGAGATAGCTCATTAATCGATGCTCTTGAAGTGGGTGTTATGGTTGAAGAAACAGACATTGCTGACTTGAAAGAGCTCATTGAAGCAGGTCTTCCAAGTGATATTGAACGTGTTTATAACAACCTGCTCAAAGGAAGCTACAACCATTTGGCTGCATTTAACCGTCAGTTAGCACGACAATAAAGAGCCTAAGCATGACAAAAACATTAAGTTCAAGCATCGTAATACTTTTAGCAACACTTTCATTTTCAGCCTGTGGAGGTGGCTCATCTCAATCAGGAACAAGTACGTATGCTGATGATGGATACACAAAAGAGACGACACCTATTGTCGTCACTGATGCAATAAATGCAGAAAAGAGTACACTCTCTCAAGCGTTAAAAGACTCCATTACCTATATGTACAACGAAGAGAAATTGGCAAAAGATGTTTACTTAAATATTTATGCCCTGCAACCTCTAAGACAGCTTTATAACATTGCTAGTAAATCGGAAGTAAAACATGAAGAGGCTGTTAATGATTTAGCGATTAAATATGACCTTAACATCACGCTTTATCCTGATACGGAAGTTCCTTATGATGAAGCCTCTTTAAACCTTTATGGAAGTGGTCAATTCCCTGTTGTAAAGATTCAAGAGCTCTATGACATGCTCTACGACAAAGGAATTCAATCTCAACAAGATGCTTTAGAAGTAGGATGTTTGGTCGAGGTAACCGATATTGATGATTTGGATATCCACATTACCCAAGCTACCGACTCTAATGCATCAGATGTTTTAGCCGTGTTCGACTTTTTACGTGATGGAAGTTACAAGCACTACTGGGCATTTGATAAAGGGTTAAAAAGTATGGGCATCACCGAGGGATGTTGTTCTTTAGGAACAGAGTATTGTCACCCTGAGTACCCTCAAAACTAAAATAAGGTATAATCTGATTAAACATCAAAAGGAGCATCTGTGAAATCATTTAAAGTACTATGTTTATCTTTGATGCTCTTCTCTTTGACACTCTTTGCCCAAGAAGCAACAGAGCAAACTCAGATAGAGACAGAGGTTGTGAAAGAGCCTACAAGTACCGTTGAAACTGAAACAAGTACTACAGAAAACGTCAATGAAATTAAAGAAGAATTGTCTACGGAAAATGTCGAGACAAAAAGTGTTCAACTAAATGAAACGGATTCTATAACAACATTAATTGCTCAAATTAAAGTTGCAAAAGTTGAAGATAAACACTTACTAATGAATCAACTCAAAGTTCAATTACGACAAATGAACAAAGAGAGCCGACACAAAGCAATGATGGAGTTAAAAAAATCTTTTGCTTCACAAGGAAATGGTCAGCACAAACACCAATCGCAACAAAACCTACAAGAGCAACAGTCTAAACATCAACCCCAGTACCGACAACTTCGTAACGGGCAAGGTCAAGGGGTCGGTCGTGGCAATGGGCAAGGAAATGGTCATAAGTGAGTAAGTACCTGACCATAATTAATGTGTCACACTCTCAGGACAGTAACCAGAGGATCCCTCCTTACTTATTTAATTTTGATTGATTTTGGTTTTAACTTCTCTTCTTTTTGAAGCTCTATTACCAATTGCCCATCATTAAGTTCTGCTGAGATTTTCTCTCGGTCTACCCCTTCAGGTAAGGTAAACTTACGCTCTATCCGTCCGAAAGCACTTTCACAGAGGTAGTAATCCTCTTTTTTTACCTCTTTTTTCATTTGACGCGTACCCGATACACTTAAAAGATTACCATCAATATCTACTTTGATGTCCTCTTTTTTAATACCCGGCATATCTATCTCTATATGAAAATCTCCGTTATCTGTTTTAGCCAAGTTCAGAAACGGAAGATGACTGGCTACATTGTCTAACACTTCACTAGCCTTCTCGATTCCTTGCTCAACACCTTTTTCAATCTCTGAACCTATTTTTTTGACATTTTTTACAATTTCCACAACCTACTCCTTAGTTTATTTTAATACGTTTGATTTTTTCAACTTCACTCTTTTCAAGCTTTGGAATGGTGACTTCCAATACCCCATCTTTTGACTCGGCATGAATATTTTCTACATCAACCCCTTCAGGTAGTGTAAAACTACGTTTGAACTCACCATAGAAACTCTCTACTTTATAATAGTTCTCTTCTTTTAGTTCTTCTTTTAGCTTTTTCTCACCGGAGATAACAATCTTATTCTCTTCGATACCTACTTTAATGTCCTCTTTTTTGACACCCGGTAAATCAACTTCTACATGATAAGCATACTCACCCTCTCGTGTATTGACAGCCGGAGTAAATCCATACTTATCCTCTACACTCTGTGCTGTTTCAATATTGCTTAACATAGAATTAAACAAATCAAAACTTCGTCTAAAATCATTGAATGAATCTCTTGGTCTATAACGTGTAACTAGCATAACAGTTCCTTTTTTAACAAATTATTACCTAAACAATTTATGATTTAGATAGGTTGTAATCTTAGTCTATTTGATGCATTTTGTCTGCCACTAAAGTGGCAAAAGTAGGTATTTTACTTAGAATCAAGGTCTTTAAAATTTGATCTTCGCTTTTCTATCTCTTTTCTATAGCGATTGTAATCTCCAAAATCAAAAAAACTATTGTACCTTGAGTGCATATCTTTGAGTCCTCTTGCATGTTTAATCGGACACCAAAACTGTTCTGTTCGTGCTGCAATTTCACGTACATAGCCAATAACACCGTTAAAGTATTCACAATAAAGACAATTCATTCTTTCTACTTTGTCGAGATAAAAAAGGTTGTATCGGTCTAAAACCACATAATCCGAACGTTTCACTTTAGGAATTTTATAGATAGGAAAACAGACAAACTGATAAATCGTTACACAAACATCAATAATGAATGCAGGAATAATCATCATCCATATAAAAGGCATGGTAATAATGGTCAAAATAGGAAGGCTAGAAAGATACCTAAACGAACCCACCACTTTGGCTCTACCTTCATTGATTACTTCTTGTTCAAATTTTACTTTTTTATTTTTTATATGGTAAAAAAACTCTTGCTCTTTTTCTTTAAATTCATCTATGAGTTCATCTTCAAGCCTCTGTATCTCTTCTAAAATTTCATCCATTCTACTGTTCATTTATTTAACCTTTCAAGTAATTCGTGTCTGTTTCTTAAACGTATATTTTTACGGTCTACTTCAATAATGTTGGCTTTTTTAAGCTCTTGAATATGACGATTGATCACTTTTCTAACCGTACCAATGAGGGAAGCAATCTCTTCATGAGGGAGATCATAAATCAGTTTTAGTTTATTGGGTGTTTGAGGATCGACATTTTTAACAATGAGTTTAATCAATCGTTGAGAAGTACTGTAAAAAGAGAGATCTATCGCAAGCTCTTCAATCTCACGCATCTGTCTGGCTATATAAGGGAAAAGGAGTTGGTTAAAACCATTATTACTGTGTAACCACGAACGTACTATTGGCATAGGAAAAGACATGACTTGAACATCATCCAATGCTGTTAGAAGATTGTCATGCATTTCGCCATCTAAAAGAGAGACAACATCATACATATCACCTGTGGTTAAAATTTTAAGTGTTTGTTCTTTCCCCTTCCCTAGCTCTATTTGTGAAACTTTAATGCGTCCTTTAAAAACCACAAAAAATTTATCGAGCAACTCTTCAGGACTAAAAAGTATAGCTCCTTTATCAAACTCTATAACCTTACCATGCTGTTCAATATCTTGTTCAATCGTAGAAGGTATATTGATGGGTAATGTCTCTTTCATCGCTGTCCTTTTTTTAGTAAGTACCTGACCATAATAAATGGTCAGGTACTTATAATAAGCAACCATTATACCAAAATATAATATTTTTGCTCAATTTACAACATGGATAATTCCATACCACTGTCTTATTAAGTAAAGATACACTATCTATTAAGAAGTAAAAAAATATAATACTTATGAAATTATAAAAAAGAGCATAAATGAAACAATTGAAAAATAAAACCATTACCTACATTCATATGATTGCTATGCTGGTCATGCTTTTATTTGTCATACTGTTTACGCTACTGCTTATCTATGAAAAATACAATGACTTTGACCATGAAGCATCCATCATACGTAAAACTGACCTTGAAAATCAGAAAAAAACCATCTATTTCGATACTCAACGTATGCTCAAATTTATTGAATACAAATATAAATCTAAAGAGCCTACTCAAAGTGAAGAGGAACTAAAACAGGAGATTGTTACAGCCATAGAACATCTCTTCGGGGGAGAAGACGCAACACGTTATATCTTTATTTATGACTATAATGGCATTAAAATTTCAGATTCCATTCGCAGTGATGATGTCGGGCACAACTACTATAACTTAACCGATGACAATGGCGTTGAAATTGTCAAAGAGCTGCTTAAAAAAGCTGAACAACCTCAGGGTGGATATGTGGAGTATATTTGGTATAAACCAACCACCCAACAAAAAAGCCCCAAAGTCTCTTACGCCAAAGCCTTTAAACCGTGGGGATGGATGGTAGGCACCGGAGTTTACCTTGATGAAGTTGAAAAAGTGATTGACCGACAACGGGAAAAACTAAAAAAAGAACTGATTAAATATATGATGGAAATTCTCTCGATTACATTAATTCTTTTTGGGTTAGGATGGATTGCCGTACGCATTGTGAACCATCTTATTACACAAGAGATTAATACGTTTAGCAACTTCTTTAAAGAGACCTCTAAAAACTACAACACCATCGATATAGGACAAATTGACCTCATCGAGTTTAGAAAAATGGTCAACTACGTTAATCGTATGGTTAAAGAGATACGTGGTCAAAAAGAGGAACTCGAAGAGATGAACCTCTCTTTAGAAGCCAAAGTCAAAGAGAAGACTAAGCACCTCAATATCAGAAACCAACAACTCATCGAAGAGAAAAATTTTAGTGAGTCCTTGGTCAAAGCACAGGACAGTTTTATTAAACATGCTATTCATGAGATCAATACACCCTTGGCTGTCATTATAACCCATATTGATATGTATAAAATAAAATTTGAAGAAAACCGATACCTCTCTAAAATAGAAGCCGGAACCAAGATGATCGCCAATATTTTTGATGACCTATCCTATATGGTTAAAAAAAATCGTTTTGACTATCACAAAGAACCCATTAACTTTACATTTTATTTGGAGAGTCGTATCAACTTTTTTGATGAAATTGCTTTGGGCAATCAACATAAAATCATTTGTAAAATAGAGCCTGATATTAACATCTATTTTAATGAAGTTGAGTTGCAAAGAGTAATCGATAACAATCTTTCCAATGCCATTAAGTATGCTAAAAAAAATAGTGATATTATGGTAAAATTGCAGCAAAATTCAGAACACATTACTTTAGAGTTCATCACCCATTCATCCAAAATAGAAGATACCAAACGCATTTTTGAACCCTTTCATCAAGAAGAAAAGGTTAAAGGTGGATTTGGGTTAGGCTTAGAGATTGTGGGGTCAATATGTGTCAAAGAAAATATAAAGATTAAGGTCGAATCAAACGATGAGATTACAACATTCAACTATCTATTTAAAAGGAGCAACATATGAAAGTACTATTACTCGAAGATGAAATCATGTTACAATCTGCCATTGCTGAATACTTAAACGAAATGGGCTACGATGTTGATGCCTTTGAAGATGGAGAAGAGGCTTACCAATCTATTCATGAAAATGCATATGATCTTTTTATCTTTGATATCAATACCCCTTCCATTAATGGTCTTCTTTTATTAGAAAAACTGCAAAAAGATAAAATATTTGTTCCCACCATCTTTATCTCGGCAATTACCAAGATTGAGCAGATTACCAAAGCCTATGAGTTGGGATGTTATGACTATCTGAAAAAACCTTTTCATCTTAAAGAGTTAACCTTACATATAGAGCGACTGCTTAAAATGGCCAACATTCAATCAAAAAGCTTTCTTAGAATAAGTAAAATGTATACCTACAACATAGAAAAGAAAAGACTTCTCTTTGACAACAAAGAACAAATACTAACCCCAAAACAGTCACAGATTATGTATCTTTTTGTCTCAAATATCGAAAAAACAGTGAGCTTTGAAATGCTCCAATACTATGTATGGAATGACACACCTGTCGATAATGCAACCATTAGAGCCGAAGTTCATCGTGTTCGGCAGATACTCAAAGAGAACCTTATTGAGAACATAAAGGGTATTGGATACATTTTACACAAAATAAAATAGCTACGTTAACCCTCCACACAGTCTTCCTCTTTCTTTAAAAACTTCTACTTAAATTTTGTAACTAAATGACACAAACCTCTTTTTTTGACAAATTTATTGTACTCAATATACTCATGCTATGCTATTGCTATGTTGCTTCTTCATAATAGAGCTGAGTTATAGTATATAAGGAGAAAATATGAAACACATAACTTTAAGTTTTGCAACGATCGCTTTGCTCTCTAGCACTGCCGTTGCAGCAGACAGTTTGGCAGAAGCCTTTACAAATGGTAAAACATCTGGGCAAATTAGAACGTTCTATATTGATAGAACCTACTCCGGTACCATCGTAAACAACCGTAATTCACTGGCTGTTGGTGGTAATTTAGGATTTGAAACAGCAGCTGTTAATGGTCTTAGTGTTGGAACAAAATTCTATACAACCAATGGTCTTGATATTCATGATGGTCCAAGAACTTCAGCAAACTATGACCCTTCACTTTATGGTGATGACTTTACATCCTATTCAATGGTGGGTGAAGCTTATATTAATTATAAGCAAGACAATACAAATATAAAATTTGGACGTCAAAAACTGGACACTCCGTTAGCCGGTTCAGATGATGCACGAATGCTTCCAAACCTTTTTGAAGCTGTAGTAATTAGCAATACCGATGTTGAAAACACAACTTTAGTAGGTGCACACGTAAGCAGAGAGTCTGTAGGAACTTTTGGTAATGTGTATGGTGCAGCTGGTCAATTATCGCTTCAAAGTGGTTATGGATTGGGGTACAAACAAGGTACCAATGGAAGATTCGCTGACATGGGAGCTATTGCTCTAGGTGATGCAGGAGCAGATACGCTTGGAGTAACAGCAGCAGCAGCCATCTATAAAGGTGTTCCGGGATTAACACTTCAAGCGTGGGATTACTATGCACATGACATCCTTAATGCCATCTACCTTCAAGGGGATTATGGTTGGAACTGTCTGTTAAATGATGCTGTTAAAATGAACGCATCAGCACAATTGATCAGTCAAAGTGAAGTGGGTGACAAATTAGCAGGAAATGTTGACAGTCAATACATGGGTGTAAAACTGGGTGCCACAGCCGGAGCATTAAGTGGATCTGTCGCTTACTCAACAACCGGTTCAAATGACAATACGGTAACCAATGGTGGTATCTTAACTCCATGGGGTGGGATTCCGGCATTTACCCAAGGTATGGTTACACGTCATATGTTCTTTGCTGATACGGACACCACTAAAGTGGCTGCAACATACAACTTAAAAAATGTTTTAGATGCAGATGTAAAAGCAACAGCCTACCATGTATCCTTTGATGTAGGTGCAAAAAACACCTATCAAGCCGGTCAAGCATGGACAGCAAAAGAGTCAGGTTTTGACATTCAATACAACCC
Organism: bacterium; assembly: GCA_018822805.1. Taxonomy (GTDB): domain Bacteria; phylum Campylobacterota; class Campylobacteria; order Campylobacterales; family Sulfurovaceae; genus UBA1140. The sequence continues at coordinate 68,417 of JAHJJU010000097.1, forward strand.
TGCCGGCATTAAGAATCTTAACTTGAGAGTCAGAGCAAACTATCCAACTGATTTTGCACCGGGTGTAGATTGGGATGAGTACAGATTAATTGCAAATTACAACTTTTAAAAAACAAAAAGTTTAGCTAGACTAAAAGAGATAAAAGATACTCTGAGACAATAGTCGAAGCTTTAGTGAGAGGAATTTGATAGGAGCTTTGCTTCTATTAAAGAAGAAGAAAATAATTCTGAGACGATGGTCGAAGCTTTAGTGAGAGGAATTTGATAGGAGCTTTGCTTCTATCAAAGAAGAAGAAAATTAAAAAGGAGACAAGATGAACAAAGAGACAGTTGAACGGATTAAAAATAATCCTAAATATCAAGAGTTGGTCAGCAAAAGAAGTAAATTTGCTTGGACACTCTCTATTATTATGTTGGTCGTTTATTATGCATTTATTATGTTGATTGCATTTAGTCCGGCGACATTGGGTGCCAAGACAGGTACAGGAGTCATGACCGTAGGTATTCCTATAGGAATTGCTATTATTGTTATTGCATTTATTTTAGCAGGTATCTATGTACGAAGAGCAAACGGTGAGTTTGATCTACTCACTCAAGAAATTAAAGATGAATTAAACAATGAGCAGGTGGCAGTATGAAAAAGTTTCTGATTATTGGATTAACGCTACTTTTAAGCGTTGGTGCTTATGCAGCAGGTGCATTGGAAGGTGAAGTTGAAAAACAACCTCTAAACATTTCAGCAATTATTATGTTCTTACTCTTCGTGGGTGGTACACTGGGTATTACCTACTGGGCAGCAAAAAGAACCAAAACAGCTAAAGATTTTTATACAGCAGGTGGAGGAATTACAGGTTTCCAAAATGGTATGGCAATTGCAGGTGACTACATGTCGGCAGCCTCTTTTCTTGGTATTTCCGGGTTGGTTTACCTTGCAGGTTATGATGGTCTTATCTACTCAATTGGTTTCCTTGTTGGTTGGCCGATTATTCTTTTCTTGGTATCTGAAAGACTTAGAAACCTTGGTAAATATACCTTTGCAGATGTTGCAGCCTATAGACTGAAACAAGCTCCGATTAGAACATTGGCAGCACTTGGTTCTATTGCTACGGTTATCTTATACCTGATTGCTCAGATGGTTGGAGCAGGTAAATTGATTCAGCTTCTATTTGGTCTTCCATATGAAGTAGCTGTTGTTCTTGTTGGTACACTCATGATTCTATACGTAACCTTTGGTGGTATGTTGGCAACAACCTGGGTGCAGATTATTAAAGCAATTTTATTACTCTCCGGTGCAACATTTATGGCAATTGCTGTTCTTTCACACTTCGGATTCTCTTTAGAAGCAATGTTTGCTAAAGCTGTTGAAGTTCATGCTCAAGGTGAAGCGATTATGGCTCCCGGTGGATTGGTTTCTGACCCTATTTCAGCCATTTCATTGGGTATTGCTCTCATGTTTGGTACAGCTGGTCTTCCACATATCTTAATGAGGTTCTTTACGGTAAGTGATGCCAAAGAGGCTAGAAAATCTGTATTCTATGCAACAGGATTTATTGGATACTTCTACATCTTAACCTTTATTATTGGTTTTGGTGCAATTATTATGGTTCTTAACAACCCTGAGTATCTTGATGTTGCGAAACAAGCGATTGAAGGTGGTTCTCCAATCCTTGGTGGTAAGAACATGGCAGCGATTCACCTTTCACATGCAGTGGGTGGTAACTTCTTCTTAGGATTCATCTCAGCCGTGGCATTTGCGACAATTTTAGCCGTTGTTTCCGGATTGACATTGGCAGGTGCATCAGCAATTTCTCATGACCTCTATGCCAATGTATTTAACAAACATGGTGAAGTTGATGAAGCCAAAGAGATGAAAGTATCTAAAATGGCAACGGTTGCTCTTGGTATTTTAGCGATTATCTTAGGTATTGCATTTGAACAACAAAACATTGCGTTTGTGGTTGGTCTTGCGTTTGCGATTGCAGCGTCTGCGAACTTCCCGGTATTGTTCTTGTCCATGTTCTGGAAAAACTTAACAACACGTGGTGCTGTTCTTGGTGGTAGTTTAGGTCTAGCAACTGCTGTAATCCTCGTAATTATTGGCCCAATTGTATGGGTACAGATTCTTGGAAATGAGGAAGCCATCTTCCCTTATAAATACCCGGCGTTGTTCTCGGTAACGGTATCATTTGTTGCTATCTGGTTACTCTCTATCACAGACAACAGTGATGGTGCAAGAGAAGAGAGAGACGCATTCGAGGCACAAGATATTCGTTCACAAACAGGTATTGGTGCAGAAGGTGCATCAGCACATTAAAACATTTACAACCAAAGCCATATCTTGGCTTTGGTTGATTCTTAAGAAGGTTACATGATAGCATTATTAGATAACTTAAAAACCCATTTACCATTTTCTTTGTTAAACAATAACTCTTTTCAAGAGATTGAGATGAATGCACAAATTGCTTATTTTCCTAGTAACAGCATATTGATTGTACAGCAAAGCATTCCTAACAAACTTTTTGTTGTCATTAAAGGTACCGTAGAAGCAAGCAATGATGAAGAGTTGATTGATGTTTATCATAGCAATGACACATTTGCTGGTATTGAAATTCTTGAAAATAAACCCTCTGATTACCAATATATGGTAACTGAAGAGTTAATTTGTTATGAAATACCCAGAGATACATTTGTAAAACTTTGTCATGACAACAAAGAGTTTAAAGCCTATTTTTTCTCTACTATTGTTGAACGAATGGAGATGTTAAAAGATAAAAAAGAGTACGCTTCCATGAGTTCCCTACTCGTTGCTCGTGTTGATGAGACCATTTTACATGCTGTTTGTGAAGTGCCTATGGAGACCCCTATTGTCGAAGCTTTAAAATTTATGGAAGCGTCAAAATCAAGTTCATTACTCATTAAAAATCCTAATGGGTATGGAATTGTAACCGATGCCGATTTTAGACACTACATTCTTTACAAAGAGGAAAAAAACCTAACAACCATCGGTCAAATTCAGACCTATCCGATGATCTCTATTCATGAGGGTGAACTGCTGTTTAATATTTTATTGCTAATGACAGAAAACTCTATTAAATACCTACCTGTTTTCAATGAAAAGGAACAACTGTTGGGGGTTTTAGAATTGATCGATCTACTGAGCTTTTTCTCAAATCAATCCCACCTTATTACGGTACAAATAAGCAAAGCACAAACACTTGAAACACTGATTGCTGCATCAAGTAGGGTTGAAATGATGATTGATGCACTTCATTCAAAAGGGGTAAAAAGTCGATACATAGCAAAACTCGTTTCAGAAATGAATCGAAAAATGTATCTAAAGCTTTTTGAAATGATTGTTCCTTCTTCTTGGCACAATCGTTGTACGTTTATTCTTTTAGGTAGCGAAGGTCGTTCTGAACAGATACTGCGTACCGATCAAGATAATGCCCTAATTTTTGAAGAGGGTTTTATGCCTGATGACATTAAAGAGGTCAGTGAAAAATTTATAGAGACTTTAGATGAGATTGGCTTTCCACGATGTGAAGGGGAGGTCATGATTATTCATCCAAAGTGGTGTAAATCAATTGGGGAGTACAAAAAAGATATAGATGGATGGTTTAACAACCCTACAATGGAAGGCTTTATGGATATGGCAATTTTTGCAGACTCTGTCGCTGTGGGAGGCAATGACGCCTTACACAAAGAACTCATGGAGTATCTTGCCGAAAAAATCAAAAATAATAAGCAAATCTTGACACATTTTGCCAAAGCCATTGAGAACTTTGAATCACCATTGGGACTCTTTTCTCAATTTGTTTCTCATGATAAAGCCCATAAGAATGAGATTGACATTAAAAAGAGTGCCTTATTCGCTTTGATTCATGGGGTTCGTGCCTTGGCATTGGAACATGGTATTCATACCACCAATACAACGCTACGTATCAAAGAGTTAAACAACAAAGGTTTTATGAATAAACAAGATGCAACGGATTTAATGGAAGCCTTAGAAGTACTCAACACCTTAAGAGTCCAGGCTCAACTGCAACAATGGAAACGAGATGAAAAGATAGACAACTACATTTCAGTGGTCAACTTAGGTAAATTGGAAAAAGATTTACTCAAAGATGCCTTAAAAACCGTTAACAAGTTTAAAAAGCTTGTTGCGTATCATTTTCATCTTTCCATGGTAGGGTAATGGTAAAAAATCATGTTTGAAGCTTTAAAACAAAAATGGAACCGAAAAAACCTTACAGATGAGCGATTTGCTTTTCTTTTTGATGGGGTACATGAAGATGAGATTGTGGTGTATGATTGTGAGACGACGGGTTTAAATCCTAAAAAAGACAACATTATCTCGATAGGAGCTGTGAAGATAAAAGGCAACAAAATCTTAACCGATCAAGCGATTCATATTTACATTCAACAAGAAGAAGAGATTAACCATAAGAGTATTACCATTCACCAGATAAGAAACTGTGATTTAGTGGGTGCCATTCCTGCTCATGAAGCCATTGAGCGATTTCTTTATTACATTGGTAACAGAAAATTGGTTGGTTACTATCTCGAATTTGATGTGGCGATGATAAACAAGCATATTAAACCCATGCTTGGTATTACTTTACCCAATAAAAAAGAGGAGGTATCGGCCATTTATTATGATAAAAAAATTGCCACCATTCCTCAAGGAAATATCGACTTAAGGTTTGATACGATTTTAAAAGAGTTGGATTTGCCAAAACTTGGTGTGCATGATGCACTCAATGATGCCGTAATGACAGCCATGATTTATCTTAAATTACAGCATGTAAAGAAGCTATAGATTTTCCTCTTTTAGCATCAAATTGTGTCAATGTACCGATAAAAAACTCAAGCTAAATCAAAAACTACAAAAAATTCTCTTCTTCACTCCTTATATTTTTGTTACCAAAACACACAATTATTTTTTTATAATCCCTATATCTCATCTAAAAATTTTATGCTATGGGAATGCTATGTTGTTACTTCATAATGGGAAAAAGACAAGGAGAAACAATGACAGAAAAGATTTTTAACCCAAATAAAGAGGTATTCAATAACCCCCTAATTAAAAACATGTGCGAATACAAAGAGTTGGTCGCACAGTTTGAAAAGGATTATGAAGGGACTTGGGCAAAATTTGCTGATGAGAAAATTGATTGGTTTAAAC
>JAHJJU010000098.1 GCA_018822805.1 bacterium
ATGAAATAAATATATGTATATTAGTTATATTTCTAATTTTTGTATTTTTTATGAAATATATTTGGTGCGTTAGGAAACGCACCGTTTGTTCTTCTTTCAATAATCTTAAATATAAGAAAAATATTTGGATTGTTTTTGTTGTGTTATACATAATTTCAATGTTGATTTTTTGGTGCGTTGGGAAACGCACCCTACAGGTATTTACACTAGATTACTGATCTCCTATCTCCTAAATTTTCTCCTTCTAAAAAATACTAATCTCTACCTTTTTATCAAAGGCTCGTGCTACTTTCTCTAAAAAGTCTATTCCTACATTTACTGTTCCATTTTCAATACGACTAATGACAGCTTGTGTTGTACCTATTTTTTTAGCTAATTCTGTTTGAGATAAATTATAAGTAATTCGCAATTTAATAAGTTGCTCTACAACTGCATATCGTAATTCCAAATTATCCCACTCTTTTTTAAACTCTTCATTTTCCAATGATTTATCCAAATGCTTTCTAAAATCACTCATTGATTATCTCCTTCATTCGCTCTTTTGCTAACTCAATCTCTTTTCTTGGGGTCTTTTGTGTTTTCTTTGTAAAACCGTTTAACATAATAAACTGTTTACCTGTAAAAGCAAAATAGATTACTCTATAAATACCTTTTGTATCTTTAGCTCTAATTTCATAGAGTTTGTCTTCCAATGGTTTTACATAAGGCTCTTTTAAATTCAATGCAAACTTTTCTAACAAATCAAAGTTTCTAAAAATTTTAGCACGAACCTTTGCATCTAAACTATCTAACCACTCTTCTACAGGAGATTCATTATCTTCTGTCTTATAATAATTGACTTCCCAGTCCATATTATATCCTATTAGGTATATTTAAACTTTAAAGATTTTAAGTTTATACATAATTATAAACAAAATATAATTTAAATTGTTAAAAATATCTCAAATTGTCATATTTTTAGATTCATACCCAATTTAGATGTAATTATGGCATATTCGCCATAATTAAAATTAGGGTTTCTATTTCCTAACCAACTTTTCACATATCTCCCCGTAGGTTTGACCATGTCAAACGTCAAATCTAGGTTCAAACAACAAGGCTATTTCAAATTTCAATTCATGCCAGTCATTATTTAACGTGTGACATGGTCAACACCTACAAAATCTACGCAACATCCAATCCAAACTCCACAGATTTCCATTGCTTCACGGCTAATGGTTCTTTCTTTGCAACAGGTGGCTTCTAGGTCTATGATTAGGTAGTTTTTGTGTTTATTCATTTTCTATGTTTCTTGCTAAAAAACTATATAAGTTGTATTCTTAACTCTTTACCCATAATACGTGCAAAATTTTGTAAAGTTGAAAGTTTAATGTCTTGAGCATGATTTTCTATTCTAGAGATAGCTGACTTCTTAGTGTTAAGCTGTATGGCTAGTTCTTCTTGTGTTATACCTGCCTCTATTCGTGCTTGTTTTAACTGTTCACCAATTTTAAACTCTTTATAGCCTTCATCATAACCATTGGCAAACGCTTCATCTCTCTCTTTTCTTTTTTTAATATATTGTTGTAAATCACTCATGAATTAAGTACTCCTTTCTTCGTTGTTGTGCTAAATCTATTTCTAACTTTGGTACTTTTTGGTCTTTCTTTTTAAATCCATTTGTCAAAACAACAAATGAATCATTGTGTTCAAATCCCAATAGCCTAAAATGATTTTTAGCGATTTGTACTCTTATCTCAACTATGCCATCAGTATTACTCAACTGTTTATAATACTTTGTAGAAACTTGTTCTAACTCCTCTATCAAGTTCAAAACCCAAGTAACTTTCTGTGCTTCTTTGGCTGACAAACTGTCTAAAAAGTCTGCTACAGGGTTCTTTCCAGATGGTAAAGTATAAAATAGTACTTTTCTCATAATAACAAGTTAACATTAAAGTGAACTTTTTCCATATGTTTCATTTTTCTTTCCTTATCTATAAAGCTTAGATAATTTTAACAAATAAAAATACAAATGGTTAATAATATGTCAAATTGTAATGTTTTAAGACTTCACACATTCTTCCGTAGGTTTGACCATGTCAAACGTCAAATCTCTATTCAAACAACAAGGCTATTTCAAATTTTAATTCATGCCAGTCATTATTTAACGTGTGACATGGTCAAGACCTACGGAATCTATCAAAAATTTAAAATAAAAACATATACTTATATAAACTTTTACCCTACCGAGAGTTCAAATCTCTCACTGTCCGACACTTTTGATTTAAAAATAAAAACATATACTTAAATTCTCTTCATACGATAAGCGATAGCCTGTTCCGAAACCTCTATATCAAACTGCTCTTTTATATAAACTTCCTTCGCTTTCCCTGTCCATTTTTTATCTGGGTTATTCTCCATAGCCTCTTTAAGTGCTAGATACACCTCATCATCTACTTTTTTATTTCCTTTTCCTGAACCCCTCTTCTTTTCATTTCCTTTTTTTAGCCCCTCTAACCCATTATTGTTATATTGTTTTATCCAACTATACATGGTCGCAGGAGATATAAAAAATGTCTTCTGAACTTCTTCTCCTGAGATATTTGGATTTGCCATTATTTTCTCTATAACTAACATTTTTAGTTTATGTTCGTTATCTCGAATACCTCTTATTTTATCATGCCATTCTTCTAGTGTATCATGTTGTTTCAGATGTATTTTTTTTGGCATTAATTTCTCTTTTTAAGTATATGTTTTTATTTTTAATATTAAAATATTTCTATAGCAGTATTTTACTGTATTATTTTATTTTGTTAGAAAACTAAAGGGGAAAATAGTTATGGGAGAAACTGATAATATTAAGAGTATAGGAAAAGATAGACAAGCAATTGCTATCTTTTTTAACAATGAAAAAAATAAATTGGAATTATTCAATCAGGTAGTAAAACTTATAGAAACAAACAATGATTTTTTCTATATTAAAAACAATGCAGATCTATTCAATACTTTTAAAGATTGTATCATAAATGGTCACTTTCAGTGGATAGTAGATATAGCTTCTAACAATTATGATAGTATTGAATTTGATTCTAAATATACAATAGAATGTGTTGAGTCTGACAGTATTTATCTTGACTTCTATCAAAACTTTGAAAAAATAATTCCTAGTTTACACCTTTCTCCTATAGCAAAAAATATTCTATCTAAATATTCAATTTTTCTAAAGGAAGAGTATTTATAATTTATTTAATAAGTTTTTTCCCTGCTTCATATCTTTCAAGTAATTCTATTACTTGTTCTGTTTGTATCGTCTCAACATAGATACTTAATTCATCTAAACTATTTATTGAACGATTGTAACCATTCAGCACCCTACCAGCCCAAAAGCCCTTATAGGCTGATAAGCATAAGCACTTTTTAACCCATTTAAAACAGAAAGAGCGTTCTTTTTAAGTGTAGCAATAAAACTCTTAATGCGACAAAAGAACTCAGCACC
>JAHJJU010000009.1 GCA_018822805.1 bacterium
CCCCATAATTTCAGGGTGAAGAAAACATAGGCGCACCCAATTGCACAAAGCCAGATATAATTCAAAACAGAACGAATTTTGAGTCTGACAATAAGGATATACAGTGCCAGTAAAAAAAATATATGCCGTTGATGATTATCCACTAGCAGCCTACACTATTAAGAGAAGCATTGAGACATTTTCAAAAAATGAGTGTATAGTATCAGATTTTGAAGATCCACTCATATTACTTGCAAATTTTAAAAAAGAGTTTGAAACTGTTGACTTGGTTATAACAGACTATGAAATGCCTAGTCTTCGTGGTGATGAATTAATAAGAAAGCTTAGAGAAATAAAACCTGAAATTAAAATTATTGTTGTTTCTGCTTGGCTTGACAGTTCAAAAGAAGAAGATCGACACATAGTAGAAAAAGAGGTTAAAATATTAAAGCCTGAGATGATTTTATCTAAACCATTTCCCAAAAAATGGGTAGATAAGTTTGATGAAATTTTAAGTGCCGAAACCACTCATGCATAGACTTTTAAAACGACAAATCAAGCAAAACTTTGGTAAAAATTTTGATATTAATGAATTTGATCCAAAGATGTTACAGTTACTTGAAAATGTCACAGAAACCTATACTAACTTTGATGAAGAAAAAAGGTTTCTTAACCATACGGTGAAAGAAAATAAAAAAGAACTAAAAGAGGCATACGACAACATGCTTACAAGCTCTCGTCTTGCAGGAATTGGAGAGATGATGGAGAACATTACACATCAGTGGAAACAACCATTAAACATTATCTTGCACATAGTGGCTCTACTTAAAGTTGATTTTAAAGACAATAAAGATTTAGACATCATCGAAGAACAAACACAATACCTTGATGATACCATTACGGACTTTACAAATTTCTCTTCTCATACTGATAGTGAAAAAGAATGCTTTGAGTTGGAAAAATCTATTCGAGAAACCATTAAAATTTTTGCTTTTCAAGCAAGAAAAAACCATATTCAAGTAAATCAAAAGATCGAAAAAAATATTTTTATTGAAGGGCATATTGGAAAACTAAACCAAGCGCTACTGGTTATCTTCTCTAATGCAAAAGATGCTTTTCTTAGTAAAAATCCTTTGTCTAAAATTATAACCATAACAACTGTAAAAAAAGAACACAGTGTTGTTATATCCATACAAGATAATGCAGGAGGAATTCCTGTAGATATTATCGATAAAATTTTTGAACCCTACTTTACCACAAAGTTTAAACATAAAGGTACAGGCATTGGTTTGAGTATGACTTATAACATTATTCAAAAGATGCATGGAAATATTGAGGCTAAGAACCATGAAGATGGAGCCATTTTTATTATTACACTTCCAACAGTAAATAAAACAACACAAACAAAAAAAACTATATAGAAGGACAACAATGGATAATATTTTTTTAGAAAAGAGTGATAACAGCCCAAAAGTTATAATGGACAAAAATAACGCTTTAATAGAGTTTGAGGGTAGATCATATCCGGAAAATACTTTCGCTTTTTATAGACCTATTACTGAGTGGCTAAAATGGTATTTTAAGTTCCATACTCAACCTACAACTGCTACAACCATTAACTTTAAATTGGTCTATTTTAACTCAGCAACAACACAAATAATTTTTGAGATATTGGATATTGTAGAAGAAGCAAACAACAAAAATATAAAAATTAATTGGTTTTATAAAGAAGAAAACAAGAATGGTTTTGAAGACTATGAAGATTACGCTGAAGAGTTTCCTCGGCTAAATATAGAGGCAATAGTTGTGTAAAATGAATAATGATCTAAAAGTATGCATTCAAATAGATGATAAAACAATCTATGAGTTCTCAGGTAAAATAGATGAACAGATCATGGTTCAAAGTGCCAATCATATTGAAAAACTACTGATTAACAATGGTGCTAAAATCGATAAGATTCAAAATGTATTTGAACTTTTTATTGAGACCATACAAAACATGCTAAATTACGCCTATAACAGTATGAAACTAGAAAATAATAAAAGAAAAGTTTTTTGTAACTTTACACTTTCATACTTTACAGCAAATAATCTCTATATCCTCGATAGTTGTAATTTCATTACCGTCGATCAAAAAAAAGTGATAAAGCACAAAGTTAACTCTATTAAAGATTTAGATGATGCCTCTTTACGCAAACTCATTCGTCAAAAAAGTAGATCAAAAGTAGATCATCATGAAAAAGGTGCCGGATTAGGCTACATTATCATGACACGAAGAAGCTCATCGCCAATAGAAATCCAATTTATTCCATATAAAAAAAATATTTTAAAATACAAACAGAGATTAACCATTTAATTAAACTAAAAGGAGAAACGTTATGCAAGTACAAGTAAATTTATATGAAGATGGAACATGGAAAAAAGAGTTAGATAACTCCTTGGATTCCTCTAATACACTTATTACGGCTTTTAGTAACAAAATTTTTAAAAAGAATGAAGCAGGATTTAAAGAACTTTATGAAAAGTTTCCCAATTCTGTAATTATTGGCTGTTCAACTACAGGTGAAATCTATGAAGATGAACTGCATGATGGAAGCCTCTCTGTTGCCATAGCAAAGTTTGAAAAGACAAATATTGTATTTCAACATGCCAAAGTAAATCAGATAGAAGACTCTTTTAATGAAGGTTCTAATTTAGCAAAAAAATTTGATCAAAATGGATTAAAATCACTCTTTATTTTAGGAGATGGATTAGGGATTAACGGTTCTGATTTGGTACAAGGATTCAACAATGTTTTAGATAGAAACATTATTGTCACAGGAGGCATGGCAAGTGATGATGGTGAATTTAAAAAAACATGGGTATTTGTCAATAATAAACCATGTTCAAACCATGTAACAGCTGTAGGATTTTATGGTGAACATATTAAAGTTGATTATGCTTCAGAAGGAGGATGGAGCCAATTTGGACTTGAAAGATTGGTCACCTCCTGTGATACCAAAACAAGTACCATCTATACTTTGGACAACAAACCCGTATTGGAACTTTATAAAAACTATATGGGTGAACATGCTAAACATCTTCCAAACTCTGCACTTGAATTTCCATTTTTGATGATTGAGCCGGATGGAGATTCAAAAATTAGAGCCATTTGGGAAGCAAATGAAGAGAATCAATCTATTAAACTTTTTGGTGATATTAAAGAAGGGAACAAAATCATTTTTTTAAAGGGAAGCACAAGTTATCTCATCACCGGTGCACAACAAGCAGCCCAAAATTTAAACTATCCTAGCAATACCCCGGTACTAAGTCTTACGGTTAGTTGTATGGGGAGAAGAGCTGTTCTAAAAGATAGAACAGAAGATGAAATTGAAATTGTCAAAGAGACATTTAGTGACAATGTATCACAAGTTGGATTTTACTCTTATGGTGAACTCTCTCCACGAATTTCCGGTAAATCTGGTCTTCTTAATCAAACGATGACACTTACAGTGATTTGGGAATCATAAAAAACTACAGAGATGACAGAAAATCAGTTATTACAAAGGCAACTTAAAAAAGCGAACATTAACAGCATTGAAGATATTGATGAAAAAAATTTCCAAAAACTCTTAAACCTCATAGAGCAAAGCTATGATGACTATGAAACCGATAAAAAATTATACGACAAGGTAGCTCAACTGGCATCCAGTGAATTTCAAGAGTTAAACCAAAATTTGGAATATAAAGTCGAAGAATTAAAAAAAACCAATGACAAAATTAAAGACTCTATAAAGTATGCCTCTCTTATGCAGCAAGCCATTCTTCCTAATATAGAGATACTTGATATTTTTTGTAAAGAGAGCTTTATCTGTTGGCAACCAAAAGACATTGTTGGTGGAGATATATACTTTATTAACATGGTTGATGATAATAGCGTTTTAATTATGATTATTGATGGAGCAGGACATGGTGTATCGGGTGCATTTTTAACCATGTTGGTAAAAGCTATAGAAGGACAAATTATTACTGCAATTAAAAGTGGTCACTTAAAGCCCAGTCCATCACTCATTTTAGAATATTTCAATGAAAATATTAAACTTATGCTTAAACAAGAAAAAGGTTCCCACTCAAACAGTGGGTTTGATGGAGGAGTACTCTACTACAATAAACAAACAAATATTTGTAAATATGCAGGAGCCAAAACTCCTTTATACATTGTTAATGATGGGCAATTAGAAATTATAAAGTCTGATAGAAAAAGTGTTGGTTTTATACGAACCGACATTAATCAAAAGTATACTGAACATACCATAAAAATAAAAAAGGGTACCAAACTTTACATCACTACCGATGGAATTACCGATCAGGAAGGTATCGATGACTCTAGGTATGGTGTAAATAATTTTAAACAACTTATTTTAGATAATTATACCTATCCATTTACTGAACAACATAGACATATGAAAAATAGTTTTATTGATTTTAAAGGTGATTTAGAACAGAGTGATGACATTACCATATTAGGATTGGAATTTAAACTTTCATCTCAAACTAAGGAGATGAAAGATTTGAAACCTTAGGGATAGTTGCCCTCTAAACGTAGACAGGTATCTAAAAAAACATCAGTAGAGAGGGTAGGAGAGAGGGTTGAGACGATTCTCTCTCCCATGATAAGGTTATCTCTTAATTTCTTCTCTTTTATTTTTGTATTCTTAATGTGCTCTTCATAATATCGGGTCAAACTGTCTTCTCTTAATTGAATTAAAAATCTTTTTACACGCTCATCTATAACAACAACATCTTTATCTTTTTTATCTATATTTTGAACAATGAGTCTGGTTATGTTGTTCTTTTTATGTATAAAATCTCTCATCATTTTTTCAATATCAAGATGCTTTTTATCAAACAAATTAATTTTATTGGGTGTTGCTTTAGGATATATGTTTCCTATTTGATATAAAAATGCTGCAACATCATTGGGATTAAGTAACTCAGTGGCTTGAATCTCCTGACCGGCCAAAGGAATGTTTGGAGCAACAACTTCAACGATTCGTTTGGTTCTTTCTGCACTTATTTTCCCTCTGTTCGTAAACATAGGTGTATCAATAATCCCCAATAAAACATTTTTGATAAAAATATTTTTCTGTTCAAGTCGTTCATTATACTCTTCTATAAGCTGTGTAATTGTATTTTTTAAGCGACCATATTCAGAGTGTCTTCTAAAAGCATGATTTTCATAAAATTTAGAAATAATAGAGTTGGCATAAATAATCACCAATGACTCTTCAGATTCTCGTTTTAATAAACTCTCTAAAAAGTTTTTCCAAAACAAAATTTGTGCATCTGCCATCATGATTCTAATGTTTCTCTTCTCTTCTATTGTAACCTCGCTACTCCATTTCTTTCCATCTCTTGGATCAAAATAGTCATCAATTATAACACCATCCTCTTCTATAGGAATAGGATCCATATCTATAGAAGCATAAAGTTGTACCACTCCTTCTTGTTTATATTTAAAAAACTCTTCAATAAAGAAATTATATGCTGAAGTTCCTTTTTCAAATAGATTTCCGGGAATAAAAAACCCCTTTTTATTGGCATGTGTTGCAATGTCTGCAAGCGTTTCCAAATTTCTCCCTCCAATAGGATAATAATCTTTCTCAATTATTTCACCTATTGCTTTGCCTATACCACTTGTGGCTCCTGCCACAATGTACATATTTCCTTTTTCTAACATTCTCATAAATATTCCCATTTTTTAATATTTCAAATTATTATTTTTGCTTAAAAACAAAATTAGATTGGTATTATATTCTTTCATCATGTTTTTAAAATATAAATTTAAATTTAAAAGTTAATTTTAAGGTATATGTAATCTATATATTTATAGGTAGCCCAATTTATTCTCTGAACCAAGAGGGCATAAACCCTCTACACTCTCCCCTTCTCATAAAACTTCCTAAGCCATCTGTCCATCGGGTACATTGCTTTATAAATGGCAGGAACCACCAAGAGTGTCAAGATGGTTGAACTTACCAATCCACCAATAATCGCCAATGCCATTGGGGCATTGGTTTCTGAACCTGCTCCACCACCAAAGGCTAGGGGCAACATCGCTCCTATCATCGCAAAGGTGGTCATAAGGATGGGTCTGAGTCTTTTTTCTCCGGCTTCTAGCAGGGCATCGTCTACCTTTTTTCCCTCTGCTACAGCTTTGTTGGCAAAGTCTACTACCAAGATGGCATTTTTACCCACCATTCCAAGCAAAAGAATAATTCCAATCATAACAAACAGACTAAAATTGTTCCCCGTAGCAGACAAAGCAACCATCACCCCTGTAAACGAGAGTGGCATTGACACCATAATAATAAAGGGTTGAATTAACGATTCATACAAGGCTGCTAAAATAAGGTAAATCAAAATAATCGCCAACAACACAGCCCCACCAAAGGCAGCGTTGGTATCGGCCATGTTTTCGATGTCACCTATATATCGGTAGCTGTACCCTTGTGGCAACAACTTCTCTATCATCGTATCTATATTTGCCATAACGTTGTTCAGACTGTCACCGAAAAGTCCCGTGGTGACCATGATTTTTCGCTCTCGGTCATAACGGTTAATCGACGCTGTTCCTTCGCCTTGTTCAAACGTTATGAGTCCTTCTAAGGCTACAAACTCACCGTTACTACTGCGTACTTGCAGTTTTTTGATCTCCTCTATCGACTCTCTATAGGCATCTTCAAACCGTAAAGTAATGTCAAACTGTCGTCCATTCTCTTCATAATACGAAATGGCTCGGTCACTGGAATAAGCAGCACCTAAAATACCTGCAATCTCATTGGCACTCACCCCTGCTCTTTGGGCATTTTCTCTTAAGATGTTTATCTTAATTTCTGGTTTTCCTGCTTCGTAATCACGATCAATATTCACAACCCCTTTGGTATCTTCGAGTTGTACCATCAGCTCTTGGGTGGTCTTTTCTAACACATTCAAATCATCACCCGTTACGACAATCTGAATCGGGGCATTACTTCCACCCGTATCAAACGGAGAGATATCTTCAACCGATACCAACATCCCTTCAACACTTTTAAACTTCTCTAGGTACTTCTGAACAATCATCTCTTGTGAGTTTCCTTTACGCTGCTCTACAGGTTTTAGTTTGGCATAAATTTTGGCTTTATGAATCTCATTGGCAGAGTTGTACCCAATAGAAAGTACCGTATACTCAATGAGTTCATCTTTGGATATCTCCTCTAAAAGAGGTTGCATGTTGGCTTTCATCTGCTCTACATTGGTTCCTACAGGGGCTTTGACCAACACCTGAAATTCGCTGTTGTCTTCCATTGGCATAAAGTCCATACCTACGGTGAGTTTGGTTGAAGCGACCAGCAGACCCACGGTAAGAATAATCGTCAAATATTTAAAACGAATTAGAGGTTTTAAAAGCCTCACATAAATTTTGTCAATCCCCACAAAAAAAGGTTCAGTAAAGTGGAAAAACTTGCTCTCACTCGAACTTAACACCCTCGCACCCACGGTAGGAATAAACATCACAGCCACTAAAAATGAGATAACCACTCCAGAAGCAACCGTCATGGCAAAAGAGTTAAAGAACATCCCCACGATTCCATCCATAAAGGCAACAGGAATAAATACAGCCAAAAGCACCGAAGAGATAGCCATAATAGAGAATGCTACCTCTTTAATTCCTTCAAATGAGGCTCTAAATGGCTCCATTCCTCGCTCCATTTTTTTGCTAATGTTCTCAATAACCACAATCGCATCGTCAATAAAAATACCAATTGCCAAGGTCAAACCAATCAGCGTCAATCGGTTCAAATCGTACCCCAACCAATCAATAATCGCAAACGTACCGATAATCGACGTAGGAATCGCCAAGGCTGAAACCAAGGTAGCCGTAACATTTCGTAAAAAGAAAAAAACGATAATAATCGCCAAAATAGAACCAAAAATCAAGTCAAATGTAACGTTGTCAATGTTGACCATAATTTTTTCAGATTGGTCTTGAAGCAGTTGCATCTCATAGTTTTCACCGGCAATGGCTTCTAACTTTGGCATTACTTTTTTAACCTCGGTAATGATGTTTAGAACATTTTCACCTGAGATTTTTTTAACCTCTAGCATCACCCCTTGATTGCCGTTGTACGAGGAAAAACTGTTGGCATCACTTAAGCCATCTTTGATGGTCGCAATCTCTTTTAATCTCACCCCAGGTTTAAGTAAAATATTTTCAAGTTCTTCAACCGATGTGGCATCAGCTTTGGCTTTAATAATAATCTCTTGGTCACGGCTCACCAATTTACCAACGCCTTGGTTGACATTTTGTGATGCAATCATCTGTTCAACATCATAAGCTGTTAAGCTATATTTATTCAATAAAAAAGGGTCAATAAAAATACGTATCTCACGATCTTGATACCCAATGATGCTCACTTCACCCACACCCTCAATACGTTGAAGTTTGGGTTTAATCTTCTCATCAGCCATGCGCATCAACGCTGTGGTATCACCTGTTTTGGTCGCAATAAAGAGGTTAATTACCCCTCCTGTTGCCCCTAACTTTTTAACCAAAGGTTTTTCAACCTCATTGGGTAAAATAACAGCACCAATTTTATCACGAATGTCATTGGTTGCTTCATCCAAATCTTTAGAGAGTTCAAACTGCACCGTCACCACGGAAAAACCTTCGTAACTTGTCGACATGAGTTTATCTATTCCATCAACGCCACTGACAGCCTCTTCTAGTTTATCGGTCACTTTTGACTCTACGGTTGACGCATCGGCTCCACTGTAAACGGTCTGCACGGTTACCACAGGAAAATCAACATTGGGAAAAAGATTCACAGGCATGGTCGTATACGACATCAATCCAAAGACAATAAAACTCAGCACCCCCATCAACGTCGTGATGGGTCGGTTTATGGCAAAACTGTACATGCCCTACTCCGTTACAATCGTGCCGTTTCCAAAGAGCCCAGGCATCATATCGGTGGTGATTACTTCTGCTGTTAACTTTCTGGTTTTAGGGTCAATGGTTGGGTAAATTTTGGTAATTTTTGCCTCTTTGGCTTCTACATTCTTATCTATTTTATATTTAAAGACATCGCCTACTTTAACACTGTTCCAATATTTTTCATCGAACTTTAATAACAGTTTTACATCAGGATATGCCATCATCTCTAACAGCACATGTGCCGAACCACTCACCCCGTCACCCACTTCGATATGTTTGGCTGTAATGACTCCATTATAAGGTGCTTTTAGCCTCCGTTTTTCTAAAACCACTTTGGCACGTTGAAGTGAATTGGTTGATTGTGCAATGCTCTCATGTTTGGAATTTTTATCCAATTCTACCTTTTCAAACTGCTCTTTATCAATAACATTTTTTATCTGCATATAGCGTTTATAACTGTTGTTGGTGTACTTGTACGAGAGTTGTGCGAGGGTTAATGCATTCTGTGCCAACTTAACATCCAATGCCTCTTGTTGGGTGTTAAGTTCCAAAAGCGTTTGACCTTTGCTTACTTTGTCTCCAATATCCACATTGAGCTTCTGCACCACACCGGCCCAGTTTGGACTCTTTTTGTGCCTCTACGGTGAATGTGGCGTAAATCTCTTCGGCGTGTATGACTGTTCCAAAAAGTAACAGAGATAAGAGCAATTTCTGCATAAATCTGTAGGGTGCGTTTCCTAACGCACCATTATGTGGATATGTAACTGTTTTGGTGCGTTGGGAAACGCACCCTACAAAACTTTTTATCATTGTATCTTCTCCTCTAATTTAATTCCGGCTTGGTAATAGTAGTTGGCTTTGTTAACCTCATAATCGTTATGGGCTATTTTTAGTGATGCCAAAGCATCGTATTTGTCGCTTAGTGCATCTAAGTAGGTAATGTTGTCGACCACATTGGCATGAAATTTTTGATTTATGGCATCAAAGGTACTGTCGCTAGCTCTCACCCGTGCCTGGGCTGCATTGATTTTCGCTTTTGCAATCTCTAAGGACTTTTTAGCATTTTCCAACTCCAACTCAGCCAATCGTTTTTGTGAGTTTAACTGTTCTTTAGAAGCGATGTACCCCAACTCTGAAACCTTCTTCTGTTTCTTGGTCATTCCAAAATCAAATACTTTCCACTCTGCTGTCACCATTAGCTGCCCTTGGTTTTCAGGAAAGTTTGGATTAAATCCTTCATTGTCATAAGCATACTGACTGTGCGTATATTTCCCTTGAAGTTGAACATTTGGACGCATGTTGGCTCCTGATATCTTAATATTCTCTTTGTTGGCTATCACATCTGCTTCCATCGCTTCGATATCTGCTCGTATATTTGCCTCGGTTAATACCGGTTCTGCTAAACGTGACCCCTCTTCTACCGAAACATCTCTACCCACCAACCATGATACGTTGAGTTGTGCTTTTTGAAGGTTTAAATCCAGTTCAGCAATGGTCGCATCGTTTTGAGCTTTAGAGGCACGAATCTTTTCTACTTGATCAACAGATGCTGTTCCTGCTCTATAAAAAAGCTCAAAACGCTCTATCTCTTTCTTAAGTTGTTCACGCTCTTGTTCTTTGGCTCTCTTTTGCTCTATGACATTTAAAACCAAATAGTAGGCTTCAATGGTCATCAACGCTTGTTGATTTTTACTACTTTGAAGTTTTGCTTTTTGGGCTTCTATTTTAGATTTGTACTGTCGTTGGTATGCCCATTTTTTACCACCATCATAAAGTGTTGCAGTGGCTTTGGCATAAAGGCTTGAACTCTGTCGTGCATTTCCAAATCCCTCTTTATCAATCATGTTGGCAGTTCCACCCATATAAACATGAGGTAAGTAACTCTCGTCTATAGCTTCATTTTCTAGTGTTACTGATTGTAGATTGGCTTGTGAGATTTTAATGGGTTCAGTCGTAAAGCTTTGCCCAATCAAATGCTCTAAATTTCCTGCTGAGAGTAGCATTGGAAACAAGAGGAGTATTTTGAACTTCATGGTTTTCTCCTATAGTTGTCTTGCTAGAAAGATAACATCTTATGACTTAAAACTGTCTTCTTGGAAAGATAAATTATTATAGAAAAACTTGCTATAATAATGCTATGAAAAAAGAACATTTAGATAACCTCTATCTCAATTGTATGAAAGATGAGCAGGAGATATTTGGTATAACACTACCAATGACCCTGCTCTATAAACACCTTTTTAATGAGGGAACAAGTATCTTACAACATACTTTTGGATTGAGCCACTCAGAAATGGATGTCTTAGCAGCACTCTATTTTAATGGTAAGACGATGAGTCCGACTGATTTGTATGAAGCAACCATTTTTTCATCTGGTGGAATGACCAAGGTACTAAAAAAACTTCAGGAAAAAGGGTTTATCTCTCGTGTACCATCAGATAAAGATAAGCGAAGTATGCTGGTGCATATAGAGCATGAAGGTGA
Source organism: bacterium (assembly GCA_018822805.1). Lineage (GTDB taxonomy): Bacteria > Campylobacterota > Campylobacteria > Campylobacterales > Sulfurovaceae > UBA1140. The sequence goes on from JAHJJU010000009.1 coordinate 11,423, forward strand.
AGAAATGGTTGAAAAAAGTATAAAACTTTTGGTTGAAAAAGATAATGAGGTCTTTGATATTTTAGATAGTAACGAGAAAGAGTTTATGCTTAAAATATTTAAAAAATTGGTCTACTCCCTTTTTCAAAAAGAGTAGCCTTTAGTCTTATTAGGAAGTTAACAAGATGAACAAGCATCAAATGCCACACCCTCTCGGATGCCATCATCTATAACTACGGATTCATTAAATCCACTCATGTTATAAAGCTCATCATAGATTAAAACTCCAGAGACAATAAGATCTTCTCTTCCTACACCTACGGCTTTTATTCGTTCTTCATCACTCATACTTAAAAGTACCGTTAACTGATTTACCAAATCTTTTTGCGTTAAAATGGTTCCATGAATTTTATTGGCATCATAAGTTGTATACTCCATACCTTGTTTCATCGCTGCAATGGTCGTAGGCGTTCCTGCTGTGGCTATAAAAACTTCCACTGCACCATGTTGAGCTAGAACCTCATTATAGTACTGTCGCAATGGATTCATTAAAACAGGCATCGCCTCTGCAATTGCAGGAATGCTTTTAAAACGTTGAGTTACGGTTACAATCCCTACTTTAAAACTTTTAGAAAAGCTTTTTTCGCCACCATAATGAAAAATAAGTTCCGTAGAACCTCCACCAATGTCCACCAACATAAAACTTTTAGGTCTCTGTCCCAAAAGTTCTAAACGATTTTGTGCAGCTTTTAAAGCGTATTTTGCTTCATCAACTCCATTAATGATGTCAAACTTAACACCTGTCTCTTTTTCAATTTCATCAAGTATCTCTTGACCATTACTGGCTTGACGTATTGCTTCTGTAGTAACAGCTTTTACTCTTGCATCACTAAAGTCTATTATCTCTTGAGCCTCTTTAATGGCAAAAACTATCCTCTGTAAAGCACCTTTACCAATTCGACCGGTTGTAGCCAAACCATCAGCTGTTCTAACGGTTTTAGTAAACTCCCCTACTCTCTCTTTTGTCTCACAGTTCATCTTCAAAAAACGCACACTGTTTGAACCCAAATCTATGGCTATTATATTTTTTTTCATGTTTCTCTTTTTACTTTTATCAAATTATAATATAAAAATAGCCAAGATAGCATTAGTGTAAATTAAAGCCTAAAACAAATTATTGTCCCTGGCGTTTAATTTTTCTTTTAAGATTATTTTTCCTGCTTCAACCCCCGGTTGATCATAAGTATTTACATCTATCAATTCTCCAACCAATGACGTCAGCAACTCATAATAGTACATCAAACCACCAATACTCTCTTCATTAATTTGATCAATAACAATCTCATCTAAAGGAATATCATTTTTATCTTTTAACGATTCAATTACCGAATCACATTGCATGTTGATAAGTTCATGAAACGGTACATTATTCAAAATATCTAAAGATTCTAAGAAAGGTAAAGTAACCGGTGGAATATACATTTCATGTTCAAAGTTATTGACCTTAATAAAGGTAACCGATTTATCGCGTGTTCCTTCCATAATCAGCTGCAAGAATGAGTGCTGATCTTTTGGTCCAATCAAACCTATAGGTGTCACTCCCACATTAAACGCACTGTTTCGTTGCTCTTTTCCTAAACTTTCACCCCAAAGTTGCACGTACCACTCGGTAAAGTATTTCAGTGTATCCGAATAAGCAAAAATACAATTGTTGTTGTATTGAATGTGATTTTTAGCATAATAAACAGATTTTTCTAAAAGTGAATCATAAAGATGCCCTTCACCAAAAAAACTTGTTTTAACCTCTTTTGCACCCTCTAAAAGTGCTCGAATATCCACACCACATAAAGCCAAAGGAAGCAAACCAACAACAGAGAGAACAGAGAACCTTCCTCCTACATTATCGGGTAAATAAAACGTTTTTGATCCCAATTGATCAGCAAACTTATCAAGGTTTGACCCTTTATCCGTTACAAAGGTATAATGTTTCTTATCAGGACTTGGTGCAAAGATATATTTAAAGATAGAAATTGTCTCAACAGTATTTCCCGATTTACTAATGATTAAAAAATGTGTTTTATCAATGTCCAGTTGTTTTAAAATCTCTGCAATATTAATTGGGTCAGTACTTTCAAAAAAGAAGAGTTTTCGACCAAGCTCTTTGGCTGGTTTTAAAAATTCATAAATGGCTTTAGCCCCTAAAGAGCTCCCTCCAATTCCTAAAACAGCAATATTTTCTATACTGTCATCAAAGCCATCAACAAAATCAATAATCTCAGAAATATCTTGATCTGGCAATGCATAATAACCTATGGAGGAGGTCTCCTTTTCTATAGAAGAAAAAAGAGACGCTTTAATATCATTGTATGAAGTCGGTGTATCAAAAAAGTTGGTTGTTTTCATAAGAATTATTCCTTTGCTAAAAAATATTTATTTTAATTTTATTTTACATAACTAATAAAATA
>JAHJJU010000099.1 GCA_018822805.1 bacterium
CGATGAAGTGGCTGATGAGTTTGCCATGATGAAAGAGATTAACGGCATTATTAAAAACGAGATTGGAGCCATTGCCCTTTGTGACTCTATGGCATTTGTACCTGATCTACCAAAAACACGTTCAGGTAAGATTATGAGAAGAATCTTAAGAAGTATTGTTAAGGGTGAACCTATTACTCAAGATACTTCTACGCTTGAAGATCCGAGTATCGTTGCTACGATTGAGGATATTGTGAATAAGGTATAAGCAAATTATGGAATCATTAAATGTTCATACATTCAACACATCAACGTATGTTGGAGTTGATTGATTTAGAAATTTTAAAGCAATACGCATTGGATCTTTAATATTTTTAAAGGTAGACATTTGTCTACCTTTAGGTTTTCATTATTTATCTACTTCTTTTCGATGGTCGGTTTTCTCCACCATTTCTAGCACCTCGGTTATTTGTTCTACTTCCACGTTTTCCTTTTGTAAAACAGCTATCACAAATTGAAAATCGGTAGGTAAAATCAAGACTTTTCCCACAACGGCTGCATTTTTTTACGAAGTTTCCTTGTTTTAAAGAGGCTTCAATAAAATTGTTGAGTCGTACACGGGCTACTAAGGCTTGCTTGGTATGAGGAAAAAGCTTTTCAAATTTAAAAGAGAGCCAGAGATAGAGAGAAATCTCTCGGACTCTATCTTCTGCATTCAGCATCATTTCATTGGTTTGTGCATATTTTGGAAGGTCTCTTGGTGGAATGTATTCAACCTTACTTCCAATTTCAAGTTGTTTAATGTATCTATGAAATACAGACTCTATATAAGGTGAAGAGATGGATGCCGGAGCACATGCCAAATGAAAACGTGTTTTTAAATCTAAACGATACTCATCCACAATGTTGGAAATTTCTAACATAGAGTCCAAGTTTGCAGCAATAAAAGGACCTTCAAACTCCATGTTATCAGCAAAAAAGTTTAAAATGGTGGAGAGGTTCTCTGTCTCTAAAATTTCTCCAATAAGCATAACGTGTTCTAAACTTGCCATAACAGAGAAAGGAAGTTTTAAAGAAGGAAGAGGAGTGTGAAATTTAGAAGTAATAATCTCTAAGCTTTTCTCATCTAAAGCACCTATATATCCTACTTCTTCAAAACCGTAACGTCCGGCTCTACCCGATATTTGAGCCACTTCAGTTGGCATAAGTTCACGTCTTCTCAGTCCATCAAACTTATTGTCTTTGGAGAAGAGTAGGGTTTTGATGGGGAGATTTAGCCCCATAGCAATAGCATCGGTAGCTACCAATACATCGGATTTTCCTTCTCTAAAACGCCTTGCTTCTTCTCTTCGTACTTCCGGTGACAAGTTGCCATAAACAACCGATACTTCATATTTTTGAGAGAGTTGTTGTTTCAGTCCTAAAACATCACGTCTTGAAAAAGCCACTACAGCTGTTCCTTTCTCTATTTCTTTTATAGGTGTGGGTTTGGTCAGTAGTTTAAGTGCATTTTTTCGCTCAAAGTGAACAACCTCTAAAGGCTCTTCAAGATAGTCACAAAGTTGAGTAATGGCTTCTAAAACATCAGCTGAACCAGTGAGAATAACTTTTTTAGCCGGTACACCTATGAGTGCATTTGCCCATGCCCAACCACGGTCACGATCGCTTATCATTTGAATTTCATCAATCACACAAACATCGACTTCTACTGAACCATTCATCATTTCTATGGTAGAGCTTATATGGGTTGACTCTTCATCAATAATCTCTTCTTCACCTGTAATAAGTGAAACACCGACTCCTTCAGCTTTTAAGTTTTCATAGCCCTCCAGTGCTAAAAGACGTAAAGGGGCAAGGTAGTAGCCTGTATCGGCATTTTTAAGCTCTTTTAGTGCGTGATAGGTTTTACCTGAGTTGGTCGGTCCAACATGGAAAATAATTTCACGGTTAAGTAATCTTGCTAAAGGAAAAAGGTTTTTAAAATCACGAATGGTTTTAGCCAGTAATTCCTCTTTTCTTTTTTTCTCTTTTAAAGGACGAATATATTCCATAAAATGATAGACAATACGCCGTTGTACTTTCTCTTTTACTTTTAATGTTAATGAAGCAATAACTTGTGGTTCTACAAATTGTAAAATATATTTTTCTATGGTGGCATCATCTACATCTAGGTTTCTAGACAATTCATACAGATCATTTTCTAAATCATTGATCATTTGATCAAAATGGCTTTTCATCTCATTTTTTATATGCGAGAGATCAGCAACTATAGGTAGAGTATCTTCACGCCATATATGATGATAGAGAAAAGCCCGTGCATAGGAGGCTACAACAGTGTAGGGCAACTCTTTTCCGTAAAGGTTATAGGTTTTATCTTTGGCAATAACCACATTGTTTCCCTGCATTGTAACACGGTAGTCCGGATTAATGCTATGAACAATTTTTTGTACAATTTCAAGAGGAATATCGATCTCATAGAGAGAGTCTTCAGGAGGCATGGAGCGTATGAGTTGATTGATCTCTTTTTGAGTTAAATAAGCATGACCTCTATTGACCATACTTAGAAAGGTGTTGATTTCTTGCTCTTTTTGTACTATAGCATCCGATTTTAATTTTTGAAGCACCTCTTCTATATGGGTTTCATCTTCGTTAATTAAAAGGTTGTTTTCAATGCTTAAGGTATGCGTTAAGAGCGATTTTGAAAAAGTTTCATCTTGCATAGCAAATTCATAGGAGTGGTAAAATTCCATCTCCGATAGGGTATTAAAAGTGACATCAACTTTTCTTTCCCAAATTTTCATACGTTTTTGTTGTCGAAGGTAGTTGAGTTTATTGGCAATTTTATCTTCACTGATTTTATTGACTTTGGTATCTATGAAAGAAGAGAGTATTTGTTGCTCTTCTTCTTTACTGTGTTCATGTTTGTCTAAAAGTGAAATAATGTAAGAGACTTTGTCATTTTCATTGAGTTTATGTGATTTCATACCTTGTTGTTCTAAATAGTTAAGAATATGTAATCTTAAATTGACATTGCCTTCAGACCACGCTTGTCGCAAGGCTCGAACCATCTCTTTTTTGACAAGCATGGAAACTTTGAGACCCAATACCATAGTAAGCTCTATTAAAACTTCTTCACTTAAATGTTTGATGCCTTCATCAAAAGCTTCACCATTCATCAACTCTTTTATTTTATTGTTTATTTTGATCGTCTGTTTTTTCTTTTTTTTTGCCATGTTTTATTAATTCTTTATTTTTTAATTATTGATCACATACTTATTATAGCATTTAAAGTTTGATATTCAATTTCTATAAGCTTTTTAAAAACTTTTTATTATTATATATAATTTATAACATTTCCTTAAGTGAATTTGGGGTAAAATCGCGTTTCAATTTAATGCTCGGCTGGAACAATCTGAGTAAATACTAATAAGGATGGTTATCAGTTATGAAAAGAACGTTTCAACCACATAACACACCAAGAAAAAGAACTCACGGATTTAGAACAAGAATGAAAACTAAAAACGGAAGAAAAGTTATTTCTGCTAGAAGAGCTAAAGGTAGAAAAAGATTAGCAGTATAAAACATTTTAGTAGTCTCAAGACTACTAAAGAGTTCAACAGAGTTTATAATAACTCTAAAGTCGTACACACTTCGCAATTTGTTCTCTTCTATCAAGCTCATGCAGAAGAGTATCAAGTTGGGATTGTTGCCAGTAAAAAAATTGGTAATGCAGTCCATCGAAATCGAGCCAAGCGTTTGCTCCGAGCCCACCTCTTAAACTCCATAGATCAATTAAAATCAGGACGTTATGTATTGGTTGCAAAGCCTAATTTACTCATGGTTGAGTATAATAAAACCTCCAAAGAGTTTTTTAATGCATTAAAGCGTTTAAAAGCCTTGAAACAATGATGATTTTAAACACTTTTTGATATAATCTACTGATAATTTTAAATATAATTCTTAAAATA
>JAHJJU010000100.1 GCA_018822805.1 bacterium
AACAAGGAAATAATATCATTATATAAATTAAATTAAGATAAAATTACTCTTTTTTATTGATATTTTCTTTCATGATTAGTTTGACAGGTTCAGCCGTATTGGTTCCTATATACTTTTCTGCTGCTTCAAGTAACATTGGAACAATTTTTTTTAAATTTTTAGATTCACCGATGCTTGAGACATCAACACGCCACAACTCTTTACCTGTTTGCTCTTTTGCGAGTAGGGTAATGTAACGATTGTGGTAGGTATAGGTTTGTCGGTACATTGTGTGTCCTCCATACCAAAAATCATGATAGAAAGGGTGATAATGCCGTCCATAGTAACCATACGGGTAACCCCATGAAAAACCAAAAGTAACATCAGGTTGGCTGTAGGTTCGACTTGTCTCTTTAATCTTCTCTATACCATAATCAAAGTAGATAACTTGCTGTGCAATACTTGGATGTGTTGCCATGGTGTAGCCCTTGGTATTCAGCATTTGGGTGAGGTGTCCAGATTGTTGTTGAAAGGTTAAGCTGTTGGCATCGGTATTGGTACCCAAAGCTTTTAAAGTATAGGTTGTGGGAGCTACAGAGACATTTGGAGCCGTTATCGCATCAACCGTTACTCTGTATTTAGCTGTCATTGGGGAACAACCTGTAGTAAGTAGAAGGGCAACCAGTGTAATGGCAATTAAAACAGTTTTTTTCATGAATTGATATCTCCTTTTTAATATTTTACTATAAAGATTCTTTGTGGAGGGATTGTGTTTATTGTTGTGGGTTCAATTTTATCGAACCTACAGTTCTAATTAAAAGGTAAAAGCCCAAACTTTTTAATGAATGTTTCATCTATATCGATTAATCCACGTTCTTGTAAAGAGTCAAGTACCTCTTTAGTACAGAAAGTATCTCCCGGCCACTCTCGGTTAAATCCGTCTACTTCACTTTTATTGGTTCCATCTACAATAATAAAGGGTTGGGTAATAATGTCTCTTTGTGCATCGATGTTATTGACCACACGCCAGAGTAACATATAAGGCTCTTCAATGTCATTGTTGGTTTTATCGACGATGATTAATACTTTAATATGTTCTTGAAGCCCATAGACTTTTTCGATATCACTCATAACCGATGCTGTTTTGTTGACAGTAATGACACAGATAGGGTTTTTAGTATGGGTAAAATACTGTTTACACTCTAAAATACTCTTGTCTATCTCTTGGAACTTTTGAAGTAGGGTAGCATCATCAAGAGGTGTTTCAATAGTACTTTCTACTTCAGATCCTGTTGCATCAATTCCTAGTTTTCCACCTACCAGATTTTCATTTGCTGTATGGTCAAGTGCATCGATAATTCCTTGGGTGATGAGAATTTTACTTGGGTCTAAACGATTTAAAATGTATTCAGTAATGGCAATGTCATCTTCTAATTCAGGAGCATCAACACCCACAAAGATGGCATGTTTCACAAAACTCATCTGTCCCACACCCCAAAAGGCGTGCATAAACTGCTGTGCATGACCTTTATAGAGCGTTTTCATCTTTCCGAGTATTAGGTTATGGAAAACACCGTTCTCAGGCATGTAGTAGTCTATAAGGTCGGGAGCCATTGGTTTGAGCATGGGTAAAAAGATGCGTTCAGTTGCCCAGCCCATGTATTTGTCTTCTAGTGGGGGTTTCCCAACAACGGTAGCTTGAAAGACAGGTTTCTCTTTCATGGTAATGGTTTCCACTTCCATAATAGGATAAGGCTCTTCAAGGGTGTAGTAACCCGTATGGTCTCCAAATGGTCCTTCAATTCTCATCTTTTCAGGGTCGACAAAACCTTCGATAACAATATCCACATCTTTAGGAATGTAGATATCATTGCTAAGGGACTTTACCAACTGTGCATTTTTACCACGTACAAAACCATAGAGAAGCATTTCAAACATACCATGAGGCATGGGGGCTTGTCCACACCAGATGTAGAGTGGATCACCACCGATTCCAACAGTAACAGGCATTTTTTTACCGGCTTTTTGGTACTGGTCAAAGAAGTGTGAAGCGTCTTTATGAATCTGCCAGTGCATTCCTAAGTGGTTTTTATCGTACTGTTGTAAACGGTACATTCCTAAGTTTTGCATTTGTCCATCAAGGCTCTGGGTGTAAACTTGACCCATGGTAATAAACGGTCCACCATCTTCTTCCCATGTTTTTAAAATAGGAAGCTTGTCTAAATCGACCTGCTCTTTAGGAATGACAACCTGTTGACACGCACCTCTTTTATTGAGTCGTTTTGGAAAGACATTTTTAAGGACAAAAAGTTCAGGGATCATTTTTAGTTTTTCAATGAAACCGGCAGGTGGTTTAAGTTTTAAAAGTTTGTCAATGCCTTCTGCCACTTTATCCGGATGTTTAGCAAATATTTTTTCGGTTAATGCTTTGTTGGCAAAGATGTTCATAAGCACGGGCATGTCATAGTGAATATTTTTTGCTCTGTTGATAGGATTGGTAAAGAGAATAGGACGAGAGTCGTCTTTTTTGACCTCAATGTAAGCGATATGAGGAATCTCTAACTCTACATCGAGTGGTTCATTGATGATTTTTAAATTACCGTTTTCTTTTAGCCATTCTACTACGTCGTGCATATCATACTCCACATTTGAAAAGGTGTATTAAAATGACACCTTACAATTTTTTGGGTATTATAGCTGAAAAGTGGTTATTTTGATAAGACCATAAGTTTGATTTTACTCTTAACTTTTACACCAATTTTAATACGGTTAAGTTTTACTTTTTTATTGGCATGCCAAAGAATTTTTCCATTGTTAACGTTGACTTTTGTCCAACCATTATTGGTGATAAAAACATCAGCTGAAGTGACTGTTTTGTCGTCCAATGTTACTTCGACTGTTTTGACTATTTTATCTTTTGGAAAAACAGTTGGTTGTTGAAATGTTACGCCACAAAGTTCTTGAAATTTTAGGTAAAGTTGAAAAGGTGCCTTACCAACAAGAGCAGAACGGTCTAAATCATACTCATCAGAACATTCTCCATGAATAGCACCAATATTTTGGTTAAATACGGCTTTAAAATTGTATGGTTCCAGAACTTTTTCAACACGAGCATCGTACTCTCCATAAGGATAAACAAAGAGTCTTGGTTCATAGTTAAGGTGCTTTTTCATTAAAGCTAAACCTTTGTCCATATCGGTTTTTATCTCGGCATCACTCATCTGTCCAAAGTGACCATGCCCATAGCTGTGGAACTCTACATCACCATATTTGGCAATCTCTTTAAGTTGTTTCCATGAGACATAATCTTTGTACTTTTTCTCTGTATATTCGACAGCAATAAAAAGGGTAAAGGGGTAGTTGTATTTTTTAAAAATAGGTAAGCCATTGGTATAGAACGTTTTAAATCCATCATCAATGGTCAGTGCAACCCAATTGTTGGGAACTTTTTCTTTGGCTTTGACTTTGGTTACAATATCAATTAATGGTACAACTTTGTAGCCATTTTTTTTTAAATAAAAGAACTCGCGTTCAAGCTCAGCAGTAGAAGTATTGGTAGTTGGGTAACGAGTATCATCAAAACGGTGATAAACAAAGATGTGTCCATCACCAAAGAGGTAAGGTGACAAAAGAAGGAAGAGGAAGAGGACTTTTGTCATGCTTGTATCTATTAATCCATTTGCTTTCTTAGAAACGTAGGCGTATCTAAATAATCTTCATTCTCATGGTTATAACCACCCACTACTTTTGCCGAATTCAAGTTATTTAAAAGCGTACCTTGAATAGGCTTTCTTAAGGTTGGCGTAGATGTTGTTGTTGCCGGTATTGCCGGTGCAATTTCAGTTTCTGTATCTGTAGGATCTTCAAAACCTGTTGCAATAATGGTTAATTTTACTTGATCCAATGGAATGTCTTCAGATGTGGTTGTACCAAAGATAATGTTTGCATCTTCATCAGCATTTTCTTCAACGATGTCCATTGCTTCTGAAATTTCAGCCAATGGATAGTCAGGGTGAATATGGAAGTGAACCAAGATACCCATAGCACCATCAATAGATAAATTGTCAAGAAGTGGTGATTCAATGGCTGTCTTAGCAGCATCGTAAGCAGCAGAATTTCCTTGGCTTTCACCCACACCCATAAGTGCAAGACCTCTATGACTCATTACCGTTTTAACATCGGCAAAGTCAAGGTTAATGTCATTGGCACCGTGTGAAAGAATAACATTTGAAATTCCTCCGACTGCTTGAGAAAGAACATTGTCAACCAATCTAAAGCTGTCTCTCATACCAAGGTTTTTTTCCACGATAGAAAGCAGTCTTTCGTTAGGAACAACAATAATTGAATCACTTTCACGTTTAAGTGCTTCAAGACCTTCTTTAGCTAGACGTTTTCTTTTTCTACCTTCAAAAGCAAAAGGGCTTGTTACGATAGATACGGTCAGAGCACCTACCTCTTTTGCAGCTTGAGCAATGATAGGTGCAGCACCTGTTCCTGTTCCACCACCAAGACCGGCAGAGATAAAGACTAAGTCTGCTCCATCCAACATGGTTTTAATGCTTTCAAAACTCTCTATAGCTGCTTCTTTACCTACTTCAGGTTTCATACCGGCACCAAGACCTTTTGTTACATTAAGTCCCAATTGCATTTTATAAGGAGCAATAGAAGCATCCAGTGCTTGTGCATCTGTATTGGCTACGATTAGATCAATACCATCGATACCTTCTCTAATCATGTGGTTAATCATGTTTCCACCACCACCACCGACACCGATTGCTTTAATTTTAGCTCCATGAATCCCAGCTGTTGATTCTGTTATATTAAACTCTTCCATTTCTTCCTCCTCTTCTCATATTAAAATATTTTCGATGCCCATTGCATAAAGTTCTGCAATGGATTATTTTGATCTTTTTTGGGCTCTTGACTAAGATCTTTAAAGAGATCGTTGTTTTTTTCATTATTGTCAAATGATGGTGTTGATACTGATATTTTTGGTTTTGACATGCTACCGGCTGTTTGAATAGAAGCGATATCGTGTAATGAATCTTTATGGTGATACTCTTTCGAGTGCAACATGTTCTTGTTGCCTTCTAATTCATACTCAGTATGTTGTCCTGTCTCATGACATAAAAGACCGATGGCTGTTGAAAACTCTGCTGAGTTTAAATCTTCATGTATGGTACTGACAGCATCAGGTTTACCAATTCTAACAGGTGTATTTGGCATTAGTGCTTGTGCCAACTCTCTTGTACCTTCAATATGGGTCATACCCCCTGTAAGTACAATTCCTGCACCGAGTTGATCTTTAAGCCCACTTTTTTCCAAAGAGTTGTTTAAAATACTTAATGCCTCTTCCATACGACTGTAGATAATGTTATGCACAATATCTAAAGAGACAATGTTTAAATTTCTTTCATCTCCAATGATAGGAAGTTCAACCTCTCCATTATTGGTATTGAGTAGACTCCCTTTAGTAATTTTAAGATTTTCAGCACTGTCCAGTGGAGTATGCAAAGCAATGGATAAATCGTTGGTAATGTGATTTGATCCAACAGATAAGAAGTCATTATATTGGATAGCATTACCGACATGGATTACAAGATTACTTGTTTGTCCACCTAAGTCGATTACAGCTACACCTCGTGCTTTATCATTTTCTGAAATAACAGCTAAGGCAGAGGCATAACCTGAAAGCACCACTTTATCAATTTCAATTCCTGCTGCATTAACAGCTTTTTTTAAATTACCTACATTTGATCTGGCTGTCATAATAATGTGTGTGTCTACTTCCATACGACTGGCATTCATTCCATTTGGATCTTCTATAAAGTCTTGCTCATCAATTTTAAATTTAAAAGGCAATACATGCAGTACTTCAAATTCATTGGGAATATTCGCATTATAAAGTGCTGTCTGCATAACACGGTTAATTTCATTTATTGAAATTTCTTGATTTGGAATATTGACAACTCCTGTAGAGTTGACACTTTTTGTGTAGGCACCGGAGATAGAGATTGTAGCTCGTGTTAAATTGATACCGGCAACACGTCTGGCATCATCAACAGCATGTTTAATGGCTCTTGAAGCCAATTCAATGTTCGTGATGGTGCCTTTTTTGATGCCTTGTGATTTAGAAATACCATGACCAGAAATCTCCATAGACCCATCCGTTACTTTGCCTATAATTGCACATATTTTTGTAGAGCCTATGTCTATGGCTAAGATGGGGGTATTCAATTTTCAATCCTTGCTACTTGTTTGTAAATCTATTTGTAAAATTCTGTGGGATACATTTTGTCTAATTTTTTTATTAAACTTGTTTCAAAACTTTGTTTTTTAACTTGATCTGCACTTTTGTAAAGATCAGAGCTGTTATTGTTATCAAAAGAAACAAGTTTTTGCTCGACAATTTTGTAAACTATTACTTTACTTCCTATAGGAATAATACCTTTTTCTTGGTTAGAAGTAAAGAGTTTTGAGACAAAATCAACCATTTCTTGTTGATTTATACCTATTTTTTGTTTTTCTGCGTTTTCTAATGTGACAAAATTTGACACATTTGTCTCATCTGTGTCAATAGTTGACAACTTCTTTTCAGCCAATAGAGATAGTGCTTCTTTATTGGCTTCTGTTTTATAAATAGGTGTTATTGTTTCTTTAACTTCATCAAAAGTTTTAGTCACAGGTTCAACAATATCAACAATTTTTACAGCAGCATATTTTTTACCCACAACTTTTGGTTTAAGTAGATCATTTTTAGCTTTATTAGTGATTTCTGTCCAGAGTTCTTTTGAAAGTTTTGGATCATTTAAATCTAATGTTAAAGTTTCAGTTTTCAGAAGATCACCTTTTTTCAATTGTAGATAACGTTTATACGCCAGTTTATTCGAGTTTTTAACCTTAACATCATCAGTTAACCAATCTTTAATATCTGCTAGTGGTAAAATTTTTCCTTCTTTATCTGTATAATTAAATTTATTTTCATTATAGAAGGTTTGAATCTCTGCTTCTGTTACATTGGTATCTTTTGTTTCTGTCCATTGAATATCTAAAGTATATTTCTTTGCAGTTTGGTAGTGTTCTTTTCTTGGTTCCCAAAACTCTTTTAGTTTACTTTCATCTATGCTAACATTAACATCGTTTTCTGATAATAGATGGTATTTGAATTTATCTGCAACTTCAAATGCCAGTCCAAACGCTTTGTACTCATTTTCTAAACCTTTTGAAGTTAACATATCAAGTGTTTTTTCTATAATAATTTGATCTCTTAAGCTGTCTTCAAATGTATCTTGTTGAAAAGCACTGTTTTTGATGAACGTATCATAAACAGATCGATCAAATTGTCCATTGGTCTGAAATGCCGGAAACGATGCAAGTTTTGTTCCTGTCTCTTCATCGGTTGCTACAACACCAAACTCTTTTGCTAAGTTAAGAACTTTTGCTTGTGTTGCCATAGAGTTTAAAACTTGTTGTTCTAAACCCATTTTCTTTGCTTGTTCGTTATCAAATTTACCTTGCATCATTTGATTGTATCGGTTAAATAGGTTGTTGTATTCCATTGCAAATCGGTCTCTTTTTAAATTAACAGACCCTACTTTTCCTATGCTGTTACTTTTTAGTCCGTAAGAGAAGCCGTAGGTTGCTCCGGTAAATATAAATGAAATGGTCGCTATCCATATGGTTATAATAAGAAATTTGTTGTTTTTTTGCATCCAACTGATCATGTTTTCTTTGCCTTGTGTAAAATTTGCATTATTTTAGTCTAGTTGTTATTAAGTATTAATGAAATAATTACATTATAGATAGTATATTCCCTTAAAGAAAAGAAGGAAATTCATGAATAATACAAATAGTAAAATAGTTACAGAGGATTTAAAAAATATTTGGCACCCTTGCACACAGATGAAAGATCATGAGACTTTGCCACTTATTCCTATAGAAAAAGGGAAGGGTATCTATCTATATGATTTTGACAATAACGCTTATATTGATGCTGTTAGTTCATGGTGGGTAAATATTTTTGGACATACCAATGAGCACATATCTACCAAAGTTAAAAAACAACTCGATACCTTAGAACATGTTATATTTGCAGGTTTTACACACAAGCCGGCTGTCAATTTGGCTGAGAAACTTGTCAACATTACTCCTGAAGGGTTAGATAAAGTATTCTTTGCTGATAACGGCTCAAGTGCAGTCGAAGTGGCTTTAAAGATGAGTTTTCATTATCATCGTAACCGTGGTGAAAATCGTCCACTCTTTTTGTCGTTAACCAACTCCTATCACGGTGAGACCATCGGGGCATTGAGTGTGGGTGATGTTGAGTTGTACAAAGAAACTTATGCACCTCTTTTAATCGCTTGCATTCAGACACCTGTTCCAAAAGACCAGAGCATTGAAAGTGCCCAAGAAGCGATAGTAGAGTTAGAAAAAGTATTAAAAGAGCGAGGCAATGAAATATCGGCATTTATTATTGAACCATTGATTCAAGGTGCAGGAGGGATGCACATGTACCATCCAATCTATATTACAGAAGCTAAAAAGCTTTGTAAATCACATGCTGTTCACCTCATAGCCGATGAAATTATGACCGGTTTTGGACGAACAGGAACCATGTTTGGCTGTGAACAAGCCGGCGTTACTCCTGACTTCATGACCCTTTCAAAAGGTCTAACAGGAGGGTTCTTACCTTTAGCTGTTGTTATGACAACCAATGATGTCTACAGTGCTTTTTATTGTGACTATAATGAATATAAAGCTTTTTTACATTCTCACTCCTACACGGGTAATCCTCTGGCATGTGCAGCAGCTTTAGCAACACTGGAGCTTTTTGAAGCTTCCGATGTCATTGGAGAAAACAAGGAAAAATCTGCCTATATTTTAGAAAAGGTAGAAAAGTTTAAAACGCTTCCAAATGTCAAAGAAGTACGGCAAACAGGAATGGTAACAGCCATAGAACTACAAGGCTACGAACCCCAAGAACGCATCGGTTTAAAGGTCTATCAGTACGGTTTAGACAACGGTGTTCTACTACGTCCATTGGGGCATATCGTTTATTTTATGCCACCTTATATTATTAAATATGAAGAGATAGAAAAAATGATAGATACGGCTTATGAAGCGATAAAGTTGTTACCATAACTTGAAAGCATCGACCATTAATTTTAATTTAACTTAATAATTTTTTAACGCAAACATTAATTCGACCACCATCGGCTTTACTTCCAATAGCAGATTTAGCAGCACCCATGACTTTTCCCATATCTTTCATGGATGTTGCACCTGTTTGAGTGATAATTTCTTTAAGCACTGTTTCTAATTCTGAATCGTCAAGTTGTTCAGGTAAATAGGCTTTAATGATAAGCAGTTCAGCTTCCTCTTTTGCCACAAGATCATCACGACCTGCCTCTTTAAATTGTGCCATTGCATCTTCACGTTGTTTGGCATACTTCACTAAAATAGCTTCCATATCAGCATCGGTAACTTCTCTTCTTTCATCAACTTCTATCTGTTTTACTACAGCTTGAATATTTCTTAATGTATCTCTTTTTGCAATATCTTTGGCACGCATTGCATCTTTAATGTCTGTTTTAATTTGTGCATTTAAATTCATTTTATATACTCCGTAATTTTTATAAAATTATACTATAATCCAATTGTGACATGCGTTAATCAATCAAAATTACAAGTAAGGCAGTAGATGCAGAGTTCTAAACAAATAAACATAGAAGATAAAATATTTAATTTAAAAGATATCAAGCAACTTTATCCGGCAGTATTGGTTAAAACGGGGCATGGTGATGAGACAACAGAAGTAAGCTTAGAGTGGATAGATATTGAATCAAAAGGGCGTGTTGAAATCGTAGGTTATGGGCTTTTTGTTCGTATGGGTGAGGAAGAGAAACACTCTTTTGTTTATGAGAACAGAGAGACTTTAGATAAGGTCATTGCTCAAGTTGCAAGAGCCATAAATCACTAAGATTATTTACTCTGATATATTTAAATATTAAGATAAAGTTTTATATCTTTTATCTTAGTTTTTCTCTGAATAATGGTACTTTCTAAGTAATATTAGTCTATTATGTGACTTACAAATACGGAGCACCAATGACTACATTTCAATTTTTACTTTTTTTAATTTCAGCTGTTGTTTTTTACCTTTTTTTTAAACAATTATTTTCTAGCTCTTTCCCAAAACGTGGTATCGATTATGAGGCAAAGAAAGAAGATGAGCAAATTGGTGGTATTACACAGATGAATAAAACATTTTCAAAACCAACCCCAAAACTCTCTAGAGTTGAACAACTTATCGGCATGGCTGATGATGCGATTGAACACGAGGATTATATTGAAGCAGACAAGGCACTCTCTAGTGCACTTATTTTAGAATCGGATAACGAAGAAGTACTGTTAAAATATGGTTTCGTTTTAATCAATTTGGATCGGCTTTTAGAAGCAAAAGATATTTATCTTCAAGTACTTAAGCTTAATGAACGTGAAGACAGTGCACATGTAGCATTAGCCAATATTTTACATAAGTTAGAGGAAGATGAAGCTGCAGTCAAGCATCATATTCGAGCCATTGAGCTGGATGGAGATTATGCACCTCACTACTACAACTATGCGAATACCCTTTATGATATGAAGAATAAAGAGGAAGCTTTACGATTTTATAAGCGTGCATTAGAATTGGACAATTCACTTGAAGCAGCTGAAAAGATGATTAAAGAGCTTTCATGAGTGGAAACTGTTTTTTAAGACAAGAGGCAACTTCTGAAATCATTTCGAATGTTGCAGGTTTTTGTGCTGAGTGTTATACGGTTATTCAACCTAGTGAAATTATTTTTTATGACATGCATAACTATCGTTATTTGTGTCAAAGATGTCAAGAAAATATTGAAGTAGAGCTTGATGAAAACTGTGAACCTTTAATGTTAGATAATTATTCTCTTTTTAATTAAGGGTATTTAAAACGTGGATAATTATTTTATAGTTGGTTTAGCAATTACAGCTCTTATGGTTTGGTTGGTCTCTTATCGCTATTATTCTAAACGCCATATGCATTTTGTTCAATCTTTTTTAGATTCAAATAACAGTATTACCGTTGTATGTGATAAAAAAACGATTATAAGTATTAATAAAGCCGGTTTAAAATTTTTTGGTGTCAATAATCTAAAAAAATTTCAATCATCACATGCCAGTATTAGTGATCTGTTTATAGAAGAAGATGGCTGTGTTGATAAGTATACTTATGGAAAAAACTGGATTGAGACCATTGAAAAAAGTAAACGTAAAAGTATCAAAGTTAAACTTTTTTCTGTAGAAGATCAAATGTATTACTATTTTTATATAAAAATATCAAAAATGGATTATAACAATGATTACATACTCTCTTTTAACAACATTACCGATATCGAACAAGAGAAAACACAAATTAAAAAGTTGGCTGAGTATGATCCCTTAACTAAAATTTATAATCGTGTTAAGCTAAACAGTTTGTTCCCTGAAATCTTTTATAAAGCCAATAGATATGGGCAACATTTCTCAATTATACTTTTAGATATTGATCATTTTAAAAAGATTAATGATACATATGGACATAATATTGGAGATAAAGTTCTTGTAGAGTTGGCACGTTTAATTAATATGGGGCTACGACAAAGTGATACTTTTGCACGTTGGGGAGGAGAAGAGTTTATTATCGTTTCCGAAATGTCCACTAGAAAAGAAACAGTGGCATTGGCTTCAAGACTTAGATCACAGGTTGAAAACTATTCATTTGATATTATTAAAAATATTACTTGTAGTTTTGGTGTATCAGAATTTAAAGACGGTGATACCCAAACAAGACTTTTAGAACGGGTTGATACAGCTTTATATGAAGCAAAAGAGCGTGGACGAAATCAAGTTGTTTCAAAATAATCTATGGCATTTAGATAACTTAGATTATTTAACATAGAGTTTTTATAGGCAATATCAAAAGCTGTTCCATGATCAACAGAAGTCCGAATGATGGGAAGATTTAATGAGATATTGATTCCTTCATCGAAATAGAGTGCTTTAAGTGGTGCCAACCCTTGGTCATGATACATGGCAACAAAATATCGGTAATTTTTACGGCTGTTAGGGGTAAAGGCAACATCGGGAACAAGTGGTTCGCTATAAATTACTTTACCTATGCTTTTATGTGCTATTTCCCGTGCTTTTATAATGTACTGCTCCTCATCTCCCAATACGCCATCATCTCCGGCATGAGGGTTTAATCCTAACAATCCTATTTTTTCATTTTTATTGAGATCCATTTTAATGTTCTCATAAAAATCAATTAAAAATTGAGAGAGTTTTTCAACATTTTTAACCTCTTTGGGAACTTGATGAAGAGGAATATGTTCTGTATAGAGTGCCACATACATTTTGGGACTTCCCAACATCATAATGGCTGGAGTAAAGAAAAACTCTCTTAAAGCATCGGTATGTCCCTTAAAGTGAACCCCTGCCAATTCCCAAGCTTTTTTATGGATAGGTAGTGTCATAATTCCATCTACGTCACCCATTTTTACCAATTCTACTGCTTTTAAAAAAGAGGCAAAGCTGTAGACACCACTTGCTTTGGTTATTTGAGAGGGTTGAATGGTAAAAGGGTTTGCAAATTTTTTAGTGTAATTGAAATCAGAAGGAATAGGAAGGTTTAAAAGTTCTGATGCTTGCTTCAGCATTACCTCATCGATACAGTAGAGAGGATTGATCTTTTCTTTAATGGTATCATGATTTTCTAAAGCAAGTTGGATTCCTATACCATTAAGGTCTCCAATGCTTATGGCTATCTTTTTCATCTTAACGAATGAGTAAGGTTTTCATATCTAAAATAGCTTGTTCTAATCCTGTAAATATAGAACGTGCAACAATACTTTGACCAATATTGAGTTCTTCAATGGTTTCTATATCTGCAATATCTTTAACATTTTGATAATTAAGTCCGTGACCGGCTGCCACTTTTAAGTCCATCTCCATGGCATCACAACTGAGTGTTCTTAGAGTACTGATTTCATCTTCAATCATTTGTACCAACTCTTTTCGTGGTAATTCAAGCTCAGGAATGGTATGATGAGTATTGCCCAAGTTTCCATAAAGCATGGCATAGAGGTTGGCATATTTACCTGTATGAAACTCTATCCACTCTACACCCAGTTCTTTGGCCATTTCAACATTTTCAAGAGTAGGGTCAATAAAGAGTGACACTTCCATTTCTTCATTTTGAAGACGTTCAATGGTGGCTTTAAGCTGTTCGTTATTTCCTAAGATGTTTAGTCCACCTTCAGTAGTGACCTCTTCACGCTTTTCAGGTACCAAGGTAACACGGTGAGGATGAAGTTCACAAACAATATTAATGATTTCAGGAGCCAAAGCACACTCTAAATTAACCGGTAGTGAAGAGTGATAGATGATATTAAGTGCATCGATGTCTTGAATATGCCGTCGATCTTCTCTAAGATGAATGGTAATCTGGTCAGCACCGGCACGTTTTACAATACTTAAAGCATCCAATGGATTGGGGTCAGCCACCATTCGAGCTTCTCTTAATACAGCAATATGATCAATATTTACACCTAATTTCATTCTTTTCCTTTAAAAATCACTTTGGTTAATAATGCTTTCTTCTTTTTCTACTAAATCTTTAATCCAAATTGTACCATTTTTCATTTCATCCTCACCAATAACAGCACAATATCGGGCATTTACTTTGTCAGCACCTTTAAGGTGTGCTTTGAGTTTCTTTGGTTCATACTCAACGGTCACTTTTTGGGCAACTCTTTTTTTAGAAGCCAATGGAAATAAGGCATCAATGTTCTCTTCTTCCATTACTCCTAAGTAGTAGCCTTCACGCTCAGTTTTCGGCATTTTTACCAGTTCCATAATACGTTCAATCCCCAGTGCAAAACCAACAGCAGGCGTTGCTTTACCATCAAGGAACTCTACCAGTTTGTCATAACGTCCACCACCGGCAATGGCCGATTGAGAACCTATTTCATTTGAGACAAATTCAAAGGCTGTTTTACTGTAGTAATCAAGACCACGTACCAAGTTGCTGTCTACTTCATAAGCGATGTTTGACTTGTCAAGCAGGGTTTTAAGTTTTTTGAAATCACTGTCACACTCATTACATAAGTTTTGAAGCAGTTTAGGAGAATCAATCAAAAGTGATTGGCATTTTTCATTTTTACAATCAAGCACACGAATAGGATTGGTATCAATTCGTCGGTTACAATCTTCACAGAGTTCCTCTTTACATTCGGTTAAAAACCCTATAAGTTTTTGACGATAAGGAGGCATACAGGTAGGACAGCCTAGTGAGTTAATTTGCAGTGTATAACCGATACCTAAGGCTTTAAAGATGTCACCAATCATTTGAATAATGGTAAAGTCTTCATAAACAGAAGCCTCACCAAAACTCTCACACCCAAACTGATGAAACTCTCTTAGACGTCCTTTTTGTGGTCGTTCATAACGAAACATTGGACCATAGTAGTAGAATTTAAACTTTTCATTTTGTCGTCTGTCAAGTTTGGCTTGTATAAAAGAACGCACCACACCGGCTGTACCTTCAGGACGCATACAGACATCATTGTCCCCTTTGTCCATAAACTGATACATCTCTTTACCAACAATGTCCGAGCTTTCACCTACAGAGCGTTTAAAAAGTTTGGTCTCTTCTAAAATAGGTGTTTCTATATAACTGTATCCATACTTTTTAGATATACCAATAGCCGTTGTAACGATATGCACAAATCGTTCACTCTCCTCAAAAGTTAGGTCTTTCATACCTCGAAGTGCGTTTATCATAGTATTTCCTTTATTTTTGTTTCAATTTTTTCTTTTATCATCTCTATCTTTTGAGTAGCATCAATAAGCAGATAATCAATGTTCAACTTTTCTAAACTCTCATGCATATGTTCTTGTACAGACATCAGATACTTTAAGCCACGTAGTTCAATTCCATCAAGGGTTTTCTCTTCTGCTCCAGTTCGCTCTTTTAGTGTTTCCATATTGGTCTCAAACAGAATGATTAAATCAGGTAAATGCTCTTCAAGTGCAAACTTGTTCAGTTCAACCAGATGTTCAAAGTCAAAATCACCATTGGCTAGGGCGTAACCGATACCCGATAAAAAACCTCGGTCAGAGATAATCAGTTTATCTCTGTTGGGTTTAACTATTTGGGCATAATGTTCAGCTCGATCGGCTAAAAAGAGGAGAAGTTCAGCCCGTTTTGAAGCCAATGAATCTTGAAGCAAAATTGCTCTGGCATATTTTCCAAACTCTGTTCCACCGGGCTCTTTGGTAACGATGACATTGTCAAAGTTTTGGGCAATTAGCTCTATTTGTGTGGTTTTACCACAGGTATCGATACCTTCAAACAGTACATACATTAAGATTTACTCATTATATCATTTAATATTATTTCAGGTACAAGGTGGTCTATTTTCCCATTAAAAGGTAAAATAGAACGCACAACAGAGGAACTGATAAACGCATTTTGAAGACTGGGCATAAGATAGACGGTTTCCAGCTCTTTTTTTAGCGATGCATTGGCATAACCCATTTGCAGTTCATATTCAAAGTCACTAACAGCACGAAGCCCTCTTATAATAATATTGGCATCCAGTTCATTAGACAAGTTGACCAATAATGAATGAAATCGAACCACTTTAATTTTTGGAAAGTCTTTTGTAACTTTAGTTACCATATTTATACGTTCATCGAGTGAAAACATTGGTTTTTTGGCTTCGTTGTACGCAACGGCCACAATAATTTCATCGAACATGGCACAAGCACGTTTGATTATGTCTAAATGTCCATTGGTAATGGGGTCAAAAGTCCCTGGATAAATTGCACGTCTTGTTGTCATTTTCATTTTTTAGTTCCATCTTTCATATAAATCATTTTCTATGCCCAGTACATCATACCATTTACCTATGAGAAATCGTTCCATATCTTCTATGGTCTGTGATTGGGAGTAATACCCCATAACCGGAGGTGCAATTATAACATTTAGTTTTGCCAATTTCTCCATATTTTCTAATGCTATGGCAGAAAATGGCATTTCTCTAGGGGCTAAAAGGAGTTTTTTATGCTCTTTAATGGCAACAGCTGCAGCTCGGGTGACCAGATTGTCAGCAATACCACAAGATATTTTTGCAAGGGTATTCATACTGCAAGGAATAACAACAGTGCTGTCTACTTGAAAAGAACCCGATGCAATGGAGGCTGCAATGTTTGAGTTGTCATGCAGGGTAATGTTTTGATTTTCAAAATGTTTAACAGTGAGAGCATTATTGGAGGTTATGAGATGTACTTCAATTTCTTTTGGTAAGTATTGGATAAATTTTTTTCCTAATTCTATACCCGATGCACCTGTTATAGCAACGACCAGTTTACGATTTTGCATGGAGTACCTTTTTCTTAAGTATGTTCATTCCTATCAATTAAGATAGGAATTAGAAAATTGTTTAATTTTGGAAAAAGATTATATCAAAATATCTATGAAGTTTATAAAATTTATGGAAGATTAAAATTAATAAGTGGTACCACAGGTCGGATTCGAACCGACACGCCCTAAGGCAGAAGATTTTGAGTCTACCAAGTCTACCAGTTCCATCACTGTGGCACATTTCCAACAAAACATTTTTAGCTATGTTAAATTGGAATGCAAGTATACAGTTATGAAACTTAAATAAATGTTAAATTATGCTACTGTATCTTTTAAAGATTTACCAACTTTAAATTTAACAGCTTTTCTTGCCGGAATAGTAACTACTTTACCGGTTAAAGGCACTCTTGCTTCTCTTGCAGCTCTCTCTACCGTAGAGAATGAACCAAAACCAATAAAGCTAACTGTCTTCCCATCTTTTAATGCTTCAGTAATAGTTTCTAAAACTGCTGACACTGCCTCATTAGCATCTTTTTTAGATAAACCTGACTTTGCTGCCACTGCATCAATAAACTCTGCTTTTTTCATTAAATCATCCTTTGTTAAAATATGTATCGCCAATTCTACAATTTTTTTTTTAAAATAACAAGGATTTCTCTGAAAAAATGTTTAAAACAGTTTAAAACACTTGATTTTTGGGATTTTTGCGTAAAAAAATGCTATAATTTTTAAATTTTTTAGGAGTTTTAGTGCATATATTTATTATTATAGTTTTTATACTCTTTTTATATGGTGCTTTTTCAACAATTTTTCACTCTACAGAGATGGTGGGACATATTGGTAAAGTCTTCGGAGAGACCAATATTAAATTGTTTGGCTATTTGGCGTATGTTGATTTACTTATATTTATTTATCCTTTATATCGTATTTATAAAAACAAAAAATTATTAAAAGATGTAGAATTTTATGCCGGTTGGCTGATGCTTTTAATATCATTTATTATACTACAAACTTTAGTAATAAACATTTATGAAAGTGGGAGTATCGGTCTTAGTTTGTATGATTTTTTAAATCCTTTTATTGGTAAAGCCGGTTTATGGTTGTTGTGGCTACTTTCAAGTATGATTGCCTTGGTACTGATTTTAGATGAAATTCCAAATGTTGCTCTGTTGCATAAAACATTTATGCAGTATCAAAAGGTTATTTTTGAAAAGGTAAAACTGCTGATTTCTAAAATAGAAAATCCATTTTTTGATAAAAAGAGTACAGATACCATGACCACCATTGTGGCACAAAGACGAATTAGAAAAAAAAGTCCAAATCAAACGGTTAAACAGAAAACTTTAAAGAAAATCATACATAAAAAATCGACAGTACAAGATAATAAAAAAATACCCCTTATTAATAATAACAATGAAGAAGAGAATATGCTTGAGGATCGTCCATTAGAGGATATCGGGAATATTAAAACTTCATTGGATGAGTCTCGTTATACACCTATAGTTGATGATGAACCTGTAGAACAAGAAGTTGAAGCTATTGAAGAAGCGTTGCCTTTGTCATCCATTAATATAAAAGAAGAGTTGGATCAAAATCGTCAGCTTATGGATGAGCTTGAAAAAGGTGAGTTGGAAGAACCGGAAGATTTTATTTTACCGTATTTGGATTTTTTAGCAGATGCACCAAAGGAGAAGCGAAAAATAAACGAAGTTGAGATTGACCGAAAAGTCCATGAGCTTTTAGAGAAGCTTGGGCAGTTTAAAATCACGGGTGAAGTGATGGACATCTACTCGGGACCTTTGGTTACAACCTTTGAATTTAAACCGGCAGCCAATATTAAAGTCTCTAAGATTCTTTCATTACAAGATGATTTAGCCATGGCACTTTGTGCTGAAACCATTCGTATTCAAGCACCCATCCCCGGGCGTGATGTTATCGGTATAGAGATACCCAATGACAGTTTTGATACCATCTACCTTCGTGACATTTTAGAGAGTGAAATTTTTACAACTTCTAAATCGCCTTTGACCATTGCTTTGGGAAAAGATATTGTTGGTAATCCATTTATTACCGATTTGAAAAGGCTTCCCCATTTATTGATTGCCGGTACCACAGGTTCCGGAAAATCAGTTGGAATTAATGCCATGATTTTGTCTTTACTTTATAGAAACGATCCCGATCATCTGAAGTTGATGTTAATAGACCCTAAAATGTTGGAGTTTTCTATCTATAATGATATACCTCATCTGATTACACCTGTTATTACTGATGCTGCAAAAGCGATAGCTGCTTTGTCCAATATGGTAGCAGAGATGGAGAGACGGTATAAACTGATGGCAGAGAGCCGAACTAAAAACATTGATAACTATAACGAGAAGATGAAAAAGAAGGGTAAAGAGACCATGCCGTTTATTGTTGTGGTGATTGATGAATTGGCTGATTTGATGATGAATGGTGGTAAAGATGTGGAGTATTCTATTGCACGTTTAGCACAGATGGCAAGAGCTTCGGGTATTCATTTAATTGTAGCAACACAACGACCAAGTGTTGATGTGGTAACCGGACTTATTAAAGCGAATCTTCCTTCAAGACTTTCTTATCGAGTGGGACAGAGAATCGACTCAAAAGTTATTTTAGATGCTTTAGGTGCTGATAGTCTTTTAGGAAAAGGGGATGCACTCTTTACACCTCCGGGTACAAATGGACTGGTGAGAATTCATGCTCCGTGGAACTCGGAAGAAGAGATAGAAGAGATAGTTGAGTTTTTAAAAGAGCAAAGAGCTCCTGACTACGATGAACGCTATTTGGTAAAAGAGGAAGGTGCATCATTGGTAGGTGTTGGTGTTATGGGCGATCTTGATGAGCTTTATGACCAAGCCAAAGAGATTATTTTGACCGATAAAAAAACATCTATTTCTTACCTGCAACGAAAACTTCAAATCGGTTATAATCGTTCAGCCAATATTATAGAGCAACTTCAAGAAATGGGTGTATTGTCGGCACCCAATAATAAAGGTCAAAGAGATATTTTACTCTAGAGTGATAACTGTTTAAGTTGAGCTGCTATACCATAAATTAAAAAGGAGTAGAGGATGAAGAGAGGTATATCCATACATATAGGTTTAAATCGTGTAAGTACGGAACATTACAGTTCTCGGGTGACACTTTTAGATACTTGTGAACAAGATGCTCTGGACATGCAAACCATAGCACTCTCTCAAAATTTTAAATCTTCTTTTTTACTGTTGAGTGAAAATGCAACACGAGAAGCTGTTAAAGCAACAATAACGTTAGCCAGTGAGGAGTTGACCTCCGGAGACATGTTGCTTTTAACCTATTCCGGTCATGGAGGTTTTGTTTTAGATCGAAGTGGTGATGAAGAGGATGATCGTCTTGATGAAACATGGTGTCTCTATAATGGGCAACTTTTGGATGATGAGTTAAAATATTTTTGGACACTCTTTGATGAAGGAGTAAGAATCTTTATACTTTCAGACAGTTGTCATAGTGGTACCGTTTCTAAAGTACCTATTTCTTTTACAACGCAGGAGGAGAGTAAAATCTTTAAGAAAAAATTGCTCTCTTATGCAGTAGCTAAAGAGGTTTATATTAAAAATCAAGACTTTTATCGTGAATTAGAAGAACAGGTCGCATGGGTATCGGATAAAGATGTAAAAGCTTCGGTAAAACTTTTTGCTGCTTGTCAAGACCCACAAGTCTCCTATACGATGACCTTTGCTAAAAATAGTGTCTTTACAGAAAAGCTCAAAGAGGTATGGAACAATGGAAAGTTTTCAGGTAACTATGCTGAATTTTTTGAGAAAGTTAAAGAGAAGGTGGTGGCATTAGATTTTCTACCAACGGTTCAAACACCAAATCTTTTTCCTTCAGGTAAAGAAAACCCTGTATTTGATAATGCTAAACCGTTTGAAATCTAAGTGATATAAAGGGAAAAAGATGGGACAAAAAGAGTATAAAGGTAAATTACTTGATGTTAGAAAAGATAGGTTAGATTTAAGAGATAGAACGTATAGACCTGTCTTAAAATCGTTAGCAGAATCTTATCCTAATGTTACGGATATAGATGAGATTATTAAGTGTTACCGAGCTGATGAGCTGGTGCTTGATCAAGGAGAAGAGGGGTCTTGTTCGGGGTATGCTTTGGCTGCTGTTATTAATTACTTGATTTGGAAGAAAAAGATTCTAAAAGATTATAAAAATTTTCTTGAGAATCCTTTGGTGGTCAACAGTCAACAAGTAAGTTCTAAAATGCTCTATAATTTGGCACGTATTTATGATGAGTGGGATGGAGAAGATTATGAAGGCTCAAGTTGCCGTGGTGCCATGAAAGGGTGGCATAAACACGGTGTCTGTTCCAAAGCATGTTGGGATAACGATATGGATGAACCTCAAGAAGGGTGGGAAAAAGAGTCTATAGAAAAACCCCTAGGAGCCTATTATCGTGTTGAAAAAAAGTCCATTAACGATATGCAGTCAGCCCTTTGTGAAGTAGGCGCTTTGTATGTGTCGGCTGTTGTGCATGATGGTTGGTGGGAACTTCTTGATCAAGATTTTCATGAAATAAAGGACATAAATAGCGATATTCCTCACATACCCTATGATGCTTTTCCAAAAGGGAACCATGCATTTGTTATTATAGGTTATACACGGCATGGATTTATCGTTCAAAACTCATGGGGACAAAGATGGGGAAATTGTGGTTTTGCCGTCTTAACTTATAAAGATTGGCTAGCCAATAGTTTAGATGCTTGGGTTGCTGTGATGGGTGTACCTGTTGAGATGGGAGGAACTTCAACAGCATTTTCAAATCTTTCACTCTCTTCTGTGAACAATGAACAGGTGGAAGGAACGAAAACTATTAAAAAAGCTTTGAGTTATCCTTATCCTATTATAAGTAAACCCAAAAGTGAAGAAGAAGCCTATAAACACACCTTGGTTCTAAACAGTCATGGACGGGCAAAACATACCATGGTTTATGTTACAAAACTAGAGCGATCTATAGAGATTATCTGTTATGAACAGCTCAAAAAATGGCTCGATAGATGTGATGAGCATAAAAAAGTTGCTCTTTATGCCTTAGGAGGACTTGAAGATGAAAAAGAGTACATGAGCAAAATACGTGTTTTAATTCCATACTTTTTACATAATGGTATTTATCCTATCTTTTTAACATGGCAGTACAGTTATTTGGAGGCTATAAAGAAGTCGATAGATACATTTTTTCAAGAGTCCATGGAAAACAAAATATTGGATATTAGTGATGAAACTATATTGCAAGAGAAAGAGGCCTTAAACAGAGCCATAGAGAATCACAGTAAAAATATCTCTACACGTGCCATTTGGGGAGAGATAAAAGAGAAGTCAATCAATGCCAATCAAAAAAAGATTTATGGTTTTGAAGAGAAAGAACCCATAAGTGGTGCGTTGTACATTTTGACCAATTATTTAGAAAAACTTATACGAGAGGAGGAGTATGAATTTGAAATTCATGCCATTGCTCACTCTGCCGGTTCACAACTTTTAGCAACTACATGGTTAAGAGAGTTGGCTAAACGAAAGTTAAAGCTGAACTCTATGCATCTTTTAGCACCAACGGTTTCTATTCAAGAGTGTAACATTCATATGAGGTATGCTTTTAAAAAAGAAGTTTTTGAAAAGAAAAACATACACATCTATATGCTGACCAAAGAAATGGAGTTGGCTGATCGAGTAGGACCATACAGCAAGTCCATACTTTACCTTATTAGTAGATCTCTAGATAAGATACATAAAACTCCTCTTTTGGGTTTACAAGACTCTTGGATTTTAGAAAACAGTAAGAGCGAAGACGGGATATTCAATACCCGGCAGTTGTCTGAGATTAAAAAGTGGTATAAGTTTGCATTAGAAGAAAAAGAGCCATACAGCCTTTTCTTCTTGACGAAGGAAGATATAAAACTACAATGTTCTAAAAATAATGATTATGTTAAATTGAGTCATAAGAATCTTGATAAAAGTGTACTTATCTTAGAAAGAATATTGAAGTTAATATCTACGGGCAGTGTTGATGCTGAATTAAAGTGTCCAGTAGAGAATTTGTGTTAAAGATACGTATGCGAAAGCTCTGTAACCTCACTACACATTAGTTCTAAATACTCGTAAATAGTGTTCGTTAAAGTAACATTATAATTTCTATTAGTATAGAATATGTCAAAATTTATTTTAACTAATAGGAGACATATATGTCATTACTAGCAGATTATAGAGCACACACAGCAGAACGTGCCCAATTAGGTGTTCCACCGTTAGCACTAACAGCTGATCAGGTAGCCCAACTTGTAGAGTTATTAAAAGCAAGTCCAATCGAAGATGCAGACTATGCAATGGAACTTTTTACAGAGAAAGTACCGGCAGGTGTTGATGATGCAGCGTATGTAAAAGCAGCATATTTAAATGACATTGTACAAGGTAATGTAACTTGTGACAGTATTACTCCTGTTGAAGCATGTACTATTTTAGGAAGTATGTTGGGTGGATTTAACGTTCAACCTTTAGTTGCAGCACTTAAAATTGACGGTAAAGTGGCACAAACTGCTGCAGAGCAACTTAAAAATACGCTACTTGTTTATGATTCATTTAATGATGTTAAATCAATGATGGACGAAGGTAATGCTTTGGCTAAAGAGGTTATTGAGTCTTGGGCAAATGGTGAGTGGTTTACCAACAAACCGGCACTTGAGGAAGAGATTACTTTAACGGTTTACAAAATTCCGGGTGAGACCAATACCGATGATTTATCTCCTGCATCTGAAGCATTCACAAGAGCTGATATTCCACTTCATGCGAATTCTATGCTTGTAAGCAAGATGGAAAATCCTATTGAGACAATGGCAAAACTTAAAGAACAAGGTCACCCATTAGCGTATGTTGGTGATGTTGTTGGTACAGGTTCATCAAGAAAATCAGGTATTAACTCTGTTCAGTGGCACATGGGTAGAGATATTCCGGGAATACCTGGAAAAAGAACGGGTGGGGTTGTTATTGGTTCAATTATTGCTCCAATCTTCTTTAACACA
This sequence comes from bacterium, assembly GCA_018822805.1. GTDB lineage: Bacteria > Campylobacterota > Campylobacteria > Campylobacterales > Sulfurovaceae > UBA1140. The sequence goes on from JAHJJU010000100.1 coordinate 23,482, forward strand.
GCAGAAGATTCAGGATGTCTTCCAATCCAAGCTCCGGTAGATGCATTAGAGACGGGTGATGTGATTACCGTTAAGCCATTTGCAGGTATTATCGAGAAAAATGGAGAAGTTGTTTCAGAATTCAACATTGAGCCAAACACGCTTCCAGACGAAATGAGAGCCGGTGGGCGTATTCCACTTATTATTGGTAAAGGTCTTACAGCTAAAGCCAGAGAAGCTCTTGGTATGGATGCCGGTGATATCTTTATGACGCCTTCACAACCTGCTGACAATGGCAAAGGATTTACTCTTGCACAAAAAATGGTGGGTAAAGCATGTGGAATCGAAGGTGTTAAACCAGGTGTTTACTGTGAGCCGGTAGCAACAACGGTTGGTAGCCAAGATACCACAGGACCAATGACTAGAGATGAGATTAAAGAGCTTGCAGCATTAAGTTTTGGTGCTGATTTTGTACTTCAATCATTCTGTCATACCGCTGCTTACCCAAAACCAGCCGATATTAAATTGCAACATACCCTTCCAAAATTTTGGACAGAGAGAAAAGGTTTCATTTTAAGACCGGGTGATGGTGTTATTCACTCATGGTTAAACAGAATGTGTCTTCCGGATACCGTAGGTACAGGTGGAGATAGCCATACACGTTTCCCAATCGGTATCAGTTTCCCAGCAGGTTCAGGTTTGGTTGCCTTTGCAGGTGTTACAGGTATGATGCCATTGACCATGCCGGAGTCTGTTCTTGTTAGATTTAAAGGTGAGATGCAACCGGGTATTACCCTTAGAGATATGGTAAATGCCATTCCTCACCAAGCGATTAAAGATGGTCTTTTAACGGTTGAGAAAAAAGGTAAGAAAAATATTTTTGCAGGACGTGTTCTTGAAATTGAAGGTCTTGAAGATCTCAAGTGTGAGCAAGCATTTGAGCTTTCTGATGCATCGGCTGAAAGATCAGCTGCTGCGTGTACCGTTAAGCTTAACAAAGAGCCTATTATTGAGTACCTAGAGTCTAATATCGTTCTTATTGAAGAGTTGATTGCACAAGGTTATGAAGATAAAGCAACACTTCAAAGAAGAGCTGACAAAATGAAAGCGTGGATTGCAAACCCAGAGTTATTAGAAGCTGATAGCGATGCTGAGTATGCTGCTGTTATCGAGATTGATATGGATCAAATCAAAGAGCCAATTCTTGCTTGTCCAAACGATCCAGATGATGTTAAAACATTAACAGAAATTCACGCAGCAGGTCTTAGAACTGAAATCGATGAGGTATTTGTTGGTTCATGTATGACAAACATCGGTCTATTTAGAGCGTTGGGTGAAGTTCTAAGAGGTGAGGGTGCTGTACCTACTAAATTATGGGTATGTCCTCCAACCAAAATGGATGAGAAAACACTAACTGAAGAGGGTTACTACTCTGTATTTGGTATGGCTGGAGCTAGAACAGAGATTCCAGGTTGTTCACTCTGTATGGGTAACCAAGCTGCCGTTGCACAAAATGCATGGGTATTCTCTACAAGTACCAGAAACTTTGACAACAGACTAGGAAAAGGTTCACAAGTCTATCTTGGTTCTGCTGAACTAGCAGCTGTGGTTGCACTTAAAGGTAAGATTCCAACAGCAAAAGAGTACATGGAAATCGTACCAAATAAAATCAAACCAGAGATGAGTGATGAAGTGTATAAATACTTGAACTTCAACAAAGTTTCTAAAGATGAGTTAGAGGCGATGGTTGGGTAGTCCTCTTGGACTCCTACTTTTGGACAAGGCTCTTTGCCTTGTCTGAGTTTTAAATACTATTACCTGCCCCTTGTATTCCTATATTCCTTCTACATATCCAAAGGACTAAAAACTTTCCCTTTATTCATTTCAGCCACCACATGAGTATATATCATGGTAGTCTCTACACTTTTATGACCCAATAACTCTTGAATAGAACGCAAATCTATACCATTTTGAAGCAGATGTGTAGCATAGGAGTGACGAAAAATATGTGAAGTGACTCGTTTATGGATATTGGCTTCTTGTGAAGCTTTTTTAATATTACGCCCCAAAGTTTTTTCATGAATATGGTGTCTGCGTATCACCTCACTTCTAGGGTCTTTTGAAACTTTTTTCATAGGAAAAAGAAACTGCCACTTGACCTCGAATTTAGCATTTGGATATTTTCTCTCTAAAGCATAAGGCATATAGACCGTTCCATAACCATCAGCCACATCCTTTTTATGAATTTCTTCTACTTTTGTTACTTGAACTTTTAGTTGTTCTTTTATTTTTTGTGGTAGAGGAACAGTTCTATCTTTTAGACTCTTGCTATCCCAAATATAGACTCTATCAAATCCAAAGTCTATATCTTTTACTCTAATATTCAGAGCTTCACTCATACGAAGTCCACACCCATACATGATATAGACTATAAGTTGATAAATATCGGTTAGATTTGTCAAAATTTTTTGCACTTCATCTTTTGTAAGAACTACTGGAATATGTTTTCTCTCTTGAGCTCTAAGAGCTTGAATATTCCAAGAACTCATATCAATACCCAAAACTTCTTTGTATAAAAATAACATAGCAGAAAAAGCCTGATTTTGTGTTGTCGGTGAGACCTTTTTGTCTACTGCCAAATAAGTTAAAAACTGTTCTATCTCAGACTTTGCCATATTTATGGGATGCTTTTTATTATGATAAAAAATATAGTGTTTTATCCAATGTATATAGGTCCTTTCTGTAGAGAGACTATAGTGTTTAACTCTAACTTTATCTCGAACAATATCTAATAACTTCTTTTTAACTTGCATAATAATACCTTTCGTTTAAGGAACTTTTTGTCCTTTTAATGGTTTTTTCTAAAAATAACAGAACATTTTGTCCTCTTATTGAATATAACTCTAAAAAAAGTACATTTGTTATTTAAGTATTTTAACTTAAAATATTTAATTTTGTTAAAAATATGTCATTTTGTAATATTTTTATAAAATAACAGACATTTATTAAGTCTTTTATTTAGTAATATGTATCCTGTTAGTGATATAATGTTCCTTGAATAAATAGTTAGCTTACAAGGAGAACAATTATGCCCATATACAAATATCAACCATATTACCAATACGATGGTGTTACACTTGCACAACCGTTCAGAGAAGAATTGACTCAAGAAGAAATTGAGTATAACATTGAATCTTTCTTTTCAGACATAGACCGTTACTTTGATACTCATACAACTACTTTTGAAAGGCTTTCAGAAAATTGTCTTGAAATAACAACTGATATTTCAGAAACAGAATGTGATGAAAGAGTCAAACGATGTTTAAATAGTTTAGATTTATATGCACACAAAAATTGCACAAATTAGGCTGAAAAGAATGATTGAAAATATCTCATTAATACTTACAACATCTGCAACAATTTTTGCAGCAATCGCTGCTTGGTGTTCTTATAAAGTTTCAAAGAACTCACTCGATTTTCAAAAAAAATATGCAAAAAATCAAAATTTGATAAATGAGTTAAACCGTATTATTTATACCGCAGAAACACTTCAAATACTAATACCAAAACCACAAGAATTATCAGATGATGAATTTGAGTCAATTGAGCCATTACTTATTAAATTACAGTCAGAACTTGAACGCTTGAACACACGTGAAATAATTAAGTATGAAGATTTAAAAATATCGTTAGTTAAAAGTAAGTTTGATTTAGTGAGAGATTATTCTTCTTTAAAAGAGGTTATTAATATACTAGAAGAAAAAAAATCTGAAACTTTTAATTAAGGTAGCTAACAAATCAGTGGAGCCAATAAATTACCCTTCGGGCAATTTATTGGCTCATTTTAAACGTTGTACACATCCTGTGTATTTATAATTTTAAGGAGTAATATGAAAGAAAAAGACATATTTAAAATGGATTACTATCAAACATATTATTTTGTAGATATTTGCAATGCAATTATGGAGGATGAGTTTAGACATTTAAGAAGCTTAGATGATTTTTGGGGAAATGGTCAAATAAGTAGTTTTATAAAACCTTTTCAAAAATATAGTAACTTACATATGTTTATTGAATTTACCATTGATAGATTATTTTATGAATCAAATCAAAATTATTCAGAATTCACAATTGATGAACTTTTAAATAAAAAGTTCTGGATAAATAATACGCTCGATTATCATAACATAAAACATATTTCTTTTAAGGAATGGTATCAAAATAACAATAGTTCAATGCATAGTGAAGATTTAATGTATAAATATTTAGAATTTCTAGAGTTTAGTGATTTTTATATAAAATTAAAAGAGCAAATGGTAGAAGAAGCTTTTTTTATTTTATTTTTAAATAGAAAATTTCTACGAGAATTTAACTTAAATATCTCAGGGATACTTGAAATATCAGATGCGGATGATATAAATGATGATGAATTAATAAAACAAAAGAGTCTTACATTAAAAAGAAAACATATACCAAAATGGGCAGAAAAAGCAGTATTTTTTAGAGATAGAGGAATTTGTACTTATTGTAAAAAAGATTTATCAGGTGTTATAAACATTTCAAATAAATATCATATAGACCATATTGTACCGTTAGCAAAATATGGATTAAATGATGTTTCAAACTTACAATTATTATGTGAATTTTGTAATACTTCAAAAGGTAGTAAACATACAAATATTTCAAATGATTATGAAAGATGGTACTGATTAAATGTACAACAAAACAGAGTAGCCAATAAATTACCTAGCGGCAATTTATTGGCTATCTTCAACCGTTAGCTACAAATAGGAATATCAATTGCAAAACAGTAGAATTTATCCAAAATGGGAAGATATTGAAAAATTAAAAGATCCTCTTACAGAAGGTGAATTATATTTTGCAAAATATTTAGATAATTATTTACCAAAAGAATGGGAAATATATATACAACCATATCTAAACGGAGATAGACCAGATGTAGTTATATTACAACCTAGAGTTGGCTTGATGGTTTTTGAAGTTAAAGATTGGAATCTTAAAATATATAATACAGAAGAAAAAGAGTTTTATAATAAAAAAACAAATCAAAAAGGAATTTATTATAAATCATATGTATTAGATAAAAATCATCAAAAACAATCCATTCCTAATCCAATAAGACAAATTGAAAGATATAGATCAAATCTATTACTTTACATTCCAAGATTGGCTAATGCAATAGATGATAACTTTAAAAGAATAGCTGTTTTGAAAATTGGATTATATTTTCATAATTCAATAACAAGAGAAGCTCAAAATTTTATACCAAATTTTAAAGAAAAATATTGTCTAGTATTTGGAAGAGATATGACAACTTCAGAAAATATAGATAAGATAGTTCCTGATGTCAATCGTTCACAAAGCTATTTTATGGATAGGGAATGGGCTAATGAGATTCGTTTTTGGTTAAAACCACCATATCATGCAATAGAACAAGGGCAAAAAATTGTTTTATCAAAAGAGCAGAAAAGACATATTGCTCAATCTCCAAATCAACACCAAAGACTTAGAGGAGTTGCAGGAAGTGGTAAAACACTTGTAATTGCTCAAAGAGCCGCAGATTCAGCTTCTCAAGGAAAAAAAATACTGATTTTAACCTATAATATTACCTTATGGCATTATATACGGGATGCAATTTCAAGAGCTAGATATGGTTTTGAATGGGAACAAATCGAGTTGACTCGTTCCCATCCGTCCTCGGTGGGATACGCATACGAGAGCTACAACTACTAAGTAAGTGTAAAAACTAATAGAGTACAAAACTCCTGTATGCATTCCCACGCAGGAGCGATGGGAACGAGACTCGACCCGACTCGA
>JAHJJU010000101.1 GCA_018822805.1 bacterium
TGATGCGTATCTTTCCAATGCTGGTCACATCTGCTCGTTGACTCTGTTCGTAGCGTACCGAGATGGGGTAGCGTTTGATTCCCTCATAAAGAGTCGCAACTGTCATACCCCCCACACCATTGGAGATGGTATCTAAGATTAGGTTTTTATTGATGCCATATTCGGCTATTTTCGCATCATTTAGGTCGATATTGAGGTAGTATCCACTATTGGCTTTGTCGGCAAAGACCGATTGTGTTCCTCCGTATCCTTTGAGCCGTTGCTCTATCTCTTGGGCATATTGGGTCAACTCTTCGGTCGTGTCTCCATAGAGTTTGATGCCTAGTGGGGTACGAATACCCGAGAGCAACATATCAATACGCCCACGGATAGGATACGTCCAAGAGTTGGTGAGTCCTTTTATCTGTAAGGTTGCTTCCATCTCGTTGAGTAGTTTTTCATAGGTCATCCCCTCTCGCCATTCGCTTTGAGGCTTAAAGGTGATAATCGTCTCTATCATGCTCAACGGTGCTGGGTCGGTGGCTGTGTTGGCTCGTCCTGCTTTTCCAAATACGGTGGCGACTTCGGGAAAGTTCTCTTTGAGTATTTTATCGGTTTTTTGGGTCAGCTCTTTGGCTGTATCTATCCCGATTCCATACGGGGTTACAGGCATGTACATGTAGGTCTGCTCGTTGAGTGGTGGCATAAACTCCCACTTCTGTTGCCCGTAAATAGTGATCCCATACGCCATCAACCCCACCAACACAAACGGAACAGCATAACGCAAATATAACGCCCCTTTGAGCAGTGGTGAATAGAGCCAAATAAAAAATCGGTTTAACCAGTTGCGTCGCTCATCCAAGATTTTTCCACGCACCAAATAGACCATCAGTATCGGCACAAGCGTAATTGAGACCATCGCTCCTGTTAACATCGCAAAGGTTTTGGTATACGCCAAAGGTTTAAACAACGCCCCCTCTTGACCTGAAAGTGCAAAGATAGGCAAAAATGAAACCACGATGAGCATCAGAGCAAAAAAGATGGGTCGTCCTACTTGTTTAGAAGCATCTAAAATAAGTTGGATTCGCTCTTGCCCCTCTAACACTCCCTCATAAGCTTGTATTTTCTTATGCACATTCTCCACCATCACAATCGACGCGTCTATCATCGCCCCAATGGCTATGGCGATTCCCCCAAGCGACATAATATTGGACTCTACCCCTGCCCATTTCATCCATAGAAAAGTAATCGCAATGGTCAATGGAAGCGTAATAATAATCACCAAAGCCGAGCGAAAATGAAGCAAAAAAAGCAAGACAATCACCAAGACCACAGCCGACTCTTCAAGCAGTGTATGGGTCAAGGTATCTATCGCTTTGGTAATAAGGTCACTTCGGTCATAGGTGGTTATCAACTCCACATCATCGAGTGCAATGTCTGCCAGTTTTGCTTTTATCTCTTGAATCACGGCGTAAGCGTTCTCTTTATAACGCACCACCACAATGCCCCCAACCACTTCACCTTGACCATTCAAATCTGCCATACCACGACGGTAGGACGGCACAAGGTCAACCGAGGCAACATCAGAGACCCTCAATGGATTTCCCTGACGGTTTTTAATGACAATATTCCCCAAATCCTCGTGCGATTTAGCATAACCTGTCGCTTGGATAATCTGCTCATACCCATTCTCTAAAATAATCCGACCCCCACGGTCTTCGTTATTGGTTTTTATGGCTTTAATGACCTCTTGAATGCTCAACTCTTGCTCGACCAATTTCGCTTCATTCAGTGTGATTTGATAGTTCTTCTCAAACCCACCAATGGTCGCCACCTCACTCACCCCTTTGACACCCAAAAGTGCATATTTATAGTAATACTCCTGCAAATCATAAAGCTCCGAGAGGTCTTTGGTCTGAGAGGTCAAAGCATACTCATATACCCACCCAATCCCCGTAGCATCAGGACCCATCTTGACTTGGGCTGTTTTTGGAAAGGTCGGTAACAGCTCATTAATCTTCTCGGCAACCCTATCACGAGAGAAGTAAATATCATGCCCCTCTTCAAAAATAACATAGACCAAAGCGTTCTCAAACGAACTAAAAGCCCGAACCGTCTTTGCTCCTGCCACCGACATTAGAGCATTGGTCAATGGGTAGATAATCTGGTCTTCAATAAGCTGAGGAGACTGCCCCTGCCACTTCACCGAGACAATAATCTGTGGAGGAGTCAAATCAGGCAAAGCATCTAAAGGTGTCTCTTTAATAGCCCATAGTGACCCTAAAAGCAGTAGTATGGTCGTGGCGATGATTAAAAATCGGTTTTTCCATGAAAAGTTTATGAGAGATTCTATCATTGTAAACTCCTAGTTGTATTAGGAGTAGTTTAGCTTTTATTTTGTGTAGGGGGTGTGGAGAGGTTAGATTAGCGAAGGAAACTCATTAAGCCTTTCGGCAAAGATTTTATTTTATGCGAATTTTTATTGATGGTGCGATGGCAATCGCACCCTACGCGACATTCAATTGATAATCACGAATATCTACTTTTACTCCACTAGCTAGAATCTCTCGACTCTTTTTTAGCAGAACCGAAGTTACCTCACCTTTTACATATTTTTCACCACAATTGTCACAAACCAAAGCAGGTACCTGTTGAAATACAATAGTTGCCCCATTTTTCTCTAAAGTCACTGTAGTAAATCCATCAATGGTTTCACCATGTTTACAAATCATACATTTCATTTTATACCTTTCTTGTTTTTAAATCATTATATCCTAAAACAGTAAAAGCTTAAAATTGCCCATAACGACTCATCTCATCCTATTTCTCAAATAAGGCTCCACAAAAAACCACCCAACAAATCCCCACAACACAACACTAGAGAGCATAGAAATCACTCCAACCTCTTCATATAGATGTACCAAAGATTGAGGGTCAATCTCTGAAGCTAAAAAGAGATAGTCCAACCCCAAACCAAATAGAACACTCCCCACAACAATACTTCCCAAGTAAATATAAAGTGAACGCGTACCCAACATCTTTTTTACCACACCAATGGTCACGGTATTGGTCGCTGGACCAGCCGATAAAAAGACAAAGGCAGCCCCTGCACTAACGCCTGAGAGCATTAACCCTGCTGCAATGGGCAAGGATGCTGTGGCACACACATACATAGGAACAGCAATAACAATGACAATAAGGTAAGAGAGCCATGAGTACTGCACCAAAATATCACTTAAGTTTTGAGGAATAGCCACGGTGATTAATGCCCCAATAATTAAACCCCAAAACAACGGTTTAGCAATGTCACCTAAAAGGGTTAGAAACGCATATTTCACAGCAGATACAAATGAAAAACCTTTTTTCTCTGGCTGGGTTACACAACAACTTGTCACCTCTTTTGGGCTTGAAGCAACAGCAAATGAAGTTGGTGAAAAGCTTGAAACACTCTTGTTGTTCACAGCTGAAAACCTGGGTTTTACCACCTCTTCTTCTTTGTCAAAAAGATTGGTTAAAATCCCTGCTATCATGGCAATAAGCATCGAGGTAATGACACGATAAAGGGTAAATATCCATCCAAATATTCCATAGGTCGCTAAGATAGAGTCTACCCCTGTAATGGGTGTTGAGATAAGAAACGAAAGTGTCGCCCCTTTACTAGCACCAGACTTTTTAATGCTCGTAGCCAAAGGAATGACCCCACATGAACAGACAGGCAGAGGAATCCCAAAGAGTGTTGATTTTACTACAGACCAAATGTTCTCTTTGCCTAAATGTTTGGTCACCAAAGTATCAGGTACTAGCTCATGTAAAATCCCTGCAAAAAGCAGTCCAAACAAGATGTAGGGAGCCATGGCATTACTTAGGTCGACAACAGCGTTTAAAAAAAGTGTTAGGTATTCCATTTTTTATCCTTTTATTCTCATGGTTATATCACTTTAATCTTTAATCCTCCCCATTTATCACCACATCACTATCCAATAAAAACAGAGAGTTATTAACCACCACAGCACCCTCTTTAAGCCCAGAGATTATCTCGAACTCATGGCTGTTAATGCGTTTGGCTTCTACCATTTTACTTTTATATTCACCCTCATACTCGCTAGGAATAAAGACCAAATGTTTAGCCCCTTTGGTCACCACAGCTGTATTGGGTAAAATTAATTTATTTTGCGTTGGATTTTTTAATATGATGGTCGCATAAGCGTTGGGCTGAATCTTTCCATTTTTATTTTTAAGTGTTATTCTAAAATCAATGGTCTTGTTCACAGGGTCAACCAAAGGGTATATAAAATCTATGCTTGCTTTATAGACCACTTTGTCACCATTGAACATCACTTCAACATTACTACCTTTTTGTATAAATGCTCGGTCTGCCTCATACGCTTTAGCAACCACCCACACGCTGGATAAATCAGCAATTTTATAAACAGCCATTCCTTTTTTTACAGCAGAACCTTCGGTGACTTGTTTCTCTACCACGATTCCAGAGTATGGCGAATAGAAAGGTAGATATTTTGAAGCTTGATTACTCTTTTTAATGGCTTGAATATTTCGCTCACTCACATCATAAAGTTTCAGTTTGGTCTCAATATTTTTTGCCAATGAAGCACTCACTCTTTTTGCAGAAAGCAGTTCAATTTGAGCCTTATAAACCTCGGGGCTATAGAGTTCAAAAAGCTTTTTACCTTTGGTCACTTTGTCGTAAATACTAGGAGCCGTTAAATTACGAATAAACCCATCTTGGGTCAAACTAATGGTATAGATTTTATCATCAGCTATCTGTACATAACCGTTATAGGTTTTAGAGTTCTCAACAGTTTGATTTTTCACTTGAATGGTTTTGACATTAAAGAGTTGCTCAACCGTTACGGCTTGGGCAAGTGTTACTAGCGTTAAAAAAAGGACTGTTTTTTTCATTATCTCACTCCTAATAGTTGGTCTATCTGATTCTCACTCAATGCAATCGCCAATCGTTTTTGGTTCACTGCTAGTTGGTTGTTTGTTTGCTGTGTAAAGAGTTCATAATAATGTACCAAAGAGCCTCCACTTGACAACGCTGCTTTAGCATTGGCAATCAATCGGTCTATTTTGTTGTGACTCTCTTGAAGTATTCGTAACTCTTGATACAAAGATTTTAATTCGTGTAGGGTTATTTTCAAACCCTGTTCCAGCTGCACTTTGGTTTGAGCATAGGTTAAGCCTTGAATATTCGCTCGTTTCATCGCTTGAACTTTTTGTTTGGACTGTTTGTCATGAATATAAAGAGGATACGCCACGGAAACAGAGACATAATCATTACGGTCAAACCGTTGATAGTACCCACCTGTCACAGTAATATCAGCTTGTTCTTTGGCTGTGGCTAACTCTATGCCTTTGTTTGCCACCTCTTTTAAAACAGCCACCTTTTTAAGCTCAGGACTCTGTATTTCAAGTTGGGTGAGTAAGGCATCAAGTGATTGTAAATGGTAATTTTTCAAAGCTACCTCATCAGAGAAACTCTCTACTTTCAAGTTACCTATCAGCTCTATACCCTCTTTGGCTATGGCAATGCGTTGCAACCAGTTTTCTCGTTGAAGTTTATAGTTTTGTTGAAGCAGTTGCGTTTTAATGTACTGCTCTACAGAGTTTTTCTCAACAGCTGAAAGGCTAATGATTAAGCTCATTGGGGTTTGTAAAAAAGAGATATACTTATCTAAAATTTTCAAATTATCTTGGGCATTTTTAGCCTCTATAAACGCCTTACGAATACCAAAAGCAATGTTTACTTTTAAAATATCTTGTTTCTTCTCTACTACCTTCTGTTTCTCTTTTTCTATTTGTGAAGAGAGTTCCAGTTTATTGGAGAGAGGGATGCTTTGAGACAAAGCCACAAACTGATTTTGCATCGCCTCTACATCTCTACTCAGAGGGTGGTCAGATTGAATATCATTCATCCCTACTTTTAAAATGGGGTCAGACCATGTAGACTCTATCTCTGCTTGTCGGTCAATTATTTCTGATTCCTCTTGGAGAATTTGAAGTTGGTAATTGTTTTGTAGGCTGTAGTCTATGACTTCTTGTAGGGTTTGGGCTTGGAGTGACAGAGATAAGAGTAATAGGGTGTATAGAGCTTTCATTTTTATCTCCTTTTTTATTTAATTTAGAATGCTTATTTATGCGAACATCGGGTCGACACATGGGTACGACCCCTACAAGTCGCATAGGTGAAACACATTTTTTTAACCTATTGAACCTGTAGGGGAAGAGCCATGTCTCTGCCCTTCATTCACACAAAATAAAACCCACAAAACCCGTTAAAGTATCACCGAACTAGCATGCTTATACTTCTTTCCATCTTTCTCAATAAAAATCTTCACCTGCCACGTACCACCCATAGAAAAATTCATATTACCAATGTATTTGTTGGCAACTTCGCTCATGGTTTGTGTATCTTCCATATAGGGCATACCGGGCATTTCAGGCATAAAAACTTTCATCTCTACTTTAGCTCCTTTGACCACTTGACCATTGTTTGTCACTTTAATATCAATATGGTTGTCACCAACCACCAATGGTTTAGCAGAGCTGTACGTTACAGCCAAATTTCCGGCTTTACCACTTTTAGTAAAGCCTTCAGAGGCACCATCGCCACATGCTACAAAAAAGAGACCTAAGGTTAAGAGTGATGCCAGTTTAAGTAATTTTTTCATTTTGAAATCCTTTAATATTTGTTGTTAAAGGAAGTATAAGATTTTATGTGTGCAAAGTGTGTGGAGAAATTAAAAGGTTAATGTAAATATCGTCCCCTCACCCACTTTTGATTCAAAATCAATCCCAATACTATAGGCTTTACACACTTTATAGACAATATTTAAACCCAATCCAAAACCACCCACTTGGTGAGTCGCTCGATAAAACCGTTCATAAATCTCAGATTGATGCTCTTTGGGAATGCCTACTCCTGTGTCTTTAATCGTAATGGTATTCTCTTTAATAACAACGTCTATGGCTCCACCAACAGTGTTGTATTTAATCGCATTAGAAATCAAGTTATGAATGAGTCGAACAAAACTCTCTTTGTCTATTTTGAAATGAATTTCATCTTCATAATGAACGGTAAGTTGTATCTTTTTTTTCTCTGCTAACAAAGACAAATAGCTCAGCTCCTCTTTAATGACATCATTTAAAAAAAGTTCATTAAGCTCTTTAGGTTTGGTACTTTCAGAGTCCAGCATCAAATAGGTCAAATCTTTGTGTATGTCAGAAATACGCGTGGCACTCAATTTGATGCGTTCAATATTTTTAGGACGTTCTAAATGTGGAGCATTCACTGAAAGCATCAAAGCTGTTACAGGGGTGTTGAGTTCATGGGTACTGTCTTTTATAAAATTGTCCAGTTGAATCCGTTTCATCTGTATGGGTTTAATAAAAAGCTTGGCTAAAAAATAGCCCACAATCGCAAGAATACAATAAATAAAAAGTAAAAAAAGAAGTATCTGATGTTGCAAGTTTTTAACAAAAGTTGCCACCCCGTTTTTTTCGATAACAATGCTTGCAACCCCCAAATGCCCAAAGGTGCTTTTGTCTACCAATATCATCTTGTTGCCTTCTTGATAGAGCTGTTTTGAAAAATCTATTTTCTCTTTTATGTTCGAGATAATGGGTTGATTTTGGGCATCATAAAAACCTATTCTATCTGTAAAATTGTTTACCACCCAGTCCAAAGAGAACTTGGAACCACTCATATGAGCATGAATAATTTTAGACGAAAGCCTACTGGCATCCATCTGCATTTGGGTACGGGTATTGTCGTAAAAAAAACGGTACTCATTTTCATAAAATAGGTAAGCAATAATGGCAAAAAGAATAAAAGAGGAACTCAAATAGAGCAAAAGAAACTGCAAAAGTGTTCGCTTCTCCTCTTTAATTAAAGACATATCCCACCCCTCGAATGGTCGTGATTGTCTCTTCACCTAAGAGTCGTCGTAAGTTCTTAATGTACGTCCGAATGGTGGCTGGTGTTGGGGATGTCTCGTACGACCAAACATTGACCATCAGCTCATCATTAGAGATAACTTTGGCTCGATTATGTAAAAAATAAGCTAAAAACTCTCCCTCTTTTTTAGAGAGTTTCTCCTCTTTGGCCCCCAAATAAAGCAAGTACTTAGCACTATCGTAACGCACCTCATCTTTAATCTGAATAAGCGATGATTCATCTATTTTAAAATGCCGTCTGATGTTCTCTATACGGGCTTTTAACTCTATCATCTCAAAAGGTTTTTTAAGATAATCATCTGCCCCCAATGCAAAACCTTTTTCAACGTTTTGTGGCGTGTTCATGGAGGTTATAAAGATAACAGGGGTCAAATTATTAGAAGCACGTAACTCTTTAATCAGTTCAAATCCATTAAGTAAAGGAACATTGACATCCAAAAGCAGTAAATCAAACTTCTCTTTATAGACCAGCTCTTCTGCTTCTAAGCCATTAAAAACAGGCGTGACGTTATAGTTATAATATTCAAGATGTTCTACGATAACTTCGCTTAATATCGGGTCATCTTCTAGGAGGAGTATTTTCATAAAGTATGATAGAGTTTTTGACCTATAAAGTCAAGCCCTCTATCTTTGTTGTGCAGTCTATTAAAGTGTTATATATCTAACTTAATACCGAAAGTATAATTTTTAGTATCCATTTTACTGGTATCTATACTATTAATATCAAATTCTTTACCGTAATCCGTATAACCCACAAAAAGTGCGATGTTGTCATTATAATGATAGTTCGCTTCTAAACCATAGGTAAACTCTGTTGATGAATCTGAAACAGTCTGTACCGTATCTTTAACAGTAAAATCTCCATCAGCTTTTGTTAAACCAGCTTTTGGTGTAATAGAAAAAGAAGAAGTCAATGGCAATGTATACGTTGCGAACAATCCATAACGACTGATGTCTTCTTTTGAAAACTCAGCATGTTCTGAAATATTTTTAGTGTATTCTAGTCGCAAACCAATGTTTCCTAACACATTAATTCCTGCAAAACCGGTGGCAAAATTACCCTCTTCGTCACCCTGAGAATAGCCCAAACCAACCTGTGCAAAACTTCCTGCCATAGCCAAACCACCGGCTAAAACCAAACTCATTATTATTTTTTTCATAATTGCTCCTTAATTGTTAAAGATTAATTATAGAGTAAATTGATTTAAGGGGTTATGATTAAGGAAACATTTTTAAATTTGTTTGATTTAAACTTCAACTACAATTCAGGATTAAGTCTAGCTATACTATAGTATTGCTTCATAAAAATAAAATTTTTAAGGTAAAATAAAATGATTGAAGTCTTTAATGCCGTCTCCAATATTGCAGTACATATAGAAAAAGATGTTTTTCAAAGTTGCACAGATTTTTTAGATACAACAAAATCAGATGAAGCAATTCACCATGATGTTTATGAACATTGTAGAAGAATTATAGAGAGTGAGTTTGAAAAAGTCAAAAGCGTTAAAGGGGCTATGGGAAAAGACAAAAAACAATTTTGTACCATCAACAGTGAAGGGAAATACCTTGTCTCTTATGTTGCTGTTGACAATATAGAACTTTTAGATGTTGACTTTTCACTCGGTTCCATGTTTGCCATCTATGAAAATGAATTTAATGCTGCATCATTAAAAGCTTCTATCTACATTACCTATGGACCAACCTTTCAAGTAGTTTTTGCCTCAAAGGAGGAAGGTGTTAAATTCTTCTCTTACAAACATGGTGAATTGGTACAAAAAGACTCTTTTGCACTTGAACAAAAAGGTAAAATTAACTCAACATCCGGTATTCAATCACAATGGAGTCCAAAACACAAAGCGTTAATAAAAAGCTTTTTTGATGAAGGCTACCGATTACGATTTAGTGACAGCTTAACCCTTGATACCCACCAAATACTCTTTAAAAAAGGGGGTATTTACTCTTCACCTGCAGCAACATCCCATCCTAATGGGATAGTGGAACTCCTCTTTGAAGCGTACCCTATTGCCTTTATTATGGAGTTGGTCAATGGAGAAGCCATCGATGGAGAGCAAAGAATTCTTGATATCGAATGTACAGAGTTTCATCAGAAAACACCGATCTATTTTGGTTCAAAATATGAGATTCAACGGGTTAGAGAATTTTTAAAGTAACCTACGAACAACTCCGTGCATTTGGTTAGTTTCATCGATCCAAATGCTTTAACGAAAGTTCCACAAGACGAGACGACAACTCATAGTTTGAATCAATAAAATCAATATTTTTTACCTCTTCAAAATGATGTCGTTCTTTATCTGTATCGACTTTTATAATAATATTTGCATCGCTATAATAATCTGTTACGGCTTTACTTATCAAACTTTTGATGTGTTCACTCTTTACCGTTATTATAATACTCGCACTCTCTTCAACTTTTAACGACTCTAGAACAGGAAGTTTATTAAGATGTCCGAAATATGCCATAAAGTTAATTCTTCGTGCCAAAAGAACATGTTTTAAATTATCGGAGATAATAATAAAATCGATACCTTTGGCATGAAGCTCTTTGGCTACGGCCCTTCCTAAGGTACCAAATCCTACGATAATAATATGATTTTTCTTATTGATCGGTGTAATGACATCGGACTCATAAAACTCTTTTTCAAAATAAGAGGAGAGTTTATAGATATTGTTCAGTATAAATGGAGTGACTATCATCGTTAAAAAAGTGGTAATGAGTAAAAAGTTTTCTAAATCAGAACTCAACATGTGATGGGTAGATGCCATATCAAATACCACAAAAGCAAACCCTCCTACTTGTCCCAAAGCAAGAGCTGTTTTTATAGACGTATTGGTATCTGATTTTCGTCTTATAATCAAATAAATAACAGCTGTTTTAACCAGCATAACCAGTACAAATACGACAAAAATCTTATGAAAATTAGAAAGCAAATAGAACACATCAATCTTTGTTCCCACACTAAAAAAGAAGATACTTAAAAGCAAATCTTTATAACTTAAAATATCCGATTCTACTTTAATATTGTATTTGGTATCGGCAATCAAAACTCCTGCAATAAATGCTCCTAAGGAATAAGTAAACCCTATCTCATGGGTTAGAATGGACATCCCTATCACAATTGCTAAAATTGCACCTAAAAAAATCTCTTCAAGTTGTGTGGTGGCAGCAAATTTTAACATCGCTTCAACAATTTTATCGCCAACATATAAAATAAACCCAACAATAAAAATAACTGCCAATATGGTTTTAACCACCACTTCTCCAATGGAAACTTCACTCCCATAAGATAAAAAAGTCATCAACAACAAAATAGGAATGACCGATAAATCTTGAAAAATCAGAATACCTACCGATTTTTTTCCATAAGGAGTATAGATATCTTTAGACTCTTTAAGATAAGGTAAAACAATTGCCGTTGCAGAGAGTGAAAATGCCAATGAAATAATAAGAGAAGTTTGAAAATTTAATTTAAAAAGATAAAAGGCTAAAAGAAAAAAGAGTAACACACTCAAAATCAATTGTAACATCCCATTGATAAGCAGTGTCTCTTTCATCTTTTTGATTTTTTCAAAACTCAGTTCTAAACCAATCGTAAACATCAAAAAAACAATACCAAATTCACCAATCAAATTAAGAGAGTCAATTTTAAGCGTATTAAAATCAAACAGATAAGAGATAATCGTACCTGTAAAAATATATCCCAAGATATGCGAAATATTATATTTTTTAAAGATAATATTCAGCAGTGTTGCCAGAAAAATGGTTGCAAAAATTGCTAATAATAGAGTTTCCATTGGTGTATTATAATAAAAAAATAATTTTTAATCATAAAATATTGTATATATATCATGCATTTTGAAATACTCTAATTAAAACATCTACGCTATCATATTCTTAGCTAAATTGGTTAAATGATTTTTTATTTGATATCTATTTGAATTGACATAATCGATGCTAACAAATTCAAATTTTGACGCTTTATAGACCACCACCACTCCCTCTTTAAAATCATTATTTAACAATTGATCTACAGCATACGTTACAAACTCTATTGCCATCAGTCTGTCATGTACGGTTGGGTTTCCACCCCTTTGTGTATGCCCTAATATGGTAGCTCGTGTTTCAATACCAACATCCTCTTCGAGCCACTTAACAATATTTTTTGTCTGTTTGGTTCCTTCGGCTACAATAGCAACAATATAGCGTCGTCCATTTTTCATCTGATTTTTTAATTTTTTTTCTAAACTCTTTAAATTATAAGGCAACTCAGGAATAATACATACTTCTGCACCACAAGTTATGGCTGAAACCAAAGCCAAATAGCCACAATCTCTGCCCATCGTTTCAATAACACAGCCTCTTTTAAATGAAGCTGAGGTATCTCTTATGGCATCGCTTGCACTCCGTATCATATTTAAAGCCGTATCCACACCAAGGCAATAATCGGTTCCAAATATATCATTGTCTATGGTCGCAGGAATACCCACAAACGGCACAGAAAAATCTTTATAAAACTGGTCTAATGCTCTAAAGGAACCATCGCCACCCAAGATGACCAATTTATCAATACCATGTTCTTTTAGATTGTTATAGGCTTGTTCTCGGTAGTCATACTCAAAAAACCGTTTTGAGCGTGAAGACCGTATTTTTGTACCTCCTTCATGCATGATTCCTGCCACATCAGCATGAAAAGCTTTTTTTATATCCCCATCAATTAAACCTTCTAATCCGTCATAAATAAGATAGGGTTGAATATTTTTATAAAAACAGTAATCTACAAAATGTTTGATAGCAGGATTCATACCTGCACAATCTCCACCGGATGTCAAAATAGCAATAGACATGACTTGTAACCTTTTTTTTTTCAAATTATACTATAATTAATTATGTTGCCTTATAATAGACAGCAAATAAGAGTAGTGTTAAACTTAATTATGCTATTCTATTATTTAAGTTTTTCTTAAATAATAAAAATAATTTTAAAATACAAGGAAATTAAGTAAATGTCACTACACCCATACCCATTTCATAAAGATTATAGCAAACCCATTGCCTATTTTTCAATGGAATTCGCCATACACCAAGCACTAAAAATATATTCAGGTGGACTTGGATTTTTAGCAGGTTCGCACATGAGAAGTGCTTATGATTTAAAACAAAACATCATCGGTGTGGGAATACTTTGGAGTTATGGTTATTACGATCAAGCCAGAGATGAACATAGAAATTTAAAAATAGAGTTTAGACGAAAACATTACTATTTTTTAGAAGATTTAAATATTAAAGTAAGTGTCCAAGTGAATGGTAAACCTGTTACAGTCAAAGCCTTTATGCTTCCTGCTGAAACATTTGGTTCAGCACCCCTTATTTTATTGTCAACAGATGTTGAAGAAAATGATTATTTATCAAGAACCATTACGCATAAACTCTATGATACCCATGAAGAGACAAGAATCGCTCAAGAAATTGTATTGGGTATAGGAGGAGTTAAAGTACTTGAAGCACTGGATCATAAAGTTGATATTTATCACATGAATGAAGGTCATGCCCTACCTATGGCATTTGAACTTTATCATAAATATCCAAAATTAAATGCCATAAAAGAGCGCATTCGATTTACAACCCATACGCCGGAAGCTGCCGGAAATGAAATTCATGACATACATCTGTTACAGAAAATGGGATTTTTTAACTCTATAGATTTAGAAAAAGTACGAGAACTGACACAAACATATGATGATAATTTTAGTTTAACTGTTGGAGCATTAAGGGTTGCAAAAATTGCTAATGCTGTATCGGAAATACATGCTAAAGTAGCGAACAGTATGTGGAATGAGTATCAAAATATTTGTAAAATTATTGCTATAACCAATGCACAAAACAAACGCTATTGGGCAGATAAATCCATGTTAAAAGCATTGGAAGAAAATAATAATGCTGAACTGATAGCTAGAAAAAAACACCTTAAACGGGCACTCTTTAATACCGTAGCCAATCAAACAGGAAAAATGTTTCATCATGATGTTTTAACCATTGTATGGGCAAGAAGATTTGCTGAATATAAACGTCCTGGATTATTAAAATATGATTTTGAAAGATTTAAAACCTTAATCAATAACACAAAACAACCTGTACAAATCATTTGGGCCGGAAAACCTTACCCTTTTGATACCAATGCGATTAATATTTTTAATGAACTTACCTATATCGCTAGAGGTTTTAAAAATATAGCCGTATTAATTGGCTATGAACTTGAACTCTCAATGACCTTAAAAAAAGGGTGTGATGTTTGGCTCAATACTCCACGCATTACCAGAGAAGCGAGTGGAACAAGTGGTATGACTGCTGCCATGAATGGAGCCATTAACTTCTCCATTGCTGATGGATGGCACCCTGAGTTTTGTAAAGATAAAATTAACAGTTTCACCATTTTAGGAGCCGATGCTTCCCTTAGTATTGAAGAGCAAGATAAAAATGACAATAAAAGCATGATGGACATCCTTGAAAATGAGATTATCCCTACCTATTATAACGATCAAGAAAAATGGATCAATCTAATGAAAAACTCTATGAATGATGTATTGTCTCAATTTGACTCGGGTTCAATGGCAGATCAATACTATAAAAAAATGTATACAATTTAAAAGGATCATGATGTTAAGCAATATAGAGTTCATGCAAAAAGTACAATCGTTAAAACAGATAGATATAAAAGACAAACGCGTTTTAATCAGAGTTGATTTTAATGTGCCTATGGATTCCCATCATGTTATTACCGATGATATACGAATCAAAGAAGCACTTCATACCATTAATTACTGTATTGACCATCAAGCCAAATCCATTGTTTTGGTCACCCATTTAGGGCGACCAAAAGGGAAAGCCAATGATGACTTCTCTTTAAGACACATCATCAAAAGAGTAGAAAGACTTTTAAATAAAAAAGTGACCTTTATA
This sequence comes from bacterium, assembly GCA_018822805.1. Taxonomy (GTDB): domain Bacteria; phylum Campylobacterota; class Campylobacteria; order Campylobacterales; family Sulfurovaceae; genus UBA1140. The sequence goes on from JAHJJU010000101.1 coordinate 14,933, forward strand.
GAAGATTTTATTAATCATAAAGATCGTATTTTAGAAAGCAATGAAGGTGAAATTTTTTTATTGGAAAATATACGATTTTATGAGGGTGAAACCAATAATGATGAGACACTCTCCAAAGAGTTGGCATCCCTATGTGATATATTTGTCAATGATGCCTTTGGTACCAGTCATAGAGCGCATAGTTCAACGGTAGGAATTACAAAATTTGTCCAGACCAATGTGGCAGGATTCTTACTTAAAAGAGAGATAGATGCCTTTGCAAAAGCACTCTTTAAACCCGTCGCACCCGTATGTTTGGTCATAGGTGGGGCGAAGGTCTCTTCTAAAATCACCCTATTAAACAATATTATTCCCAAAGTCAATAAGATTATTATAGGAGGAGCCATGAGCAATACCTTTTTAAAAGCCTTGGGCAATGAAATGCAAAACTCTTTGGTTGAAGATGAGTATCTAGAAGAAGCTCTTAAAATTTTAAACTCTGCAAAACAAGCCAAAGTGAATATCTATCTTCCTGTTGATGTCGTTATTACCGACAATATTGACCACCCTATTGATACCAAAATCGTACCTGTTCAAGATATTTTAGAAACGTTTACAGCTGTAGACATTGGTCCGGCTACTGTTAAACTTTTTGAAGAAGCGATTGGACTGTCAAATACCATTGTATGGAATGGACCTATGGGAATTTTTGAGATTGATCGATTTTCAAAAGGCACCTATAGGATAGCACATGCCATTGCTGATACTTATGCCTACAGTATTGTTGGTGGAGGCGATACAGCCAGTGCTGCTGATAAAGCTGGAGAAAAAGAGAACATAAGCTTTATATCAACCGGTGGTGGAGCCAGTCTGGAGCTTCTTGAAGGAAAGATACTTCCGGGATTTGAAAACCTTCAAAAAATCTCATAAAGATTAAAAAACACTGTTATTGAATTGTAATTTAAAAAAGATAGAGTTAATAAAAAGTTCCTTTGAAACATTGAGAACTTTTTCTAAATAAGGAGTATGTATGTATATAAAATATGTGGGAGAGAAACCTACAATATCACAGCATGGTGTAACGTTTAATCATGCCAAAGAAGATAAATATGTTTATCTAAAAGGTGCCATTCATATACTCCATCTCATTGACCCAAAACATAAAAAAGAGTTTGACAATAACATACCCGATAATGAAATTTCAATCATCCTTCAAGAGTATGAGCCAAATATCGAAATAAACATTCAAAAAGAGGAACTAAAATATGAAAAAAAACTACAACATGAGATAAAAAATGTTCAACAGAACAATACTTTAAAAGAGATCGAAAAAGAGGTTTGGATAAAGAATATAAAATTAATGCAATCCTACAGAATACAAAGAAGCATTAATAAAATTTATTATGAACACGCTATAAAAATCATTGAAAAAGTTATTAAAAAAGAACAAATTACCAAAATTGTTCTTCCCTTTGATAAATACTATTTTCATCTCTTAAAAAGTATCAAAAGTAAATTAGAAATCGGTCGAAGCTATCTTGATAGTGATATCAAAATTGAAATGGATCATGACCTCATGATATTAGAATTTAATATAAAGGTAAATTAAAAGTGAAAAACAAAAAAACAAATATAGTCACAACAGATATATTGATAATAGGTGCAGGACCTGCCGGAATGGTGGCTGCTATGACAGCGATGCAACATAACCCAAACAAACAGATAACGGTTATACGTTCCTATGAAAAAAGTCAAGTCCCTTGTGGTATACCCTATGTTTTTGGTACAACATTGGGTTCTGTAGAAAAAAATGCCATGGCTTGTGGAGGTAACCCGGCTGCTGATAAAATTGAAAAAATTATAGACACGGTTACCGGTGTTGATATAGAAAAGAAAATGGTAACAGCACTCAATCATAGCATCAACTTTGATAAACTTATTTTTGCTACAGGTTCAATCCCTTTTGTACATAAAAACTTTCAAGATACAATCAATCTTGACAATGTATTTACCATCAGAAAAGAGTATCATGAAGTTGAAAAACTTAAAAATTATTTAGAAAACAGACAAAAAATAATTGTCATTGGTGCTGGTTTTATTGGTGTAGAGATGGCTACAGAGCTTATAAGTAAAGGTAAAGAGGTGATCCTTGTAAGTGGTGGTCATGTATTGGCCGACTCGTTTGATGAAGATATGGCGCTTAAAGCAGAAGAGATTGTCAAAAACCTTGGAGTTAAATTGGCTCTAGGGCAACATGCAAATCATATAACACACAAAGATGAAATGGCAACAGGAGTTGAACTCTGTGATGGAACAACTTTAGATGCTGATGTCATTATTTTAGCAACAGGCTACGAACCCAATACTAGGCTAGCAGCAGAAGCAGGGCTTAAATTGGCTCGATATAAAGGTATCTGGGTTGATGAATACATGAGAACAAGAAATAAAGATATTTTTGCCGTGGGTGATTGTTGTGGAAGAAGAGACTTTATTACAAGAGATCCATCTAAAGTAATGTTAGCATCTACTTCAGCATCAGAAGCTAGAATAGCAGGAGGTTCTCTTTATAAATTAGAACATCTGAAAGGGTTTGATGGAACCATTGCCATCTTCTCAACCATGATAGGTGACCGTGTGTTTGCCTCTGCAGGGGTTACAGAACAAAGAGCAACTGATGAAAATATTGACTATGTATCAGGATTTTTTGAAAGTATGAACCGACATCCCGGAACCATTCCTGATGCTTCAAAACAATCGGTAAAACTCATTGCCATGCGAAGCAGTGGTCAGATTATAGGTGGTCAGGTTATAGGAGATAAAGAAGCAGGAGAAATCATTAATATCCTCGGATTAGCCATAGAATCTAAGCTAACCGTACATTCACTGATTTCACTACAAGTGGCAACGCAGCCTCTGCTTACCTCAGCACCAACGACCTATCCAATTGTTATGGCTGCTCAAGCTGTACTTGCAAACAGTCAAAGGTAAGGGAGAAACTAAACTCCCTGCCATCTTAATAGGGGAACCCTGTTGTCCCGTCTACATCCAACGTACTCTTACTTAAAAATGCTCCATAGGTATCATCTGATTTACAGTAGCCATTTGGGGTAGAGACGAAGAACGCTTTAGGTACAGCTGTATAGTTAAAACTTGCCACTTGATCAGAAGCTTTTTGACTGTACTCTATGCCCATCATGCTTAAATAATCACGGAAATCAAGTCCACTTGCAAAAGAGAAGGAGACCAACAACCAGTCATTGTTTCTCATGGCATTAAACTCATCAAGTGTATAAGAATCAAATCCAAGTGAAGCTTTGTTTGCTTCCCAATCAACTTTGGCTTGGGTTATCTCACGCTCTAAAATATGCAGTCGTGCCAATAAGTGCCAACCATTATCAAGTTTACCCATTTTTTGTGTGTGCATCATTGCTTGAATGGTGACTAAAACTTGATGTGACCAATTTGAACTTTCCCATAAATTAGTTTTGAGATATTCAGTTGAATTACTTTCAGCTACACTGGATTGAAGCTTTTCAAAGACCTCTTTAAACGGTAAGTTTTGACAATCAGGCTCACCACCCGTGGTCTCATTGTATTTTGATTTGGTATAATAAGAGTAAGGATTCGTAATTGCATGCAGTTCAAACCCTTCAAATTTAAAACGTGATTTTTCAAGACCATGACCCAATTCATGTACATCCCCGTGACCTATCGGTGAAAATGCCCAATAGGCATCATAAGGGTTTCCTGAACAGCCATAACCACAAGTTGCTTGGTCAGCATTCATGTGTTTGACCAAATCTAAATTTTCTATCGTTAAACTGTTTGTCGCTGCAAAGTCATGAATCTCCTCTACCACATCAATTCCAGGACCTTTAAAACCTGCTAGAACATGAGGAAAATTACTCATATAACGCTGGGTTGCAGCTGCCAATGCCTCTGCTGTGCCCCATTTAGCATCAGCTACCGATTCACGCATTTTATCTAAAGTAGAGTGAACCTCAAATGCAGAAGTCACTACCTCTGCCCAATCAAAATTTCCTGCATCAAGTTTTTGGGTAAACGAATCATCATCGGCTGGACTTGCCCAATAAGCGTGTTCTCCTATGTTTTCAAAGGTAAATGAGACGTCTAAATCATTGATATTAAAAGCAATATGCACAGGACCACCATAAGGAGAGGTAAGTTCGATACTCTCTCCTGACCCTATCGTAAACGATGGTGTTTGCAGGAACTTAGGTCGCTTATAACCATTGCTCTCAAACTCATGGGTTGCTCCTGAACGTAAAGAGTTAATAAAAACTTTGGTTGTAACAGCCGAATTATCATTTCGTGTTACACGCATGGTTTGCCCAGGGAGAGCATAGACACCTGTTGAACGGAAGTTCTTTTTGCTGGTCAAATTTACTGTTTTACTGTATGGAGTAATATGAGAAAAGTCACTTCGGCTAAAATTTCCCATATCTTTTTGAACAGGATTGATAAATCTATAATTATAAACTGCATGGTCACTGTAGTAAGCTTTCATAAACTCATTGTCATCTGTTGTTGCTTTATCCATGGGGTATGCAACACTCTGTCGGAACCTATCACCAATTAAAACCAAAAGTTTTTGAAGACGATAACCAGTCGATAAAAAAATATTTTTCTTACTACCATCTAAACCATTCATCATCTCTCGTACTTTTGTTGCACCTTTTTGAAACTCAGAATTTAACCCTGCTACATCAGCACATTTATCATATTGTGAACCGAAAGCTCCGTTACCATCGGTACACTGATTCCAGTCAAAGTTATAGTCTCCATCTTGAAAATGTGTCAACATGGTATCTATCGATGCATACCCAAAGCTATTAAAGAGAGCTAATTGCATCTCCTCAATATTTGTCCATAAAGCTGCATCGTTTGCCCAATAGTTTCCTCCGTATGGAAATGAAAATTCAAACAGATCAGCAACCACTTGAGACAAACTGTTTTGACCCCAATTATCATGTACGTATAAAATAGATTTGGCTGCAGTTAGCATCTTTGGTAGTACACTACGCATTGCTTCTGCATCAGCATCTGTACCTGAACGACCTAAAAGAATTAAATCAGCATCACCATAACAACTCTCTAAAGTAGCTTTATCATTACAACTTTTTAGACTCCAGTTTGGATAGTTTTTTGTTATCCAACGCTCCACAGCACTACTGTCACTTACAAAAGAGAGTGCAACGGTTTTGTCAGTGTTCGTAAGATTCATATCGATCGGTTCTTCACCAATCAACCATACAAAGACTCTTTTCATATAGGACTCATACTCCAAGTTTTCATCTCTATCGAAAAAGTAGAGAGGATTAGAAGCAAAAACAGAAAACCTACCCGCTTCTTTTTGTCCTGCAATAGCCAATACATTGTTCTTATTCCCGTATAAAATAGGGAATGTTTTACTGCCATCTCCATACATATTAATAAGTTGAGAGTGATAATTTCCTGAAGTATACGAAATAGAACCATTTTGGTATAGTTGAGACAATAAAGAGTTACCTACTTTTAAACTACTGATCTCATCTCTTGCTGCTTGAATTAGCTCCTCTTCGGTAACATTCAGAACAGAACCTGATACAAGTGCTTCTTCAACAGCATTTGCTGTCGTTGCTTGAATAGTTATTGGTGTTGAGGCACTATTGACTCCATCACTCACAAGCACATCAAAGTGATACTCTTTTCCCCCTAGTGTGCCATTTACCGTAATATTTCCATTATTATCAATCGTAAAGGGAACATCGCCCACAATAGAGTAAATTAAACTATCACCTTGATAATCCAAAGCCTCAATAGTTGCTACTTCAGTACCATTGGCTGTTGTGCCTTGAATTAAATAGTTACTCTCATGAGTTTTAAACTCAGGTCTATCTGACAAAACACCATAAACCTCAACTTCAGCAACATGAAGACAATTCGTTCCATCTCCTTTAAGTAGTAAATAGTTCCCCTCTTTCATAGGTGAGTAGTTAAAACTTTGAGCTTCTCCTGAACCGGTCAATGTCTCTATATCATTACTTTCTATTAAAGTACCATTGTACTCTTGAGTTCCAAGATACAGTTTTGTTCCGTTTAGTCGTGCTGTTTGTCCACTACGATTATAAACAACCACTTTGGCTACTTTAGAAAGTTTTGGTAACTCTAATTGCCACCAGTTTTCTGTTTCAGTACATTGCGTATGGTTCCATGTACTCAAATTCCCATCGATAGCATTTTCAGGAGCATCATAATAATAGTACCCATTTTTTGGAGGTTGTGTTGCTTTGCCATACCGGTGTGCTATCTCCACTTGATTATACTTAACGAGTGCAATTTTGAGTGCATTGATAATCGTTTCTCGCTCTTCACTGCGTACCTCATAACTCTGTTCAACATGAATAAATCGATGTGAAGAGTTTGAAGCTGCACTACTACAAACATTCGATGAACCATTGGTAAACCTAGCTGTCGTATTCATCGTTCCACCAAGTGATGAAGTATAAATATCATCAGCACCACTGTTATTGGCAGGGCTATAGATACAACTCTTTATAGTGCTGTTATTGGTAATCTCCTCATGAAAAAGATGCATAAAGCTTGAACTATTTAAGTCATCAATACCCTCACTAATATTGATAATTTTAGTATTCTGACCACCATCACATTGACTCCATATCGTCTCTCTTGTGGTGTTTCCAAATCCATGAAGTTCTATAAAAAGTGCTTTGTTATCCAATGTTGAGATTGCTTTATGTACATGAAAAAAAGAGTGTGCAGTATTATGAGAAGCATCACTCTCTTTATAGGAGGATTGACAGCTACTATCTGTTAATGAGCTTTTTCGATGTGTTCCAGAGATAAGAAGATATCGACTATTTAAGGCTACATATGTCTCTATCCCCTCTTTATCAGTATTGGTATCAAAAACAGGGTGTGGAACTTGAATAGCAGAGTTTGTACCTTTAGGATTAAATACATAAGTACCACCCAATGCATGGTAATTCTCATCACTAAAACGCTCCAAGTCAAGATGTAGAACATAATAGGCGCTATCACCATCTACTACTTTAAGGAGTTCACCATTGAGTGTTTTTGCTTTAGTATGCGCCTCTATATATTGACGATTTAAAATATCGGTGACAATGTTACCTACTAAAGCTTGTTGTTCCGTAGTACTGCTCTTCCAGAAATTATCTCCCTCTGTACCAAATTTCATCTTTTGTAAATAGGTTGATAAAGGTTCCGTTCGTATAGGTAGTTCTTTTACAATACTCTCTTTTTTTGAGATAAAAGGTGTTCCCAGGCTCCCTTTAACCCAATAACCATACCCATTGACCAGTCCATCAAGATTTGAAACTCCAGCATTTACACCGGTATAAAGTGTATTCCCATTTTGATTTTGAATCTCTTCAAACTGACTCATATCAATATCAGATTGAGCGATATCTTCACATGCCCCAATGAGACTCCATCCATTTCGTTTTAACGGTTTAACCAATAGACCTTGTGCCTCTCCACTTTCAAATTGGATTCCAGATTCACCTTTAACCCAATAAGCATACCCTGCTTCCAAAGTATCTAGATTCGAGTACTCAGACCATTCCCTACCGTATATGGTGGCTCCATCCTGACGCTGAATTTCAGAAATATTACTCATATTAACATCTGAACGATTGATATCCTGACAAACAGCAATCAAGTTCCATCCATTTCTTTCTAATGTGGCACTATGACCAAACAGTGTTAATATAGCCCCTAAAGTCATTATCCATCTCAATCTCATTTTTGCTCCTTTATATCAATTATACTGATTTCTGAACAGTCAAACTTTTTTGTATGCAATTCACTTTTACTCTGTAATTATAAATTTTTAAACTGTCATTTTTATCTCTAAAACAAAAAATTTATAATAAAAATCTAAAAAGTTCATTATAACCAAAAAGCTATGTAAAAATTAAGAAAATGAGTAAAAGAGAAGAGAGGATATTAAAGAAAAAAAAGAATTACCCCATAAAACTAAAAAGTTCTATCGAGTAAAATAGGTTAAAAATTAGTGACAGCCACAACCTGTACCACAAGATCCACCTTCTGGTTGGTGACCACCAATTACCCCTGAAGAGATTTCGTCAGCTGTTGCTTCTCTAGCAGATAAAACTGTTACAGAGAACATTAAATCTTTACCGGCCAATGGATGGTTAAAGTCAATGTTTACATCAGTATCAGTAAATGATTTAACCGTTACTTGAACTGTTTGACCATCTTCTCCTTGACCATAAAGTGTTAGCCCATCTTTAAGCTCAACACCTTCAAATTGCTCAATTGGAAGAGTTTGAAGTGCTTCTTCATTATACTCACCATACGCTTCGATAGCCGGAACCATAATGTCCCCGGACTCATCTTTGCTCATACCACACAATGCATTTTCAAGACCTGGAATAATCTGTCCTTGTCCCATAATAAATTCTAGAGGTTGCCCCGAACCTTTGTTACTGTCAACAACGTCAGTTGTTCCAGCTTCTTTTACTTCGTATTCAATACCTACTACACAATTTTCGTTAGTAATTGTCATAAAGACTCCTATATTATTATTTCCAACATCATAGCAAAGCAAACTTTATTGTCACTTATACTATTTTATTTTATTAGACTTCTACAAAATTTAAGGAGTAATTTTTTATGACACATCAACTTTTATTGAATTTTGCAAAAAATCTATTATTTTGATAATCTACTTTTTGCAATAGAGGCTGACTTTTTGGTTGGATACGTGGAGATAACATGCTCATAAAAACTTTTTGCCTGTTCTTTCTCACCACTTTTATCTAATGAGATTGCTGTATGTAAATAAAGGACATCCATGTAACCGGCTTTATCATAAAGTGATGCACTTTTTTTATAATACGCTACAGCATCAGTATACTGATGCGTGTAGTATGCAACTTCACCTAGATAATAGTTGGTTGCTGCTGGTTTATAATTGTCGGACAATACCGTTTCAAAATGCTCTTTTGCAGCTTGATAGCTACGTTTAGCAAAAAGTTGAACCCCTTTTCTATAGGTATCGGCAGAGTTACCTCCTACGGAGGAACCAAGGCTTGCCTGTGGTCTACTTCCTGCCAATGCTTTTTTTAATTCATCCTTTGTGACATAAGTACTGTTAATTTTATCGAGAACCTGACCCATTTCTAAAAGTAAGGAGTAGGTTTCATTATTGTCTTGTACTCCTTGTCCCGAGCCATCATTGTCCATAGCTAACTGCTCTTTAAGTGCCAAAATTTCTTTATTTTGCCCTTCAATAATCGTAGTAAGCCCATCAATCTTTCGTTGTTGCTCTGTCACTTTATTGTAAAGCATCTGTAATGTTTTTTTATTTTCTAATACTGCTTGTTCCGTCTGTGTTAAACCATAAGGTGTTGCACTCTCGATATTGCCTGCACCATATACCGATGGTTCATAAGCATATAGCAATGAAGCCGTACTTAAAACCCCCAATAATGTTATTTGTTTAAACCTTGACATTTTTTGTCTCCTTGTACTGAATTTTATTGTACAACTTTAAATTCAACACGTCTATTTTTAGAATAACAATCGCTTGATGTACCCGTTGAACACTCCGGTGAACTTTCACCCATACTTACTAAGCTTATGCTTCCTGCATTAATACCTTTCATTACCAAAGCATCTTTTGCTGCATTAGCACGTCTTAAACCCAATGCATAGTTGTACTCATCTGTACCTGTAGCATCACAATGACCTTCTAACTTTAACTTAGCACCTTGTGCAATGTCATTTTTTAACATACTTGCATTGTTCGCTATAATTGCCAATTTTTCAGAAGTAATGGTATATTGATCAACATCAAAATAAACACTCTCTACTCCTCCATTTGCATAAGCAGTACTGTTATCGTATGTACCTTTACCTGCACCATAAACACCATTTGCATTTGGATCAACATTTTGATAAGCTAATGTTCCATCTCCTTCTCCATACTCTGTTCCGGTAGCATCTACTCCTGTAGAAACTGTTTTTTGAGCACATCCACTCATAAGTAACGCCATTGTTGTTGCTGCTAATAATATTCTTTTTGTCATGTATTCTCTTTTAATAATTTTTTTACCAATCAATTGATTGTATTTTTCCACTCTGCATTGAGAAGAGTGCACTCTGTTTTGTTGCCAAGTTCATATAACCAATAGAGTTAGATCCACCACTTTGTTTAATATAAAGTATCACTTTCCCGTCTATTGAAAAGTGTGGTAATTGATTATTTCCATTACTGGTTAATGGTCTTACATAGGAACTGTTTGCAGAACCTAAATAAATATTGTTTGAACTTCCCTCTCTAACTGAATAGAGAAGATTTTGTCCTGAAGCATCACAAGAACTGTTGTTATTCCCATGATGTGCAGCTTTAGAAACTGAATTTGAACCTATAGACTTAATATAGATATTTGCACCTCCCACTCTGTCAGATACGAATGCAATTTGACTTTCATCACCAAGATATTTTCCATTTACATCAATACCTCTAAATGTTGTTAAGCGTTTTTTAGAACCTGAATTTACATAAAACTCATAAATATCCGGTTGACCGTCAGGTGCCATAGTTAATAACACTCTGCTACCGTCTTGGCTAACATCAGATGCCACCAACATGCCTTCTGAACTTACTATTTTTTGACGAGAACCGGAACTCATATTCACCTGAAATAATGTAGGTAATGATCCATTATATGAGGTGTAATAAAAAGCACTTTGATTAGAATTCGCCCATTTTGGAAATAAATTTAACCCTCCACGTACCAATATTGAAGAAAACGATAAAGTATAATCTGCAATCCAAATTTCACTTTTTCTTGATCCTGTATATTTAGAAAAAAGAATATTACGTTTCATCCATGAAATATCTTCATATCCTAAAACTTTATTCACCTCCACTATAGCATTATGAGATAAGAATGGATAACGTGCAGAAACATTAACACTGTAATTGTTTTGGAAAAGAACTGTATTATCTGAGACCCTGACCAATTTAATTTTTAATGTTGTTCCTGAAGTTCCATAACTGTACTTTAATAAGTACTCTCTGTCATGCAACTCAACCGGCAATATTCCATCATCAAAAGGAGCTCGTCTTAACTGCTGATCAACATTAAAATGTCCACTCATTTTCAAATCTGTCAACAATAAGTTAAACATCTTTGAATGGTTTGCCGTACTGCCGGCACTTGCCGTATCTTCAACCAATGAAAGTGTTGCTTTAGATGCAACATCTTTTTCGATACTTAAAACAGCATCGAATCCTGTATCCGAATACAGACTCAAGGTTAAAAGAAAAAATAGTATATATTTCATATATCTTCCTTATATTGACTTCTTGTAAAATGCAAGAAACCTTCTTAATTATTAAATGTATAATTCTAACTATAAATAGTAGTAAAATTGTACTATTATAAACTTATCTTTTTACAAAAAGAGAATTATACTAAAAGATTAGATTTTTATGCCATTATTCAAGAAAATTTTATAAAAAATTCTATCTAAATATTTTGTCATTTTTGTGTTATGATTATAAAAAGGATAAATTATGAAATACATAAAATTTTTTGATGAAATACGAAATAATGATGTTGCTTTGGTTGGTGGTAAAAATGCTTCTTTAGGTGAGATGTACCAACAACTTGTTCCATTGGGAGTAAATATTCCTAATGGCTTTGCAATTACTGCTAAAGCATACTTTTATCTTCTACAAGAAGGGGGGATACAAGACCAAATAGAAGCCCTGCTTCAAGGTGTAGATACCATTGACCTTGGTGTATTGCACAATAAAACCCAAAAAATCAGAGAACTTATCTTCTCTACACCCTTACCCTCTGACCTCAAAGAGGAGATTATGGCTGCGTATACCAAGTTAGGATTAGAGTACAACAACCAAGTGATTGATGTAGCTGTAAGAAGTTCAGCCACGGCTGAAGATTTGCCTGATGCCTCTTTTGCAGGACAACAAGATACCTTTTTAAATGTTCAAGGACTGAGTTCTCTGATTCACCATATCAAACTTTGTTTTGCTTCACTGTTTACAGCTCGAGCTGTAAGTTACCGGGAGTCACGAGGCTTTAAGCACTTTGAAGTGGGACTCTCGATCGGTATTCAAAAAATGGTTCGTTCCGACAAAGCTTCAAGTGGGGTGATGTTTACCATTGATACTGAAAGTGGATTTAACAAAACTGTACTCATTACCTCAGCATGGGGATTGGGTGAAAATGTGGTAGGTGGATTGGTCAACCCCGATGAATTCTATGTTTTTAAACCCACTCTAAAAGAGGGTAAACAGCCGATTATCAAACGTTCTCTTGGTACTAAAAATATTAAAATGATTTATGCCAATAAAAATTCAGGAAAAAATACACTTAACATTGAAACCACAACTAAAGAGAAAAATACTTTTTCCATTAATGATGAAGAGATACTTACCCTAGCCAAACAAGCCGTCATGATAGAAGAACACTACTCAAAAGAAGCCGGTAAATACCAACCGATGGACATTGAATGGGCAAAAGATGGTCTAAATGGTGAACTCTACATTGTGCAAGCCAGACCGGAAACAGTACAAAGTCAAAAAGATAATTTTATCGAACAACGATATGCTTTAGAAAAAACCAATAACCCCATCTTAACCAAAGGTATTGCCATTGGTTCTAAAATCGGTAGTGGAAAAGTGCGGGTCATTAAAAACTTAGAGGGTATTTGCGAATTTAAAGAGGGTGAAGTTTTGGTTACCGATATTACCGATCCCGATTGGGAACCTGTTATGAAAATAGCTTCTGCTGTTATTACCAATCGAGGGGGTAAAACTTGTCATGCTGCTATTGTTGCGAGAGAGATAGGCGTTCCTGCTATTGTGGGCTGTCACAATGCTACGGAAGTTTTAAAGAGTGACATTGAGGTCACCTGTGATTGTGCCAGAGGTGATGAAGGATATGTGTATGAGGGGAACATCCCATTTATAACGGAAACCATAGACTTAAGCTGTCAAGAAAAAACAAAAACTAAAATCTATCTTAATGTCGGAAATCCCTCTCGTGCCTTTTCTTTTAGCCAAATTCCTAACGATGGAGTGGGGTTAGCAAGAATGGAGTTTATTATCAACAACTACATCAAAGTTCATCCTTTAGCATTGGAGGCACTAAATTTAGGTAAGCCTGTTGAACAAAAAGAAGAGATAGAAAAAATCATCAGTGGATACAGTGACCCCAAAGACTTTTTTATTAAAAATATCGCCGAAGGAGTAGGAATGATAGCAGCCTCATTTTACCCAAAACCTGTTATTGTGCGAACCAGTGACTTTAAATCGAATGAATACAAAAAGATGGTCGGTGGAGCCAAATTTGAACCCATTGAAGAGAACCCAATGATTGGCTATAGAGGGGCGAGTCGTTATTACAGTGAAAGTTACAAAAATGCTTTTATATGGGAGTGTGAAGCCCTAAAATATGTACGAGAAAGCATGGGACTGACCAATGTTAAACTGATGTTACCCTTTGTACGCACGCCCCAAGAGGGTCGAAAAGTTTTAGCCATTATGAGAGAACAAGGTCTAATACAAGGCGTAGATGGCTTAGAGATTTATGTGATGTGTGAACTGCCGAGTAATGTCCTTTTAGCTGATGAATTTCTCAAAGATTTTGATGGCTTTAGCATTGGTTCCAATGACTTAACACAACTTACTTTAGGGGTTGATAGAGACAGTAATTTGGTATCTTCTATTTTTGATGAACGAAATCCAGCCATGAAGATACAGTTCAAGAATGCAATAGATGCGTGTAAACGAGCAGGGAAATATGTAGGAATTTGTGGACAAGCTCCATCAGATTACCCTGAAGTGGCTGAGTATTTGGTGGAGTTGGGAATTGACTCTATCTCTTTAAATCCAGATTCAGTCATAAAGACTAAAAAGAGGATTTCTAAGATTGAGAAAAAACTAAAATAAGCTTAAGTACCTGACCATAATAAATGACATATTTTAATGAAATGAGTTTGCCTTAGATTTGTGACCAACTAGACGAAGGACTAGCCTTAGCTAATTCGAGGATAGTTGATTGCAAATATGAGGCAAAATCATTTCACCCTACGGGCGATAAGAAAAAGGCATATCTACTGCGTTAGATTTTCTTGACTTAGCTAAGGCTAGGACTTCAAAAATCTGTCTTGTACCTGCACATTTTTCTTATCGTTAAAATATGTCATTTATTATGGTCAGGTACTTATCTAACAGTGAATGAAACTTGAATAGAATAGGGTGTTGACTTACTGTGTCTGCCTAAACCTATTCTATTTAAAGTATCCAAATATTCTCTAAGAGAACTTTCTATGTTTCCATACCCACCACCGGTGATTCTATAATTAAACTTTCCACTGTTATAAATAGTCAAATCAATGGTTACGCGTTGTCCTTTATGTGTACTGGCTGCATCCCAATTATTCATATGTCGCTTAACTTTTGCAATATAGGCGTTTTGAACCCCCTTCTCACGGTTGTCATTTGAAACAGCTCCACTTTGATGAGAACTTTTAATTCTATCTGTAATCGAAGAGTTATGTTTAATGGAACTCTCTTCAGTTACCGGTGTTGGTACTTTTTTAACCGGTTGAGTACTCACATCTTTTGTCTTCACTGAAGAAAAGAGGTCTTGTGCACTTTGCGTCTTTTTAGGTGGTGTCTCTTTTGGTTCCACTTTTTTAGGTTCTATAACCTTTTTAGGTGCCTCTTTTTTTGGTTCTACTTTTTTAGGTATAACTTTTGGGGGCACAACTTCTTTTGGCTGAATGATTTTTTTAGGCTCTACTTTTTTAGGTACTGTTTCAGGTTCAACCGTTGGTTTAGGAATAACCTTTGAAGTACGTTCTGTTTTTTTCGGCTCTGCTTTAACCTCTTTTTTTATAGGTTGCCTCAAAGGTGCAGGAGGAACAACGGGTGTTGGTTTATTTTTATTTGAAACTTCATCACTTCTATTTAAAACCGTTTTATCACTGTTGACCAAAGTGACCGTAACTCTATCCGAGTTTTTTTCAACATAATTTTTTGCTTTTGTTTTATGAATATTGTAAAAAAATAAAATTAGAAAAATTAACCCCAAATAGATACTAAGAGCTGCAATACCAGAGAGTAATTTTCCACGATTCATCTATTTATACCTTTTTTTAACTCAATCATTGTAGCAGTAATTGGTGTAGTTACTGAGTAAGGAGTGAAACTTTTGTAAAATCACTCTGCTTAACCGTCTTTAACAAATAGATTACATTCTCATACGCAATCTCTTTATCAGCATTTATAAAAACAACTTGTTTCTTATCTAAATCACCTGTTTGTAATCGAAAGGCATCAGGAAAAGAATCCAAGGTAAATGTGTCATCTTTAAAATACACATTTAAATCTTTGTCAATACGCACCGTTAATGCTTTTGCATCACTCACAGCAGCTTTTTGAGAACCATCAGGAAGATTGATTTTCTCTTCATAGTGCATCACAGGTATAGTAATCATAAAAATAGCCATCAGTACCAACATCACATCGATTAAAGGTGTGATATTTAAGTCAGGATCTTCATCCCAGTGATACATTATTGTACCTTTTGAGAGAGCATCAAATCTGATTGACTCTCAAGTAAAAGATTTAACTCATAGGCTTTTCTTTTTAAAATCAAATGAAAAGAATAAGCAAATGTTGCCACAGCAATACCGGCAGCAGTCGCAACCAATGCCTCTGAAATGGCCGGAGCAACAATCGCAATTGATGTACCATTTTGTGTACCCAATGAAGAAAATGTCTCTAAAATAGCAACAACCGTACCAAATAATCCAATAAACGGCGATGTTGAAGCGATAATAGAAAGTGCCGTAAGCCCACCTGTAGCATTTTTTACAGCAGAATTAATGGCTGCAGAGAAGATAGCTTTATTCGGAATCAGTACTTTAGAAAGAAAGGTAAATAAAAGTGAATCTTTTTCTACAGTTTTAGAACGTCCCATATAAATTTTTTTCATTGATCTCTCTTCTATCGAAATTTTACTACGTAAAGTAAAGTACCGATATATAAAAATCCACAATACAAAAAAAAGGTAAATCGAGAGCACAAACAATACAAAAATTGTAATGGCAGAACTCTTATCAAAATAAGCAAATAAACTACTAAAAATCCCCATAATTAAACCCTATTCCCTATTCTATTTTTTATAAATTTCATTAATTCTTCCCTTTTATAATTTCGAAAAATATTATCATATTTGTCCTCTATAAAACCTTTAATAAAAAGTGAAGAGAGTTGAAAATAAAAAAGAATTGAAATATTTGATTTTTTACATGAGAGTTATCTCATTTTCCCAACCAAAAGGTTAGGAAAATAGATTAGAAGAGTTTGAACTGGGTTCTTATCTTTTTTTGATATTTTCGACTTTGCTAACAGCTGCAGCAATAGTCATACTTGATGATTGAGCTCTTTCGAGTAACTCTTTAGCTTCTGCAATTGCTTGTGCTAAATGTGTGTCTTCTCCGGAAAGTGCAACAGCACCATCAACCACACACAATGTTTTCTCTTCTTCTACTTTAACGTAACCACCATTGATAGCAACAGAAACTTCTTTGTTGTCTTGTCTATCTATTGTAATTACACCCGTGTCTAAAAGAGAAACAAGTGCAGCGTGATCAGCCAATACACCAAACTCACCTTCGCTACCCGGAAGGGTAACTTGTTTTACTTCATCGTCGAAAATGACACCATCGGGTGTCACAATCTCAAGTTTAAGGAGTTTCATAGTTGTCCTTTAGACTTATTTGTTTTTTGCTTGAATTTTCTCGTTCTTAGCAATGGCTTCGTCCATATTACCAACCATATAGAATGCAGCTTCGTTCATGTCGTCGTATTTACCTTCAATAAGACCTTTAAATCCTGCCAATGTATCAGCAAGCTCAACATAAACACCCGGGCTACCTGTAAATACTTCAGCAACGTGGAAAGGCTGAGAAAGGAATTTTTCAATTTTTCTAGCTCTTTCAACAATGTTTTTATCTTCTTCTGAAAGCTCATCCATACCAAGAATCGCAATAATGTCTTGAAGGTCTTTATACTTTTGAAGTACCGATTGTACACCACGTGCAATGTTATAATGTTCTTCACCTAAAATTTGTGGATCAAGCATTCTTGATGTTGAGTCAAGTGGATCAACTGCCGGATAAATACCTTTTTCAGCAATAGATCGATTAAGTACTGTTGTTGCATCTAAGTGAGCAAATACAGAAGCAGGAGCCGGGTCAGTCAAGTCATCTGCAGGTACATATACTGCTTGAACAGAAGTAATTGAACCTTTGGTTGTTGAGGTAATTCTTTCTTGAAGTTTACCCATTTCAGAGGCTAATGTCGGTTGGTAACCAACAGCTGATGGAATACGACCAAGAAGTGCTGACATTTCAGAACCTGATTGTGCAAATCTAAAGATGTTGTCAATAAACATCAATACATCAAGACCCATTTCATCTCTAAAGTACTCAGCCATTGTAAGACCTGTCAATGCAATTCTGTTTCTTGCTCCAGGAGGTTCACTCATCTGACCGTAGCACAGTGCAACTTTGTCAAGTACGTTAGACTCTTCCATTTCGAAATAAAGGTCATTACCTTCACGTGTTCTCTCACCAACACCGGCAAATACAGAGTAACCACTGTGTTTTAATGCAACGTTGTTAATAAGTTCCATAATAATAACGGTTTTACCAACACCGGCACCACCGAATAGTCCAACTTTACCACCTTTGTTATAAGGAGCAAGAAGGTCAACTACTTTGATACCTGTTTCAAAAACTTCAGTTGCAGTACTTTGCTCTTCAAATGGTGGTGGATCTCTGTGAATTGAAGCATATTGTTTAGCAACAAACTTCGGACCATCATCAACAGTATCACCTACAACGTTGAAGATTCTTCCAAGAACTTCTTCACCAACAGGAACTTGAATAGAGTCACCGGTTGCTCTAACTTCTTGACCTCTAACCAAACCTTCACTTGTATCCATTGCAATTGTTCTTACACGGTTATCACCCAACTGTGCTGCAACTTCTAAAACCAATCTTTGTTCACCAATGGTTGTCTCTAATGCTTCATTAATTGCCGGAAGATAATCCGTAAAATCAACATCAACAACCGGACCTAGTACCTGTACTACTTTACCTGTCATAAATCTATTCTCCTCTTCTTATTTCATCGATTCCATACCACTGATAATCTCAATGAGTTCAGTAGTAATCGCTTCTTGTCTAGCTTTGTTGTATTTAACTGAAAGCTTCTTCACCATATCTTTAGCATTGTTGGTTGCTGAATCCATTGCTTGCATACGAGCAGAATGCTCAGCAGCCAATGAATCAAGTAGTGCATAATACATTGAGTATTCAACATATTTTTTCACCAACGCATCCAACAATTCATCATTATCATCCGGTTCAATCTCTATCTCTGACATTGATACAGAGTTACTTAAATCAAGTGCTGAAACATCAACAGGTAAAAGTTGTTGCTGAGAAACTTTTTGCATAATCATGTTGACATATCCATTATGGATAAGTATGATTTTGTCTGTTTTTCCAGCTACATAATCTTCAACCAATGTTGAAATCAATTCAGTTGATGCTTCATAATTCGGTTTAGAACTTAAGTCAGCAATCTCATTGATCATCTCAACTTGATTGTATTTGAAGAAAGCAATACCTTTTTTACCAACACCACTTAAACGCACCTCTACATCAGAGTTTTTATACTCTGCCATAACTTCGTTAGCACGTTTAATGGTTTGGTAGTTAAATCCACCACAAAGACCCTTGTCCGATGTTACAAAAACAATATCAATCTTTTTAGGATTTTTATTTTCTTGGAAGAAAATATTGTCAATCCCATCAGCATTGTTTTGTTGCATCTTTTGAGCAATTTCACTCAAAAGCTCTGTTAACTTCGCTGCATAAACTTTAGAACGTTTAGCTATCTCTTCAGCTCTTTTAAGTTTAGCCGATGAAACAAGTTTCATCGCACGCGTTGTCTTTTGAGTACCTTTGACACTCGAAATTTTACGCTTTATCTCTTTTAAGTTAGCCATAATTTAGCCTTATGCTGAAAAAGATTCTTTAAAATCTTCTAATGCGTTTTTCAAATCAGCTTCATTCTCGTCAGTGATTTTTTTATTTTCTCTAATGCTGTCAACTATAGAAGCATATTTAGCATCCATAAATGGATATAACTCAGCTTCAAACTTCGTTACAGAACCTACAGCAACATCATCAAGATAACCTTTGGTTCCTGCAAAAATCATAATAACTTGTTTTTCAATAGGAATTGGAGCATAAGGTCCTTGTTTAAGTACTTCAACCATTCTTGCACCACGCTCAAGTTGATTTCTACTGTGCTCATCAAGATCCGATGCAAACTGTGCAAATGCCTGAAGCTCTCTGTAGGATGCAAGATCAAGTCTTAATGTACCGGCAACTTGCTTGGTCGCTTTAATCTGTGCAGCACCACCAACTCTAGATACTGAAAGTCCAACGTTAATTGCCGGTCTAACACCTGAGTTAAATAGGTCTGTTTCAAGGAAAATCTGTCCATCAGTAATTGAAATTACATTCGTTGGAATATACGCTGCAACATCTCCGGCTTGAGTTTCAATGATTGGGAATGCAGTAATAGAACCGGCACCATTAGCATCTGAAAGTTTTGCTGCTCTTTCAAGAAGTCTTGAGTGAAGATAGAAAACATCACCCGGATAGGCTTCTCTACCCGGAGGTCTTCTAAGAATCAACGACATCTCTCTGTAAGCAACAGCATGTTTAGTCAAATCATCATAGAAGATAACAGCATGTCTGCTAGAGTTCATGAAATACTCAGCCAATGTTACACCTGCATATGGAGCTAAAAATTGGAATGCTGCAGAATCAGATGCAGAAGCATTAACAACGATTGTATACTCCATCGCACCGGCTTCTTCAAACTTTTTAACAATAGATGCAACGGTTGATTGTTTTTGACCAATTGCTACATAGACACACGTAACATCTTGACCTTTTTGATTGATAATGGTATCAATTGCTAAAGTAGTTTTACCCGTTTGTCTATCACCAATGATAAGCTCTCTTTGACCTCTACCGACCGGTACCAATGCATCAATCGCTTTAATACCCGTTTGTAATGGCTCATGAACTGATTTTCTAGCCATAATTCCCGGTGCTTTATCTTCAAGAAGCATAGACTCTGTAGTCTCAATTGGACCTTTACCGTCTACCGGTTCACCAAGAGGATTAACTACACGTCCAACCATTGCTTCACCAACCGGGATTCTAAGAAGTTCTCCACTTCTTTTAACGCTCATACCTTCTCTGATTCCTTCCATTGAACCAAGAACAACGATACCTACGCTTGCTTCTTCTAAGTTAAGTACCATACCTGTAACACCGGTTTCGAACTCAACGATCTCACCGGCCATAACATTATTAAGACCATATACAGATGTAATACCATCTGCAACACCTACTACTTTACCAACTTCGTTGATATCAACATCAATCTCAAAATTTCCGATTCTCTCTTTGATTATTGAAGAGATTTCGTCTGCTTGTAATTTGTTTGCCACTGCAACTCCTTCCGTTTAGATTACTATTTTATAGTGATTTTGTAATAAAATCAATTAATTGTTCTTTAACTCTCTGCTTAGAAAAGTTTACCTCAATACCCAAATCATCAACCGACACTTTAATTCCATCAAGATCTGATTGCTCTTGCGTTAAATTAATGATTGATCCAGTGTATGTTTTTAATGAAGTTTGAAGATCAGCAAGCTCTGCATCACTCAATGTGTTTGAACTTGTCACCACACCTTCATATTCATTTTTCTCTTTTTGAATAGCTTGATTTAATCTTCTAGCTATTGTCGGTAATAGATCTAAACGACCATTTTCACCGATAATTTTAATAAAGTTTTGTAAACTTTTATCAGAACCTTCACCTAAACCATCTACAACAAATGCTGTTTTTTGATCCTTTGAGACCAAAGGAGAGCTTAACATCTCTGAGACGTTTGCATCATCAAAAAGTCCTGCTATTGTAGAAAGAACTTCTGAAAATGCGACTCTCTGCTCAGCTGAAGTAACCTCTACCAATGCATTTACATATCTGTTTGCAATTAACTCTTCCATTATGCTACCTTTTTCGAGATAAGTGAAACCACTTTGGCTTCATCAACAGTAATGTCACTGTTTTCAAAACCATCGTTTAACAAAGTATCAATAGTTGCTCTGGTAGCTTTTTTACTCTCAAGAACTTTTTTCTCTTCAGATTGTTTTACTAAAAGTGTAAGTGTATTCTCATTTTTCTCAGCAATGTTTGCCGACAACATTTTAGCTTCGTTGTTTGCGTCAATAACAATCTCTTTAGCTTTTTCTTCAGCTTTTACTACATTCTCTTCAGCAGCCAAACGATCTTTCTTAGAAGCTTCTAACTTCTCTTCAATCTCTTTAAGCTGATTGGCAATTCCCTCTGTTCTTCCTGTAAAGAAAGCTTTGATTGGATGTGCTGCAAGATAATATAAAAGACCTGCAAAAATAGCAAAGTTGAAAACTCTATAGAAAAAGTCCGAGTTAAACATCGTAATATCATGATGCTCTGCACCTGATGCCAATACCAATGATGGTACAAGAACCGTTGCAATAAGAGCTATATTTTTAATTCTCATTCATCATCTCCTATAGGCTACTGAATTTAGTTTGTAAACTCTCTTTAAAAAGAGGTAACTCAGAGGAAAGTGATTTTTTCAATTCCTCTTGATCAGCTGAAAGTTCCGTTAAAAACGTCTGGTAATTTTCATCAAGTTCTTTCACTTTACTCTCAATTTTACTCTCTGCCAAAGCTTTCGCTTCATTCGTAGCTTTCTCTCTGATTGCATTAGCTTCTGCTTTTGCTTCTGCTAAAAGTGCATCTGCTTTTGCATTAAGTCCATCACTATTATCTGACATCTCTTCAGCATTTTGTAAATCTTGTGCTATAGTAGCCTCTCTATCATCCATAAACTTAAGTAATGGTTGAAATAACATTTGATTCAACAAAAATAGAAGAGAGAAGAAAACAACAAGAACGAACAACATCAAACCGGGATTCAAGTCAAGCATTCAAACTCCTCCAAAAAATTTTGCGTATTATATCTTGATTGATGTAATAATTTGATTAATATTTGGTTATATTATGGGCAGTGGGTAAATTTGTGAAGGGGACAAATTTCAGGGTTAAAATCTGTCTATTTTTGTAACATTTTTAAAAACTTTTCAATTTCATTGTCATTTTTAAAGTTTATCTCTAAACTATTATTTTTGACTTTAAAGGAAAAAGGAAGCGTTTCTTTTAAGCTACTTTTATAATTTTCGATAAAACTAAATTTTTTTTCAGGAGCAACTTCAACTTGATCTTTATTTTTTTTATTTTTAGCTAAAACTTCACTCTCTCGTACACTTAGCTTCTGACCAATTATCGTGTCAACCAAAAGCTGTTGATCTTCTTCTTCAAAACCAACCAAGATTTTAGCATGACCTTGAGAAATAGCCCCATCAATGAGTTTATTTTGTACATAAGTAGAAAGTGACAAAAGTCTTAAGGTATTGGTAATTTGAGAACGACTTTTATTGACCACTTCCGAGAGTTCATCATGCGTAATTTCATACACCTTAATCAGTTCATCATAAGAATGTGCCAATTCCATTGCATTTAGATCTTCTCTTTGAATATTTTCAATCAATGCCAACTCACGAAGTTTGGCATCATCAATATTCACATCAGCAATAACAGCTTTTATTCTATCCAAACCGGCTAATTTATGAGCACGAAGTCGTCGCTCACCGGCAACCAGTAGAAAACCATCATCTTTTTTAATAACAACAATTGGCTGTAATAATCCATGTCGTTTAATTGATTCACTTAATTCACGAAGTGCCTCTTGTTCAAATGTCTTTCGTGGTTGATAGGGATTGGCTGAAATAGTATTAACATCAATTTCACGTATCTGATCAGCAGACGCTTCTGATACTTCATTGTCGTAAGCCTGTCCAACCTCTTCTAATATGGCACCAAGCCCTCTACCTAAAGCCATCATTATTTACCCTTTACAATACACTTAGCTAAATTGTTATAAGCGACTGCACCTTTTGATTTCTGAGCATACTCAGTAACAGGTTTTCCATAACTTGGACTCTCTGCTATTTTGATATTACGAGGAACAATAATAAACTCTTTTCGCTTATCTAAAAAGAGATTGTTCTTAAAATGGTGTGCTAAATCTTCAAGTACCTGTTTAGACAAATTGTTTTGATTTGAATACATTGTCGGTAAAAAGCCTTTAATCGCCAATTTCGGATTAATCGATTTTTTAAGAAGATTAATGGTGTTTAACAACTGTGCCAAACCTTCAAGTGCAAAATATTCACACTGTATAGGTATAATCACTGAATCTGCAGCACCCAGAGCATTAATGGTAATCGGTCCCAATGCAGGAGGTGAATCTATAATGATATAATCATAGTTTTCTTTAATCGGTTGTATTGCTTTTTTTAAAAGTAGCTCACGATTTTGTTGCGTAGAAGAATAAAATTCCTTCTCTACTCCAACCAGACCAATGTTTGCAGGTACCAAATCAAGATTTTTTATTTTTGATGCTAAAATCACATCAGACATTTTCTTTATGCCAATCAATACATGATAAATATTATATTCATAATCATTACGATTGAAACCGAAACTTGTGGTCGCATTAGTCTGTGGATCAGCATCTACTAAAAGTACTTTTTTACCATTTTGTGCTAATGCAGCAGAGAGGTTAACAGCTGTCGTTGTTTTACCCACACCACCTTTTTGATTTGCTATTGTAATAATTTCACTCATCTTAAACTGTATACTCTCTTATTATCTATTATTAATGACCCATCTTCCAATAAAGTCGCGTTTTTAAGGGGTTTATACTCCCCATCAATATGTGCAAAAAATCCTCTGCTTCTCTCAAATTCTATCCTATATTCACTAAAGATTTGCTTCCATGTCAGAGACTTCTTGAGTTGTAAAAGATACCTTTCAAGTAGAAATATCGGTTCAATGTTGAGATTTAATGCTTCAAAGCCATTTTTATTTTTTTGTAAATTTATGCCCATTCCACAGACTAAAATATTATCAATTTTTTTCGTTATCGTACCACCGATTTTACTCTGATTCCGGTATAAATCGTTAGGCCATTTTAACCAAACATTCGAATTGTACTCTTTTAAAATTCTTTTCATAATATATGAAAAATAGATTGAAGCTGAGTTCAATGTCAAATCATCCGGCAAGTCATCTAAGCTAAATGCAAAAGAGAAAAAAAGATTTCCCTCTCCTCCTTCCCATTTATTGTCACGACTGCCAACCCCATTGGTTTGTTTTTTTGCTACGATGGTCACCGGTTCAGAAAGTTTTTTAGACTTTAATGCTTCAAGTAAATAGGTTTGAGTGGATTCCAACTCATCAAAGTAATGTATGTCCAACTCTTAATCCTCTGCCTATACAATAGGCTTTAGCATTCACAGCTTTTTTTGATGCCGGTTGCAGTGTACCAATCTCTAAACTACCTTCAGCACAAGCCACAACAACCGTACCCTCTTTAATCTCTAAAATCGTACCCATTACATTACGGCTATTTGTTTCTACCAACTTAACATCTTTAATCTTCATGCCACCTTCAACAAAGATACCGGGCCAACCTTCAAAGGCCCTGTATTTATCATAAAACTGACTTGCCGATGAAAAATCAACCAAACCATCAGCCTTTTTTATCTTTTTACAATAAGTCGCATCAGCCCTTGTCTGTTCTAATGGAGCAATGCTATCAAAACGATGCAGTATATCGGTTGTTAACGCACAGGCATCGTCACTCAAACGGTTCATTAGTTCAGGCAACAACATGGTTTCAGGAATTTTAAAATATCTGTAACCCAAAATAGGTCCCGAATCCAAGCCCTCTTCCATTAACATTGCTGTTACCCCTGTAAACTCATCACCATTAAGCAGTGACTGCTGTACAGGACTAGCACCTCTATACTGTGGCAACAAAGAAGCATGAAGATTAATGCACGGAGCAATATCTAAAATAGATTTAGGCAACAGCTGTCCAAAAGCAGCCACCACTATAAAATCCGGTTTTGCCTCAACAATGGCTTCATAAACTCCCTCATCACTCAACTTTTCAGGTTGCAGTATGTTCATCTCATGCTCTAAAGCCAACAGTTTTACATCAGGAGCTTTCAACTCATTTTTACGTCCTGCTTTTCGGTCAGGTTGTGTTATAACTAAAGGTACTACTATTTTCTCATCGTCAATTAATGTTTGAAGTATCTCTTTTGCATAATGGGGAGTCCCCATATATACTACGCTTATCATAAAATTGTACCTCCCATTTTCTTTGCCGAATTATAGCGATTTTAAATTTCGATTATCGTTAATTGAGTTTTTGAAAGAATCACCCCATCCTCATCGGCATAAATCCACTCACCCTCATTAAAATCAACGCCACCAAAATTCA
This sequence comes from bacterium, assembly GCA_018822805.1. Taxonomy (GTDB): domain Bacteria; phylum Campylobacterota; class Campylobacteria; order Campylobacterales; family Sulfurovaceae; genus UBA1140. The sequence goes on from JAHJJU010000101.1 coordinate 40,531, forward strand.
AAGTAATGCCCCGTTCAAACGCAGCCTCTTTGGCACTACGCCGTGGACAGGTTCCCAAAGCAAAGAGACCTGCATCAATATTTTTTGTAATACGTGTATCACGCACATACCCATTAATAATAATACCGACCCAGCCATTTTTTGCTGCAAATCCCATTAAGTTGTCGCCCACCACTGCACAAAACTTTGCGTCAACATCCACAACAGCCACACGACCTTTGCCCTCTTCATCTCGAAGCATCGCTACCAAACCACGATTATCTTCATCGAGTTTAATGGTTACTATCTCTCCATAAAAACAATCCCGACCCCCATACGAATTGAGTTGTTGCTCTAAAACCTTTACCTCTGCTCCCTGCTCATCACACAAATCTGCTGTTGAAAACTGCATCTATACTCCTATTTTTTGTGGAATTATATCAAACTTCTTCTCATCAATACAAAAATCCAAATAACCTTCGCTCTACAACAATCTCATGCATTTTTATAGCTTTTTTGAAAAATTAAATTTCTAGGACTAGCCGTAGCTAATTCAAGCATTTTAGTTTATAAAATTTTACTTCCACTACTTATATAAAAACTATTGAGAATTTTTGGACGATTTTTACTAAAATCATATTCAGCCAAAAGTTCCAATCTTCCTTCAAACTTTTGATTTGTAAATTTGACAAAATTGGTAAGTGGTTGATTTGAAGTAAAGTTTTCGCTTTTGCCTTTGATAGGATTTTGGGTGTAGTCTGTTGCTTCTTCAATACTTTCCAGTTTCATCAACCCAAATCCATAGCGACTATCTCCACCTATAAAAATCTCTTTTAGCTCTTTTAATATCTCTTTATTACAATTTACATACCCAACCCAATAAAGGTTATTGGGCAAAATGACATCAAGCTCGTGAAGTGATTCATCTTTTGCATTGAGCGTATTGGGATTAATCGCTGTTGAAAGAAGCGTGGTGACATACTTTTGTCTGAATTTAGCTTCAGGAACATTATTTAAACAAAATTCACCATTTTTATATTGTGGTTTAAACTCAATCCATCTAATTTTAGGATAAAAACAGCTAAGATTCTCAAAAAGTGTTGCTTCATAGTCACCTGTTTGATGAAAATATGCATTGGTCAATGCCCCCCACATCATCTGCCCTGTGATAAAAATTCTAGTTTCATTAATGACACGGTGCTTTCTATGCCCCAAATGAATCGGTTGAAGCTGTTTAAATGTTACTTTGTACCAACTCATTTTTAATCCATCGCTTTAGCGTGGTATCGTGCATAAGTGAGGGCTTTTTCTAATATCTCTTTGAAAAATAAAAGTTGATTTAAGTCTTTGGATAAATTTTGAAAATATTGCTCGTAATCATCATTCGATTCTAAGATTGCGTTTAGTGTTTCTAAAAGTTTATTTTCATCTATATCTTTTTTGGATTTACAATACACCCACATCGCATAAACCCCATCTTGTGCCAAAACACCTAAGATTTTATTGATAAGATTTTCATCTATAACTTTAGATATTTCATACCCTGCCTTATTAATTTCTGCATCAAGATTTTTCATTTAACGCTCCTAAAATTTTCATCCGTCCAAACCCTCTCGTCGTCATTCCACCAACTCCTAAACTCTCATAGTATTGTTTAGAATCATTTAAAGCGTTAAATATATCATCTAAATTTAGCAGACCATTATCTCTTTGAAATCCTCTCACTTCCCCACAAAAAATAGTACCTCTAGGTATTGCTTCAGAAGTAAACAATGCAGTATCCTTAGCTGCTCCTGTGATGGGGTCGATGGAGACAGAGGTACGCACTTCTAGGTTAGCGTTGATAATTTGAGAAATAAGAGAATCGGGTACAATGATGATGTCGTCAAGTTTTAATTTACTACTTTGTAAATCACTATCTTCTAAATTGTGTTGTCTTTGAACTTCTAAGTTTAACCACCCTAAATTAAGATACTTTTCATCACCTTTAGAGGTTAGTATTTTATTTTCTTGGATTGCTATATCTTTATCTAAAAGCTTTGGTGAAGTTATCCATTTAACACCCAATCTCGTATAAACAGGGAAAAACAAAATATTCAAATCACTAAAAAAGAGCATTCCTTGATTGGATAAATCTTTTTTGGAAAATCCAAACGATTTACAAACGATACAATGACCACAGTGACCTAACTTTTCTTTTGACTCTTCTAATGTACTTTCTGCTTCATCATCTTGACCAGCACATTTAATCGCTGAAAAACGATTACCATTAAAATTTTTCATCCACTCTTTTGGAGCGTTAAAAAGCTCTTGAATGTTCTCTTTTTTCTCTTCTCTTTTTTTTCTATCTTGTTTGTACTCATCTTTAAAACTACTTTGCAACTCCAACGCCACATAATATCGCCAAGTTCCTGCCATACTACTACCAGGAATTTTGGGTATGCGAGTGATGGGGTCTCGTACGATGGTATTATCGACTCTACCAATAGTGAACCCACCTGTACCGATATGAATGGGGTCGATTGCCATTGCTATAATTTTTTTGCTTTCTACACTGCTCATTGTTATATCTCCTTTAGTGTTGTATGATAATATGCGAACATATCAAGAAATTTTGTTATCTCTTTAAAACTACAATCATTTATCCCAAACTGTAATAACTCGATGTTCTCTTTTTTAAATGTTGTTTTGATAAAGCGTTCAAAGCTATCTTCTTCATCTTTCCAATCCTCCATCTTGCTATAGATGAGGCTCACCAGTGTTTGAAGTTGATTGCTTTTGTTGGCAAATTGCTCTTTGAAGCGTTTAAATTGTTCCCACTCTTGCCAACTATAAGGGCGATTGGATTTAAGCTCAATCGTTCGTTTACCACTCTTATAAAAAATATCATTTCGCCTACTGTTGGTATCGAGAAATTCAAAATCTATAGTGTTAAGATAAATTGTGAAGTTATCAGTAGTGTTGTATTTTTTGATTCCTTTACTTGATGGCAAAAGTGAAAAATCATACTCTTGATTATCTGTTTCATAAAGAGAGTAGAAATCTTGTGAATTATTATTGCTCTCTTTTACATCAAAATAAGAACTCAACTCTTTTAATTTTTCATTTGTACTTATTTCACTCCAATTTTTGACATCTCGGCGTATATTTCGCAAAGCTTTGATACCTACATAAAGAGGTTTTTTATAGTTTTGCACCACCACACCGATATGAAGTGGCAATTTACCATTGACATATTTGAAGTTTTGATAATAGAGCTTTTGGATTTTGTCGATAGTACACTCTAACTTTTCTGTTGGGATAATAAACTGCCAAGAGATAGGTGTGGGGTCGATGATGGAGAAGTATTGTTTGTAAAATTCTTCCTTGATTTGTGATTCTAAATTTGCAAAATCTGGAACTTTTTGTACAAAACCTTTTTTTGTTCTAATTGTTTGAATACTCCCCAAAACATCATTTTTCACCTCATCAAAAAATCCTTCTGTACTCTCCCACACTCTTCGTAGCCTTGCAGGTGATGGGTTTTTTCGTAGGAGGAATTGTAAAACTATTTTAGATAAAAAATTAAATTCATCATCAGTTAAAGTATCCCATTCAATTATTCTATTTTGAAAGTTAATTTTATTATTTACACCATCTTTGAGAAAATTTTCATAAATTGTGCCTATGGCTCTTTCGATAAACCAAGTTTCTACAACTTTTCTTAGTGGTTGATTAACTGGAATATTTTCACTGTAATTTTTGATATATAAAGTGTCATTTAATTCCTTGGCATCTTTTAATACAGCATAAATATCATTTACATAATCCTGATATCTTAATTGAGTCAAATCCAACTGTTGTCCCAATAAACTACTAAGTAAACTACCATTTAACCACTCAATAAGTTCAAATTTCAAAGTAACCATTGCTACACGGTTATTTTTATCAGCTAATTCACCTATCCAAATTGTTTCACCATCTTGTTTATTAAGCCACTTCTCAACTCGTCCTTGTTTTCTATTTTGGCAAATCTCGCACATAGGTATATCATCATTTGTTTTAGTTGCAAATCTACTTTGACAAACTTGGCAAATACCTATTGCATCTTCAATCTCATTGGGATTTTCTTTTTTTGAATAATCGGCTTTTAGGAAGTTTTCTTTAGCTTTTTCTAAAAAAGTAGTTAAATTCATTGTGGCTCGAGTAGGCTTACTTAAAAGAATCGCAGGATAAAATTCATCATTGGTAGTAGTATGAAAAATATCTAAAATCTTATTTTTTATTTCATCTAAATCTGTATGCAGTTCATAAAAATCTCCATTTTCAACACCTTTTAAATTTTCGGAAACTAAAAAGTAAATCCCTGTTTCATCTCTATAAACTTCATTACCTAAAGCATATTTATTTTCAATCAAATTTTTTAATTTCAAATCAATTATTTTAGTCATTTTTCGATAAGTTTGAATATGAGCAGGTTTGAGTCCTTTTTCTGCTAAAGAGAGTTTATCGTATTGGATTGCTAATATGCTCCAATTTATTTTTGATAAGTCATAATTATTGGTATTGATTGGTTGTAAGTAAACTCCTGCTAAAAGTGCTTTGAACATTGAAGTTGCCATATAGGCTTGATCCCAAAGGGTTGTATCGTTGAGTGGAAATCTCGTATCAGATGGTAAGTTTTTGTAAAGATTCTCAATAATGCTTAGAATTTTCTTTCTATCACTATAAAAATTAAAATCCGTTGTAGATAGCCTATTGAGTAGAATGGTAATATCATTTGTATAAAGATTACGAGCTTCATCAAATAAATTGGGATTAGCCGTAGATTTAAAAGAACCAAAACTATTACTAAGCCAAGAATAATCTCCTATAATTTGTTCTTTTGGACTTCCCTTTTCTATACCAGAATTTAACCCCTCGGAAGCACCGTAGAGTTTTTGTAAAATTTTTAATTGACTTGTAATTTGATGAGGATTATTCCCTCTCCATTTTCGCCAATCTTTAAAAAAGTGTTGCCATAGATTTATTTCATTTTGATTTTGAGTATAGTTTGTCATTAATTTGGAAACATCTATTTTAATATTTTGAAAAGTAGTTTCTAAAATACTCTTTATTTCTTGATTTTGATTCTCATATAAAGCTGTTTCACAACTAAAATATCCATTCTTTTTCCACCAACTCAAAAAAGTTTTTTCAATCAAAAATAGCAAACTCCCAATCTCAGCCTTTAAAATCTCATCTTTATTATCTGTTAAATCATTTACATTCATTTTTATCACTCCAAAAGCACTCTATTTTTATATCTTGACTTTTTCCCCAACCAAGTTTGGTTTTTGCACCAATGCCATTGTTTAGAGCTTTATTTATGCAGTTTTTTAAAAATTCTAAATCAGCCTTAGCCTCTTTTTCGATTTTCTCCTTACTCTCTAAAACAGCATCAAAGGGAATATAAACAATCTGCAATTCTGATGTAGTCCCTTTGGGTACGACTTCATAATGGATAGGATTGGTTCCTGCTTTGGTTTTACGGTTATGAGGATTGATGATTTCAAGTGAAAGCTTGTCAAAATAAGTAGCGTAAAAGATGGCTCTGCCTTTCGCTGCTTTACTCTTTTTATACTTTTTAAAAATACTTTTCACATCTTCATTGACATCTATTATCAAGCCATTGAGCATAAAAAAGAGTTTAAAGTCATCATCATTCACCTTATCCACCACATTTTCAAATGCTTCTCCACCGACACCAAAGAGCCTAAAATAACTCTCTAGCTCTTCATAGCCTTTAACCAACTCTCTAGCACTACTTAACAATGCCCCTTTCCACCCACTCCCTCGCATCATTGGAACTTTAAAAACCTTTTCTTTTAAGCAAGGATTATTGATGATATAAAACTCATCGTCATCACTTGAATAATAGGGAGCTTGAAGAGTAAAGGTGGTTTGAAGTGCAAAGGAGTTTGGAATAGAGATTTTGATAAGCTCTTTTGTATCTACTTTGAGTAATTTTTCTAGCTTTTGTTTGTCGCCCAATTGATAGGTTTTATTTGATTTAATAGAGTTTTTAAAAGTTGGTAGATTTGTATCCTTCTTTTCAAACCCATATTTGAGTTTTAAAAAAGTATTGTTGTGATTTTTATTTAAGATTGCTTCATAATTCATTTTTTAGCTCTTATCATAGTTTTCTAATTCCCTGCTTATTGGTTTGACGATTCTTTTTAATATCATCTTGTTTATTTTTTTCATCAATTTCTTTATTTATTGCTAGTTGTGCTTGTATTCTTTTTGTATCATCTTCAGTTTTTTTTAGATTAGACTGTTTAATTTTGATTTTAAATTTTCCACCCTTTTGTTTTTTTTGACCTTTTCCAATATGTATTTCTTGCTTTTCTAGCCAAATTTTAAATTGATTGAATTCCTCTAAAAAATCATTGTCAATTAAAAAACTAACTGATTTTAAGGTAAATTTATCTTTATCTGCTTCAATGGAATGAATAACTATCCGACTCTTCCACCTCGTACAGCCAAAAAGTTGTGATTCTAAAGATATTTCCTGTTCGTCAAGTATCTCTTTAATATTTTTTTTACCTATTGATTTTTTAAATTTTTCATAATCAAGAATCTCATTAGGAACATTATTTACATTATCAAGTTTTGATAATTTAGCTGTATCATCTTTGTAACATTCACGAAAAGCAAACCGTAAACTCCCCATAATAGCCGTAGCTTTAAGCTCACTATTTTCACTCCATGCATCACCTGTCCAAATAGGTGTTATGGTTTCAAACTCTATTGTTATCTCTTCTTGTTTTCTCATCACGCCACAACCTCCAAAAATCCTAAATTTTTCATGGTGTCTTTTCCCATGCCTATGGCTAACAACATATTGAGCATTTTCGTACTTGCTTTTATGTGATAGATAGCGAACCAAGATTTGATGGGTTGTTTACTGTAAAAAAAGAGTTTTGGTTGCTCTTTTTGGTAAACGACTTCTATTTCAAAGGTATCTTGATAGGGTTCATTAAAAAAGGTTTCATATTTTTGTAGGGCGTTGTTTTTGATAATCTCTTGAAACTTTGAGGTTTTGGGTTCTATGTATATTTTTCGTTTTTCATTGTTGCCATCTTTTATATCGACTGCTACGAAACCTTTTACTTTTAACGCATCTTTGGTGGTGGTTTTATCAACAAGTTGCACCGAGGTATCGGTAATGGTTACTTCTCCGAGTTTGAGTCCATTGGTCAAGACTGCTTGGGCTAAGCGTCTTTCATTTTGTGGGTCAAGTGAGGTAAATTCTATGGTTAAACTATAATCATAATAACCCACTCTAAAGTTAAGAGCTTTAAAGATTTTGCCACTGCTGTGTTGCTCTCCTTTATGTTCTTTGTCATCAAGATTGGTATAGATAAACGATTGTGTCAGTTTAGCCAACACCCGTTTAATGGGCAGGTTCTTAGTCGGAATTTTAGAGCTTATTTTTAACATTTTTTGCCTTCTTTTTTGTAAAAAACATATTGATGTGACACGTATTATAACCAAAAGAAGAAGCAAAAAAATCTAATGTCTCTTTTTAAAGCTATATTTAAGTTTCAAAGAATCATTGTTTTTAGGGCTTTTCTATTTTGTTTATTTTAAATTAAGTCTATTTTAAGTATAATTCAATGTTCAAATTTTAAATAAAAGCCCAATTTTACGGCTTTTTCTTGCTATTTGAATTTGCCCTTTTAGGGTTTGAAACGTATGGTGCTAATGTTATTATAACTAAAATCACATTCTATTTGAATTTGCCCTTTTAGGGTTTGAAACGTGCTACTGGTTTTTGTGTTTTGTGAAAAGTTTTACCATTTGAATTTGCCCTTTTAGGGTTTGAAACTCAGATAAAGACTTTTTGATTTTCCCTTTTTCTGATTTGAATTTGCCCTTTTAGGGTTTGAAACCAAGAGCTAGAAGAGGGTAGAGAGTATAAAGAAATTATTTGAATTTGCCCTTTTAGGGTTTGAAACAGAGTCCAAAAACTATAATACCGACAACCCCACCAATTTGAATTTGCCCTTTTAGGGTTTGAAACTAAACATTGTATGTGAAGAGAACGGGTATGAGCCTAATTTGAATTTGCCCTTTTAGGGTTTGAAACCAGATGATACCTTGAGTGATTGGGAACAGCTTGGAACATTTGAATTTGCCCTTTTAGGGTTTGAAACGACTGAGAACAGATGGGGGTGATAACTATATTGTAATTTGAATTTGCCCTTTTAGGGTTTGAAACGTGACCATTTCATATCCAGTAGGGATTGAGCCATAATTTGAATTTGCCCTTTTAGGGTTTGAAACAAATATCTGAATAATTAAGCAAAATTTACCCTTTAATTTGAATTTGCCCTTTTAGGGTTTGAAACGAAGAGGTTGAAGAGTACAAGTCTTTCTCTGAGATATTTGAATTTGCCCTTTTAGGGTTTGAAACACGTTGGTTTTGTTCATACACTTCTAACTCTAAGTATTTGAATTTGCCCTTTTAGGGTTTGAAACAATTTTCAATTCTAGTAAGTTCTCCATCGAACCAAATTTGAATTTGCCCTTTTAGGGTTTGAAACAATTCCATCACAGATGCTGTAAATACAGCCAACTCAATTTGAATTTGCCCTTTTAGGGTTTGAAACTACGGTTGCATCGTATATGATTTCACATCGTGTCGAATTTGAATTTGCCCTTTTAGGGTTTGAAACGTTAGTGTAGAGTAGTTCATAATGATTCCTTTAGTTAATTTGAATTTGCCCTTTTAGGGTTTGAAACAAGACGCTAACTAAATAGCATCTTCTTCTGTTGCTGGATTTGAATTTGCCCTTTTAGGGTTTGAAACGTAAAATTTTTACTAAATCGTTCATAGTTTTCACCTCATTTGAATTTGCCCTTTTAGGGTTTGAAACAAAAGTATAATCACAGAGAGTATCTGTGAAAAAAATTTGAATTTGCCCTTTTAGGGTTTGAAACAAAAAGAAAATTCATTACAATCAGTAGTGAACGATCATTTGAATTTGCCCTTTTAGGGTTTGAAACCAAATACTGCATTAGCAATCTTAGCTTGTTCTTCAGATTTGAATTTGCCCTTTTAGGGTTTGAAACTTTTTAAGGGGTCTATGTACTAACCCCTCAACATATTTGAATTTGCCCTTTTAGGGTTTGAAACAATCTAGTCTATAGATTTGCGGAAGAATCCATGAAAATTTGAATTTGCCCTTTTAGGGTTTGAAACTTTAAATCTAAGAAAATTTGATGTGGTATTCCAAAGATTTGAATTTGCCCTTTTAGGGTTTGAAACCTCATTTTCTTACCTTGTGTTTTATTTGTTTTATCTATTTGAATTTGCCCTTTTAGGGTTTGAAACTAGCCACATGTATCTTTTGCTCGTGAAAATTTGGTTAAATTTGAATTTGCCCTTTTAGGGTTTGAAACTCCTGTGTCGTCGACGCATCAGAATCAATATCGTGATTTGAATTTGCCCTTTTAGGGTTTGAAACCATAAAGCCGTGAACATCTTGAACTCTGCAAGTGTATTTGAATTTGCCCTTTTAGGGTTTGAAACATCCCTAATTTGTTGGTGTACCAATGGTACTGGTATATTTGAATTTGCCCTTTTAGGGTTTGAAACTAGTTACATAGTGTATTTTACCCTTACATTATATTATATTTGAATTTGCCCTTTTAGGGTTTGAAACGCTCTACATTGTAAGACTCTTCAATCTCCTCTATTTGAATTTGCCCTTTTAGGGTTTGAAACTGAAAATTTCTGTGAAGAAAATTCTAAAGAAGATATTTGAATTTGCCCTTTTAGGGTTTGAAACCTCTTGAAGCAGAAGCTGCACTTTCAGGAAGATATATTTGAATTTGCCCTTTTAGGGTTTGAAACAATAGTTTTCGCCAGTAAGTGAACCTTCAACAACTTATTTGAATTTGCCCTTTTAGGGTTTGAAACTCGCTTCATTAAAGCATAAACTATATATTTAACGTATTTGAATTTGCCCTTTTAGGGTTTGAAACTCATTTTGGTGAACTCCATTTTCTCACAATAGTTGATTTGAATTTGCCCTTTTAGGGTTTGAAACTCGTAGTTACTTGACGGCCCATATGTCCCTGATTTTATTTGAATTTGCCCTTTTAGGGTTTGAAACGTTTGAAAATACCAAAGAGGTACAGTCAGTACTTCAATTTGAATTTGCCCTTTTAGGGTTTGAAACATCTCTTTCAGCTCTGCATCACTGCAAAGCACCTGCATTTGAATTTGCCCTTTTAGGGTTTGAAACGGAGGAAAACTCCCAGTGTCGTATGAAAGTGCCGAGAATTTGAATTTGCCCTTTTAGGGTTTGAAACACTTTATATTACGATGTTTAGCGACCATCTCGACAATTTGAATTTGCCCTTTTAGGGTTTGAAACCTAAATTTAAAAGCTTATTCCCATCGAAATTTAATATTTGAATTTGCCCTTTTAGGGTTTGAAACTAACCTTCCCTAAGTTTACTGTTAGATCTTAGAGTATTTGAATTTGCCCTTTTAGGGTTTGAAACATTTCCCATCCTGCCCAAATGGCTACGGCTTGTTTTATTTGAATTTGCCCTTTTAGGGTTTGAAACCTGAATGTTATGGTGGAGTATGCTACATTTATATATTTGAATTTGCCCTTTTAGGGTTTGAAACGCCGAACTGTTAGCAGCATGTTGTCTCATATTATATTATTTGAATTTGCCCTTTTAGGGTTTGAAACGGACTGAATACGTCTGAAGTAATAAAGACAGTAGGTATTTGAATTTGCCCTTTTAGGGTTTGAAACGGTAATACTGCTACAGGTGCTAGAGGTGCTTTAGATTTGAATTTGCCCTTTTAGGGTTTGAAACAGGCTTCTATTCTAGTAAGTTCTCCATCGAACCAACCATTTGAATTTGCCCTTTTAGGGTTTGAAACCTAAATGTAGCATATGCTACTGCCATAATGGCTACATTTGAATTTGCCCTTTTAGGGTTTGAAACAAAATAGCAAGTGATTTACAAGTGCAATTCACCAAATTTGAATTTGCCCTTTTAGGGTTTGAAACTATAAAATTGGTGAACTAAAATAAGAGCAAATCGATTTGAATTTGCCCTTTTAGGGTTTGAAACAAAATGGACTGGAGCTTGAGTATGAACTTTAGTAGATTTGAATTTGCCCTTTTAGGGTTTGAAACACGCCAGTACGGTAACGTTAAAAGCAGAGGCATTATTTGAATTTGCCCTTTTAGGGTTTGAAACTCTCGCTATAGTTTTCATTTTTCATTCTAAAATTAATTTGAATTTGCCCTTTTAGGGTTTGAAACACTTCAGCACCAGCACCAACAAATACATCAGGATTTATATTTGAATTTGCCCTTTTAGGGTTTGAAACGCATCTCCATATCGTCATGAAGTCCAATCGTAGGAATTTGAATTTGCCCTTTTAGGGTTTGAAACGCAATTGATGGAGAAGACACATACTCAAATGTTTCATTTGAATTTGCCCTTTTAGGGTTTGAAACGTCTCTTCGGACAACGCAGGTGAATGTTATGATTGATTTGATATATTAATGGTCGATAAATCGACCAAAAAATTATGGCTACAATGGTGCAATAAATTGCACCCTACAAGTTCTCTCACAGCTTCATCATAGATCAGTCTAACCTCCCTAACCCATCACACCTCAAATTTAAACAATATCTGATAAAATTTCAGCACTAAAACAAGGTAGTAAAATGAGAGTTGTCACAGGTGTGGTAGGGAATGATATTCATGTGGTCGCCAATCGGCTCATAGAAATTTCCCTCAAAGAGAGAGGGTTTGAGGTATTTAATTTAGGGGTTAACACCTATCTTGAAGAGTTTATCGATGCCGTAATAGAGACCGATGCTGATGTACTGCTCATCTCATCGCTCAATGGTGAAGCTGAAGGGTGGTCACGTGATTTGCTGTTTTTGAAAAGCCGTTTTGATTTGGATGGCGTGCTTTTTGCCATTGGGGGGAACCTGAGTGTGGGTGAAGCAACCAGTGAAGAGATTGTTCCAAAATACAAAGCCTATGGCTACGATTTGGTCTTTCATCAAGTTGATTTGAACACAGGAATTGATACCATAGAAGAAGTCTTAAAGGAGAGAGCATAATGTTTCAAAGAGAACGAGAGATTATTACCAGTACTCCTTATACCGACAGTTTTGATTTTGATGAGATAAAAGCGTTCATTACAGGTGCGAGTAAAAACCTGTTTATCTCACACAAGTTTAAAACCTCTGACAAAATTTTAGTACAACCTCGTGGAGGTTTTCCTACTTACGACAAAGTCTTTGAACTCTACGGTGCATTTACAGGAGCTGGAGTAGACATACTTCCACTTACCATTGACTCTAACACAAGGCTGAATGACTATGAGATGGCTAGAAAGATGTTGGCATTATCTGAAGAGAACGATGAAAACATGCTCAACGGTTATCCATTGGTCAATCATGGCTATAGAACCACTCGAAAAATGGTCACCCATTATGACACCCCTATTAGCTTGCGACACGGAACCCCCGATGCCCGACTTTTGGTTGAGGTAGCCTTGGCTTCAGGTATTTTCGAGATAGAGGGTGGACCCATTACCTATCTACTCCCCTACTCTAAAAACTTTCCATTAGACAAAGCCTTTTTATACTGGAAATATGTCGAACGCGTCTGTGCCGAGTATTCAGAGCTCAATGAACCCATTAATCGTGAGTCATTTGGACCCCTCTCGGCAACCCTTCAACCCCCTGCCATTGTGATTGTGATTCAGTTGCTTGAAATGCTCTTATCACTTGAAGAGGGCGTAAAATCATTCTCGGTGAGTTTTTCTCAAACAGGCTCGATGTCACAAGACATTGTCAGCTCAAACGTCATTAAAAAATTGGCTCGTAAATATGCTGAAAAAATCGGCTGTGGCGATGCCGATATCCACCTGGTTTACCACCAATGGATGGGGGCTTTTCCACGAAACAAAGAGTTTTCAGACTCACTTATTAACACCTCAACCGTGATTGCATCCATGGTACGGGCTGACAAGATGATTACCAAAACCCGTGATGAAGCCTTTGGAATTCCAACCAAAGAGGTCAATGCTGCTGCTGTACGTAACACGCAATATACACTTAATATGTTAAGAGGCATCCCATCCATCACCGATGAAGAGGAAGAAGCAAACCTCACCGAAATGGTGGACGACATTATGGAAGCTGTTTTTAATGACCCTGCCGATACCTTATGGCGACAGGTCTTTAACTCGATTAAAAATGGAATTATCGACATTCCTTTTTCACCACATATTGCCAACCATGGTGAAGCGATTACCGTACGTGATAAAAATTATAATATTCGATTCTATGAACGAGGCAATGTCCCTATTAGCGACAAATGTTTGGCTTTTGAACGCTCAAAAATAGACTTGTGTGGAGCGTCATTGGTTGACCATATTATTCATGACATCGGGATCATGCTGTAATTTGACAATTACAGCATAAGTTTAACCCTATAGAATTATTGATATTAGGAGTATGTTTATGGGTAATTGGCTATATAAAATGTTAACGTTTTTATTAAATAATAGATGTTGAAAATTGCTCAAAATATAGGTCTTATTGTATTATCGCTATTGGTGCATCTTTATTTCTACAACAGTGAACATATAAAAAAATTTGATTATGACTTTTATGACTTTCTAACCGTCCACTCCCATAAACTTGAAGCACAAAAAGAGAGTTTCTATCCCGTAATCATTGATATTGATGAAAAAAGTTTACATCAGCTTGGTCAATGGCCTTGGCCAAGAGTCATTGATGCACAAATTATTGATACCATTAACCGTATGAATCCATCTGCCATCGGTGTCAATATACTTTTTCCGGAAAGAGACAGGGTCTCTCCTCGCTCTATTCAAAATTTTTATAAAAACTTTTTTAATTTAAATCTTCAATTTAGTGAGTTTCCTGAAGAGATGAAAGATAACGATAGGCTTTTATCTGCATCTATAAAAAAATCAGGAGCTACACTTTCAACCTATTTTAGTAACAGCCCTTATACAGCTTCACATTGCCAAAACATATCCTATAAGCAAAATAACTTCTCTAACATAAAGAGTGACTTTAATGCCTCTTCCCTGCTGTGTAATTATGAAAAAATACAAAATGGCGTAGAAAATTTTGGTTTTATAAATGCTTGGACCGACAGTGATGGAATTTTTAGAAGGATTCCCCTTTTTATGCATTATAAAGAAGAGACTTTCCCCTCTTTTGCCTTAGCAACCCTTTTGAGTTTTGATAACTATATCAATTTAAATACCAATGATTCTACTATTTTAGTCAATTTTTCTCATAAAAAACCTAAAATATTCTCTGCTATTGATCTCTTAAACGGTAAAGTTTCAAGCGATGATATTCAAGGTAAAATTGTTATTATAGGTTCTTCTATCGTTGGCTTAAACCCTACCTATCTTATTTCAAGTGGTGAAAAAATTTCAAACTCAATGATTCATGCTTTTGTTATAGACAACATTTTAAACAACTCTTTTCTTACCCAACCGGACAGGTACAAACAGATTAATCTTTTCCTCTCTTTTTTACTTTCTATACTCATTATTATATTGCTTTCTGAAAAATTTTATGTTTATACATTCGGTCTGATCTTTACAGCAAGTGGCATAAGTATTGTATGGTTAATCTATGCGTATACACATAACATTTATATCTCCATTGGCTATTTATGGACACCATTTCTTTACTTTTTTATCGTTATGCTGGCTTATCATGCAAAAGTTATAAACAAAGAGAGACAAGAACAAGAAAAACTTTTAATTCGACAAAGTAAATTGGCATCAATGGGAGAGATGATTACACTTATCGCCCATCAATGGAGACAACCACTGTCGGTCATTAATGGTATTGTACTGAATATGGATATGGATTATCGAAAACAAGATCTTCAGCCAAAAGAAATTTATGATAAAAAATTTGATGAACATTTAAATAAAATAGAAGAGACAACAGCCTACTTATCAAAAACCATTAATGATTTTACCGATTTTTTTTCAAAAAATAAAAAAAGTGAACGCTTTTATATGGAAGAAGTTATCACTCAAGTTCAACACTTATCACTGATTTCCAATTATAAAAATATTCAAATAATTTATAGAAAAAAAGAAAATATTGCACTTATTGGATACAAATCTGAACTTATACAGTCGCTTCTAATTATTATAAATAATGCCATTTGTGCTTGTGAACAAAATTTGCCTCTTACAAAACAAGGTCAAATTAGTATTAATACCTACCTCTTAAAAACCAATCTATTTATATCTATTGAGGACAATGGTGGAGGTATAGACAATAAAGATTTAAAAAAAATATTCGACCCTTATTTTACCACCAAAGAAAAACCTCATGGTACAGGTTTGGGGCTTTATATTTTGAAGCTCATTGTTGAAGACAGCCTGAATGGTAAAATTTCTGTAAGTAACAGTAAAAAAGGTGCTACTTTTACGATTAAAATTCCTATAAATATAGAAGAAAACAATCCAATACAAACAAGAAAATTATCTAGAAAATCACTACCGTAATAAATTATGTTTAACTTAAAAAAACTACTTTTTTAGATATAATCTCTTTTCACTTTTCGAGAAAGGAAATAACACAATTTCAGTGTTATAGATTTAATGAACAAACTACAAATAGATATAGGAAGTACCTACTTTAAGACCAATGCCAATGGTGAGATTAACCAACATTTTAGAAATTTTGATGTCGCTATTTATGATGATTTGCACAACAAATGTGCCGACCTTTTAGCCAACTATAGCAAAGAAGAAGTTCATATTTGTAGCTCTGCCAATGGGGGGCTTAGTACACTGATTATTGGGATTACCTCGCTTTTTTCTCTCAAATATGCCACCAACATTGCTTTTAACTCAGGAATTAATATTATTGATACCATTCTCTACTCAACCATTGACAAGGCTGTGGCTCCTAAAGAGGTGATTGATGTGGTGATTGTGGTTGGAGGGATTGATGGGGTTGAATCTAAATTTGATGAGAAACTTATCAACTACCTCAAAAATGTTAACTATCAAAACATCGTCTATGTAGGTAACAAAGCAGACACGGTTTTTTTAAAGAAGCAGTTAAAAAATCTTGTGGTTTTACCAAACATTATCGGCGACAAACTCCAAGTGCAAGAAGAGGAACTTAAAGAATATCTAACCAACCTTTATCAATCCGATATTGAAGGGAAAGAGGAGATTAAAAAGCTTTATGAGATTACTTCCAATCAAATCTACTCAACACCCTACATTGTCAACAACGCCCTACCTAAACTGGGAACACTTTTTGATGTGGCAGACCCTTTTTTGGTTATCGATGTTGGTGGAGCGACGACCGATATTCACTACAGTACCGACTTGGTAGAGAACAAAAATATTATGACCAGCTCCGGGTATGACCGTTTGGTTTTTAAAAAACTGGGGGTCTTTAAATCACGAGAGAGTTTGGTTTTTGGTGCAAAAAACAATGAGTTTGTTTATGAACTTTTGGATTATTTGGGTGTAAACGAACATATTTTAGATGAACATAGCGAACAAGCCACCACCACACTGATGCAATTGGCTATTTTCTTGGTACTCTATCAGGTATCAAAAAGTCACAACGACTATGTGACTTTAAAACTGGAGATTTTAAACTCTATTGTCCTGACAGGAGGTATTTCAAAAGTACTCACCGATGAGGAGATTGATAAAATTATGCGCTTTTTTTACAAAAAAATACTAAACTTTACCCAAACCCCCAATGTCATTACCGACAGAAATTATGAAATTTGGACGTTAGGAATAGAGGAGATACACCATGCCAACTAATACCATTCGAGAGCTACTAGAAATCGCCAATGAGCAATCTCCGACTAAAATTGCTTTGGTCGAAAACGAGAAGAGCTACAGCTACCAAGAACTCTTTACCAAAGTCAACCAATTGGCCAACTATTTTAACCAATTAGAGTTGGTTGAAGGTTCAAGAGTGGGTATCTACTCGAACAAAGATTCCGAGCAGGTTATCGCCATTCTTGCCCTGCTCTCTACACCCTATATCATCGTACCCATTACACGATTTTTAAAGCCTGAACAGGTGGAATACATTGTAAAAGATGCCGGTATAGAATGTATTATTACCGATAAGACCAAAATAAAAAATATCAAGGAGATCAACTTCCAAGGTCAAATCATTACTTTTGAGCCTATTTATGATGAGATGGTTTCATTTAAAGAGATATACAAATGTTTTAATACCAAATACAATTCTAAAATTGACCCTACAAGCTCAGCTGTTATCACCTATGGTTTTGGTTCTGACGGGTCACAAAAAGGAATTGTGATGAGTCACAAAAACCTAAGTGATGGAGCTAGAATTGTTTCAAACTATTTGGAGTTAACATCAGACGATGTTGTCTCAGGACTACTTTCGTTTAACCTTGACTACGGACTGAATCAAATTTTCTGTACGCTACAGAGTCAAGCGACTTTGGCACTGCACAAATTTATCTTACCAAGTGACTTTTTTGCTCACCTACTTAGAGATAAAGTCACGGTTTTAGCCCTAATGCCTGTACATATCGGAAAAATGTTCGATGAAGACCCACATCGACTCCCAATGTCCAGTCAACTTGACCATGTACGTGTTATTACCTCTTCAGGGGGTAACATTACCACCAAAATGGTTAAAAAGGTAGACGACTACTTTAAACCGGCCAAGTTCTACTCGATGCATGGACTAACAGAAGCGTTGCGTTCTACTTATTTAGACCCCTCACAGATTCATAATCGCCCAACCTCTATAGGAAAAGCGATTCCTGAAGTAGAGGTTTATATTATTAATGAAAAAGGTGAAGCGTGTCAAGCCAATGAGGTGGGTGAACTGATTCACAGAGGTTGTTGTATCTACCAAGGATACTGGAACAGCAAAGAGGAGACCCAAAAACGGTTTAAAAATATTGCCATTTTAGAAAAAGTCATCAGCATAGAAGATCCAAGCGAAATGGTCATTGCTACAGGTGATTATGTCTACCAAGATGAAGAGGGATACATCTACTTCGTCGACCGACAAGATGACATGATAAAGACCAGTGGTTATCGTGTCAGCCCAAAAGAGATAGAAGAGGTGGTTTACAACAATTTCCCAACAGTAAGCAAATGTACCGTCTTTGGAATCCCAAATGACGAAATAGAAGAAGAGATTGTCTTGGTCTATGCTGCAAACACAAAAATTCCTCAAAATGAGTTGGTGTTTGAGCTTAAAAAACATTTGGCGACCTATATGGTGCCTACAGTGATTGAGTATCGAGAAACACTTCCACTTAAAGCTTCACATCATGAGGTGGTGGATAAGGGTCTGTTAAAGAAAGAGTTTTTCTAAACCCGTAGGGGCAGAGCCATGTCTCTGCCCTTTGTTTGAATGCATTAATATTTATTATTTTTAATCCTTACCCCGAAAGAGCGTTCCACCTTTCTGAATACCATCGAGTAAAAAACTCCGAACATCGTCCAAACCAAAACCTGTGGCTAAAAACATTTTTTTATTGTTGCTCAATAAAAAATCAGCTGCTTTGAGCTTGGTTACAATACCACCCGTAGCAAACTCATTGTTAGCTGTAGGTGCTGCGTCTAACTCTGCTGGGGTAATAGAGTAAACTTCTTTTAAAACTTTTGCATCATCAAACTTTCTTGGATCTTTATCGTAGTAAGCATCAATGTCAGAGAGAATCACTAAAAGTTCTGCCTCAAAATTAAATGTCACATAAGCTGAAAGTTGATCATTGTCTCCAAAAACCAGCTCTTCAGTAGCAATGACATCGTTTTCATTAATAATCGGAACCACTCCATTGGCAAGCAGGTTGTTTATGGCTACTTGAGCCAAATTGGTGCGTTTTTTAGAATCCAAATCGGCTGCACTTAAAAGAACCTGTGAACATAAAATATCGTATTTTGCAAACTTTTCTTGATACATTTTAAGCAACAAAGGTTGACCAATCGCTGCTAAAACTTGTTTGTTCCCGATGCTTCTTTTGTCTAAAGGCAACACTGTATAGCCTGCTGAAACAGCTCCTGAACTGACCAAAATGACTTCTTGACCTTTTGCCATAATGCTGGCTATTAAGTCAACCAAGTCTCGCATTCGATCTTTTGCCATCGCTCCATTTTCCGTTAAAACATGAGATCCAACTTTAATAACGATACGATTGCAATTCATTACTCTGCTTTCTCTTGTTCTTCTACAGCATGTACATAACGTTTAAGTGCATAACGTAAAGCTTCTGTGTTTAGGTGAGAAACCGATGAAATGGGCAATACAAAAAGAGGCTCATTTTTTGGTAACTCTACTCCAAAATCTTCGATGAATCCATAAGAGACGTACTCTGGATTGGATTTAAATTTATTCAATGTTGTATTGACTTTTAATCCGATATCCTCTAAAAACTGTTCGGTCAATGCATTCACCTCTTCTACAGGGAAAGAGTCACATTTCGTAATGGCTACAGCAAATGGTCGTGTTGCCAATGCTTCTGAGTAACGTTGTAATTCCACCAACAAAGTCTCATACTGATACTTCATCTCACGATAGTTGGCTATATCTACCATAATCAATAGAGTTTTGGTTCGTTCAATGTGTTTTAAAAACTCTAAACCAAGTCCACGACCATCACTAGCCCCCTCAATAATTCCCGGAATATCTGCCATCATAAAAGAATCATATTCACCCACCATAACCACACCAAGATTTGGTGTTAAGGTGGTAAACTCATACGATGCTACTTTGGGTCGTGCATTTGACACAGCAGAAATTAAAGTTGATTTCCCCACACTTGGGTACCCCACAAGACCTACATCAGCAATGAGTTTCATCTCTAAACGAATCTCTTTTGTCACACCGGGTAAACCTGGCTGTGCATAAGTAGGTCGCTGGTTACTGGCACTCTTAAAGTGCATGTTTCCAAGACCACCTTTTCCACCTTCTAAAAAAAGTACCCGTTCACCCTCTTCTACCAAGTCAAAAAGAACTTCATTTGTAAGAGCATCTACAATTTGTGTTCCTGGAGGCACAACAATATCAATACTTTGACCTTTACGACCATAACATTTACGACCTTCACCGGGGCGTCCATTTTCTGCTTTCATATGGTTACGACCTCGAAGAGCTGAAAGCGTATCGGTGTTGTTGTCTACTACAAAATAGACAGACCCCCCTTTACCTCCATCACCACCGTCCGGTCCACCTTTGGCAACAAATTTCTCTGTCCAAAATGAAACACAACCCGGTCCACCTTTACCGGAACTCACCATTAAATCTACACTATCTACGAACATATACTTCCTTTGTTAAGGATAGAGACATGGCTCTTCCCCTACATAATCGCGAATTATATCTAAAAGAGGATGTAGGTTTGATTGGAGCTAAAACCCCTTGCTTAAGATTTGATCCATCATGGTCCAAAATCTGGCGTGATTATTTGGGACATCGTAATGTTCATCGGCTTTATTTTTTATGGATTCCCCCCCCCATTTTCCACCTGCCAAAGCAATATAATCACTCTATTATAACGCTGTCAATTTAAATATATATCCCTCAGATGCATAGGTCTCAATAAAGCGATGTTTTAATTTTGCACGTAAGCGACTAATCAATGTTCTTCTCCGGCTTGAATTGCTAGGTTTATCCGGCCATATTTCATACTCAATGGTCATAAATGAGATAAGCATATTTTTATGATTTAAAAAAAGTTCTAACAATGCTCTCTCTTTTTTACTTAAATGCACCATCTCACCACAACAAATGAGTTGTGAAGTATTGCTCTCAAAACTAAATTGAGTATCTAAAACCATATTACCTATTAGGGTATCTTCAGTGACGTTTAATTGACTTAAACCAATTTTTATAGCAGCAAAAAGCTCTTTACGATTAAAAGGTTTGACCAAATACGCAATAGGATTCACAGTGATAGCTCTATCAATGGTCTCTTCATCTATATAAGCTGTTAAAAAAATAATAGGCACTTCTTTTTTCTCTTTAATTCTCATTGCAGCATCAATGCCATTACTGTTCATAAGATAGATATCCATCAGTATAAGATCAACCTCATGTTGCATTGCTTTCTCATAAGCCTCATTGGCTGTTGAACTGATAGCAACAACGTTGTACCCTAAGGTAGAAAGGTAACTCTCTATCTCCATGGATACAATACGTTCATCTTCTACTATTAAAATATTGGCACTCATATCTTGAACCTTATTGTATAGTGTGTTAAACCATTGGTTTTCATCTCAATCGTTCCTTTTAATTGCTCATAGACCAAAGCGTGAATAAGTTTTAAACCAAGAGAAGTACTCTCTTTATTATAGATAAATCCCTTACCATTATCTTCAATTATTAAAATATAAACATCATTTTCTTTATGCAATGAAATCGAAATAACACCAGAGTTGCCTTCAAAAGCATGTTTATACGCATTGGTCACTAACTCATTAATAATAATACCAATATAAACAGACTCACGTAACGGAACGATCGCATCAATATCGGTTTCAATCTCAATCGTGTAATTGATTTCATCCATACTTTCTTGTATATCCTGTATCAGTGACTCGATGTACTCCTGCATGTCAATAGCATTTAAATCGTCTTCAGGTAACAACAAATTGTAGGTTTTTGCAATGGCATTAATTCGGTTTTCCAAATTAACAAACTTCTCTATCGTTGCTTTATTATTACTTTTATCACTTTGAAGTCGAACCATGGAAAGAATAATTTGTAAATTATTTTTAATACGATGATGCACTTCTTTTAACAGTAATGCTTTTGTATCTAAAGCCTGATGAAGCTGGGCTGTTTTTTTTCTCACTTCGTTGGTAATTATTTTTTCTCGATTTTGAAAATTCTCTACAAGTGCTCTGTCCATCTTTACTTTCTCTTCTTCTAACAGTTTATATCTATCGGCAAAAGCTAAAGAGAGAATCAATGCTTCTATCGTTGAACACCACATTAATAAATTAGGAAATTCTTGTATAATAGAAAGCAACCCCAACGCATCTACTATCATTAAAACATAAGCCATAAAAACAATACTAAACCCTACAATATAAAGTCGAGCCTCTTTATGTCCATGCAGATAACTTATAACTCCAGATAAAAGATTTAAAACAATAAACAGTGCTCCTGTTAAAATAATAATTTGCATGTTATAAAACATCGGTAGACTAAAAACAACCATCTCTACGACAATCAATACTAAAAATAACTTATATATACGGTGTAACCATGGTATCTCTTGTGTTTTAAGAAAATGCATAGCAAACAGTGCAGAAGACAACATCATTGTACTTACTTTATAGACAGCAATTTTCATATCAAAAACAATACATTCATACGAACAGTAAATTTGAGTTAATCCCATGTACGTCAACTGTTGGTAAATAATAAATGCCAAATAGAGTGCATAATAAAAATAACTTTTGTCTTTCAAATAAAATGAAACACTCAAGGCATACAACATCAATGCAAGCAACATTCCCATGAGTAAAACTGTAATCAATTGTTTAATATGATCCTCTTCTAAAAATTTCTTTTCATCCTGTAATGTAATAGAAAAACCAAGGGGATTGTAGTAGGAGTGAACTTTTACATAATAGGTCATTTCATATAAAGGTTCTAAATGCAATTTATAATAATAGGAAGTTGTTTTATGCTCACTTTGCTGGACAAAAAGACCTTTTAACTCCGATGTAGCATTCACACCTTTATACAAAGCAATGGACTCCAGAAGAGGAGAACTAAACACCAATGCTTTGTCTATAGCAACGATAGAACTGTTTTTTAATTTAAATTTAATCCATACATAACTTTGAGAAACCCCTGCATTTAAATAACTCTGATGATAGGGCTGAAATGCTTTTTCTTGAAGTACGTTGTGCAGACTTAACTCTTGATTATTTAAAACAATTTCACTTTTTTCTAAGAGTGAAATACTCTCAATAGGAGACACTTCCACAAAAGAGAGTGCTGAAAGGTTTATTGAAAAAATGCTTAACAATAACAGATAATACTTGAAAACTTTAATGGTATTAAACAACATAGAGCATGTTATCTAAAAATCTATAAAAACGTCCAATTTTTATCTTTTTACTACATCTATCCTCTTAATCATTTTTAACCATCGTGTAAACACGTATAAATTGAAACAACAATACTTCAGGAAAATTTTCATCACTCAAGCCCATTTGTACATGATTATCATCCAATACTTCTATTTTACCAACTTCATTACCACTGTAGTTGTAAAATGTGTACACATTTTCATGACGTTCCCAACATTTTTGTCGTTTTGAATTCTCTTTATTGGATTTTAATGTACAACTCCCCTCTTCACTAAACTGTATAGTTTCCACGGAATTTAGCATCATCGATAACAAAAACGCTATATCTTCATCTTCCGTATACGCTTCAATACTTTTTTCAGCCTCACTTCTATCAACTTGCCACTGTCCTAGCAATACATTCTCTTCAGCATTAGCATACATCATAAAAAACACCCACCCTAGCAATAACTTAAATAACACATTTTTAACCTTCATCTTAACATCCTTATACCTTTTTTTTATCACTATAGTATAAGAATGTTACGAAAATGTGGCAAAATGAAAAATTTTATAATTTTTCATTTAAAATGTATCCATTTTAATCCTACCTTTATTATTCAAATATTTTAAGCGTTCCAGCTTCCGTTCCATCACTTTGCCAAAGACTATATCCCCCTTCTCCATTATCGACCAATAAATAGAGTTTATCATCAAAAGAAATCAAATTAAATATTGGCATATAGTAAGAATTGTTAGGAAGAATGTCTTTAACCATGTACGTTCCAAATTCCGTTCCATCGGTTCGCCATAATGCCCCACTATGTGCTTCATCAGTTGCTACAAAATAGACGATGCCGTTCATATCTACAAAACTTGCAGGGCTAGAATAATCGGTTGGGTGAATATCTTTAATCATCTTCGTTCCAAGATCTGTTCCATCACTTACACACGGCTCAATACCAGAATCTTGGTATCTTCCTCCAAAATAAAATTGACCATTTAGCACGGTGAGAGACATGGAAAAATCAACTTTTGTAGTGACCAATTGCGTTCCAACTTCCGTTCCATCACTTTGAAAAAGAGCATTATAATACTCATCAGTATTTGCTATAAAATAAAGCTTACCATTAAGTTCAGTTAAAGAACGAGGGCTAGAACCATAAGCACTTCGAATATTTTTAACCATCTGTGTCCCAACTTCTGTCCCATCACTTCGCCAAAGTTCCTCTCCATGTTCTCCGTCATCAGCTGTAAAGTAGAGTACTCCATTTACTGCCATTAAACTGTACAATATATAATCTTCTTGACTGTTCGGGTTAACATCTTTTACCATTTGTGTTCCAGCTTGCGTTCCATCACTTCGCCACAATGCAACACCATGCTCCAAATCGATTGCTCCAAAATAGAGCATACCATTATAAGCAGTCAAGCTACGAAGCGAAGCATCTCCCTCAAAATGAATATTTTTAACCATTTTAGTTCCAGCTTCTGTTCCATCACTTTGCCATAGTTCCTCTCCGTGTTCTCCGTCATCTGCTCTAAAATAGAGTAGACCATTAAGGCTTGTTAGGTATCCTACAGCATCATTACCATCAGGGTTAATATCTTTTATCCTTCTAGTTCCTGCTTCGGTTCCATCACTTCGCCAAAGTTCATAACCATAGCTATTGTCGCCTACTACAAAATAGCTTACTCCATCTATTTGAACTATATTATTGGTAATAATTTGTGGTTTATATCCAATTTTACTGTTACCGATTGTTTTAACAAAAACCACATTTCCTTGTCCATCCAGTTTCATTAAATCTGTTTTTGTTTCATTCCAGTAGGTAAAGAAAAATACTGTGTCTTGAACATTAACCACATAGTTACCCTCAAAAGTATAGACTGTTGAAATACTAGCTCCATGTGTATCCGAAACCGTTAATCTAATTTTAAAAAGTGTACCTTGTGTATAGTTTGATACAAGTAGAGGATTGACCGTAGCACTACCATTTATCGTCACACTTCCTTCAATTAAGTTCCAAACATAACTTAATGTATCGCTACTGTCATCACTGACATCTGCTGTTAAAGTCAGGTTTTCTTGAACACTTTCCATTTTTAAACTTTGAATTGTCGGAGGTAGATTTAAAGAGAGTGCATTTACCTCAACATCATCCGATAACGTGATGGAAAAAACAGAAATGTATCTATCTCCTTGACCATTGGTTAATATAAGCCGGTAGCTATAAACACCGGCTGTTTCTGGTTTGTTATAATCCAGTTCCAACTGAACAATGGTATCGTTTTCAAACGTCAATGTTCCACCACTAGGAGAAAAGTCTTCACCCAAATCACTTTCAATTTCATAGGTCAAAGTATCTTGATTAAGATTGACAATAGAGAGAAGCAGTTTTGTTTTAGCAAGATTGGTAAAGACGATAGAGCGTATAGAAGGTACGTTTTGTTCAACTTCTGTTGCTGTCCTTAATGCTATTGGAACAATGTTTTGTATATCACTTACTAGTGTATTGCTATAGTCACCTTGATAAAGCAGTACGCCTGAAGATGAATAAGCTTTTGCCGTAAATGTCAATAACGTATAAGTTGGTAAGGCAGAAAGTGTAATTGTCCATTCCGAACCATCTTTAATAAAAGATTTATCTTTGATATAAAATTGTGTAGCAGAGCTGTTAACATCTAAGGTTACGTAGCTTATCTCTGTTACCTTCTCATACTTCTCTATTTTGGACTGTATCTCTGAAAAAGATAAAGTAATCGTAATATCGGATGTAACATTATTGCCATCAACCGACTTTGTCTTATCTGTGCTTCCACATCCTATTACCAATATTGAAAAAAATAGTATCAAAACTATTTTATGAGCATTTTTTAATACATGTTTCATATTTAACTCCTAATGTAATTTAATATTAAACAATAATATATAATTGTTACAAAAGCGTTGCAAAAAGTGTTTTTTTATGTTTTTTATTAAAAAATCGTTAGTAATTTTTTCTATTTGACGAAACTAATGCATCTTACGATTTAATTCATCAAGTATGTTTACAACCTGATTTTGTAAGGTATAAAATGCTTCCATGTGTATAGCAGGAATCTCTTCTGTAGCTCTCATGGTTAACAACATCTCTTCTAAAACTTTTCGTTTCTCTTTCAGCTCTTCTAAATCCAATTTTTCGATACCTGTATCAATATCATTCACCGTATAATACCAAGCATTAATTTTACGTCGCGTATAGAGGGTATAAACAGGAATAATAACTTCAATAAAAAAGGCAAATAAAGTTACAAGAGGAAGTAAGACCATTAATGAAAAAATATACAAAT
This sequence comes from bacterium, assembly GCA_018822805.1. Classification (GTDB taxonomy): domain Bacteria; phylum Campylobacterota; class Campylobacteria; order Campylobacterales; family Sulfurovaceae; genus UBA1140. The sequence continues at coordinate 66,993 of JAHJJU010000101.1, forward strand.
TATTTAAAGTTTGTGCCAACCAAAAGTTCATATGCGTCTCTAAATAGGTTTCTTGTTCCTGAAAATAGTGTTTAGAGGCCGGAGCTTGTTCCATTTTTAACATGGATGCATTTGGAAATTCATTTTCATGATGAAACATACCAACCTTAGAATGTACATCATTGGCTACTTTTAGTAACAATCTAAGCATTTTTTCCGAAGAATTGTAGGTTGCTAAAAGCGTTGTTTTTGAAAGTAACAAATATTTCTCTTTTGGTATTTTTTTCTTCATATCAAAAGCACTTTCTTTTAACTCTACAATTTCATAATATTGATTTCTCTTTATAAAATATTGTCTATATGATGAAGAAGCCTCGAAATTCATCAAATGTATCTCTGGCATCTTTATAAGCTTTTCTACCAGCACTGCATTGGCTGAAGCAATATAAAACATGACATCTATTTCATCTTTTTTTAATTTCTCAAATGCATCACTACTTGATAAATGATATAATTGACTCTTATTTTCATCAATCCCCACAACATCTAAGAGCTCCATCGCAATAGGATTAATACCACTTCCCTGCTCACCAACAGCAATACGTTTACCTTCTAAACTCCCTAAATTCGTAATATTGGTATCTTTATAAAAAATCCAAATAGGCTCATATGCAATATTTGCTAGAGCCAAAACTTTAGGATTTTCCGTTCCTCCTTGAACAAAAGCAAAATCGACTTCTTGATTTAAAAGTTTCTTTTGTGCTTCAACAGATCCTTTTGTAGGTACAATAATCAGTTCTATACCCTCTTTTTTTAAGGCTTCTTGGTACAATAATGCATAGCTATAGTAAGCACCATTTTTACTCCCGGTTGCTATTTTAATAACTTTTTTATGCATATTTGTATCAACAAGTACATAAATTCCTAAAGGAAATAACAATAAGAAGAAAATTAAAAGTATTATAGGTCTAAAATTTTTCATCTTTTATTATAGCAAATAAATAACGTGCATTTGAAACTATTTAAATAACGCAAATATACAATAAATATTTTTTTTAATTATAA
>JAHJJU010000102.1 GCA_018822805.1 bacterium
CAGTTGCGACTCTTTATGAGGGAATCAAACGCTACCCCATCTCGGTACGCTACGAACAGAGTCAACGAGCAGATGTGACCAGCATTGGAAAGATACGCATCAAAACCCCGTATGGTTATGCACCGTTAGAGACCTTTGCCACGTTGTATTACAAAGAAGCCCCCTCGGTACTTAAAGCTGAAAAGGGTAAAAAGGTCATCTTCATCTACATCACCCCAAACCAAGGCACAACATCACAAGCTTATAAACAAGAGGGGATGAAACTGTTAGAAGATTTAAAACTCCCAACAGGCTACTACTTTGAGTGGGCAGGAGAGAGTGAATACTTGGAGTCGGCAATGGAGCGTTTGACCTTCATTGTGCCGATTACGCTTTTTATTACCTTTATTCTTATCTACTTGGGGTTACAGAGTATGCGAAATGCGTTGATAGTCTTCTTCACTTTGCCCTTTGCAACCGTGGGTGGAATACTCTATCTTGATATGTTGAATTTCAACTTCTCCATCGCCGTGGTTGTTGGGTTCTTGTCACTCATAGGAGTAGCAACCGAAACGGCGATTGTAATGATAATCTACCTAGAAGAGGCTGTAGAAAAAGTTAAAAAAAGAACACCTGAGAACCTAAAAGAGGCAATTTACGAAGGAGCCGTACTGCGTGTGCGTCCTAAACTCATGACGGTCTTTGCGATTTTGGGTGGGTTGATTCCGATTATGTATATTGACGGAGTTGGCTCTGAAGTGATGCAGAGGATTGCTGCCCCGATGATTGGTGGGGTGGTGAGTTCGGCTGTGTTGACGCTTTTGATTATTCCTGTGGTTTATTATATGAGTTTGAGGGTGGATGGATAAAGTTTTATTTATTCTAAATTATATAATATTTTTAGCTTTTAAAATAGCATAAGCAGATAATGTATACCCATCAGTAATTTTTCCATTAGCTATTAATTTATTTAATTCTTGAATATTATAAAATTTACCATTTTCAAGTGGCTCTAATTCATCTTTATGTTTAGATAATTTATCTTTACTTTTAATTTCTATCAAGTATAAGTTTGCATAACTATTTAAAATTGTTGTATCAGGATATATTTTTCCTAAAAAAATAGGTTCTATGGAGATTTCATAGTTATATGAAATCTCTTCATATAATTCTCTTTTAGCTGAGATGATACTATCTTCATTAAAGTCTCGGAATCCTCTAATCAACTCTACTTGAATAGTATCACTTGCATAATGATAAGCAGAATGTAAATATATATCACCATTTTGATTTTTAACAAATAATACAACTCCTCCATTATTTTTAGGGGATACTTTTACATGGCTACCCTCTGAATTGTTGGAAAATTGTAAAATATCCATATTTACTGTAACAAATTTATTTTCTGAAACTACAACTTCTTTTATACATTTTGGTTTTTTTATATTCAATTTATGCTCTACTTTAATTTCTATCTTGTTCAGCCACTAAACTTTCTGATAGTGGAATTTGTTTACCTTTTGTGTCATTAATTATACCATACATTTCATCCCTTGTTAATTCAAGTTCACTTCTCATAACCTCTATACTGTAGCTACGATTTTTATCTAACTCTTTTGTTTCTGCATTATATACATTCATCATTAACTTTACCGTAACCCCTCCTATAACTCCCTCTATCAATTTTGGAAGTTCACCTAAAGCAATTTTTTCTGTTGTTCCTAGTCCTTCCACACCATACGAAATTGCTTTCCCTCCTAAATTTAAAAGTATACTCACTATGGAAAGGTATTTATCTTCAACTTTAGATTTCCCATATTTTTCATAATACCAATTGGAAAAGTTTGTTTGAAAAGTTTCAAATGCTGATTGAAAATCTTCATACTTATCTCCTATACTAAGAGGATTAGACAATATTTGACTCTGCTTACTTATAAATCCCTGCCATGATTCTAAATTTCTAATCTCAAGAACATCTGATAAAGATAGGTCTGAAAGTAAAGGTAGATACATCGCTCGTTGAGTATTTGCCATAAAATTTCTTTTATTTTCTGTAAGTTTTAATAAGTCTTTATCAATAAAAGTTGCAACTTTAGATGAGTCTATATCTGATATTTGAAAATCATCTTGTAGTGCAGAGCGTGTAGGCATATCTTTTGGTGTAAATGAGTATCTTCCTAAAGCGTCGGGAAGATTTGTGTTATATTTTAAATCAATTAATTTTTTTATTTCATGTCTAAATGGATTTTGCTTATCAGGAGATAAATATATACCATCAGCAACATTAGTATTAGGTGCTACAATAAATTCTTTATATAAATCATTTCTATTTAAAACACCTTTTTTTCTAAAAGTTTTAGTAATAAACATACTCAAGTTATCTAAATAGTCTCCAAAATCTTGTTGATATTCTTTTGTAAAATTTTTCTTACCACCTAAAAGCTCTCCAAGCATTTCAGTTCGTTGTCTATCATTTAATACTGTTATAGAAGGGAAATAACCTCTAAATCCTAAAGAGAGTTTATCAATAGCTATTTCATTTTTAGCATCATTTTTTGCTAATTTAACAGATTTAACACTGCTATTTAAAAATTGAGACAAATATTCAGCAGAGCGACCTCCTTCTTCTGTAATATCAAATAGTTTATCATCAAAAAAGTTATGCTCTTTGTATAAATAAGGTACGATAATTCCTGAGTTCATCAAAGACGCAAATGCCAATGCACTCTCTTGTTGATTGGGTAAATAATATTTATATAATAATTCATTATTAGAAATAAAAGCTCTATTTACAACAACTTGTGAACTATAAACTAGTGAACGAATGAATTCACTACTTGCTTCTATATTTCGTTTTTTCTTAATTGTTGGGTCGGTCAAGCTCTTCTTTTGATTTATAATTTCCTTATAAATTTCATCCGAAACATATTGATTATCTAAAGCTTGTGGTATGGTTGCTCCTGCTTCTAGTTGGTCAGGTGTGATAAGTATGCTATTATTCATAAAACTGTTTTCCTTTTTTACTATTGAATGGTTATTTGTTCTTAACTTTTCGAATTATTTCAACCTACAGCTATAATTCCAGTACCTTTACAGATTCCTGTTCCAGTACATCGTATACAACTTTTTCCACTATATTAATCATATCCACTTTCATCATATTTGGAACATTTTCCATAAGAGAAATACCTGATGAATAGTATATATTCCTTGCTTTATTAACTACAGAACTACATTCTCGACATGGAGCGAACATTATTTTTTCATTGTTCATTTATCTTATCTTGTATAAAAAATTAATGTTTATATTTTACATGAAATAAATCATAACATCCATTAAAAAAGTTTTAATTTACTTGAAATATATAATTTTTTTATATCTTGGATATAATTAATAAATTTTTAAACATTGAAGAATAGAAATTCATATTATCCTCTATGGAGACACGACCGAAGAGTTGACCCACTATGCCCAAGAGATAGAGCAACGCCTCAAAGGATATGGAGGAACACAATCAGTATTTGCTGATAAAGCCAATAGTGGATATTACCTCAACATCGACCTAAACGATGCTAAAATAGCCGAATATGGAATTAATAAAAATTTAATCTTAGATACCATCTCCAATGGTGTGGGGGGTATGACAGTTGCGACTCTTTATGAGGGAATCAAACGCTACCCCATCTCGGTACGCTACGAACAGAGTCAACGAGCAGATGTGACCAGCATTGGAAAGATACGCATCA
>JAHJJU010000103.1 GCA_018822805.1 bacterium
ATTTAATATTAATTAAATGTTAGATAAATTTTCACTTAATCTGTCCAGGTAAAAACCAATAATATTTTAAATTGTTTTTTTGTATATGAAATTTTTAAATGTGCCGAAATGTGCTTAAAAGTAGAAAGAGAATTACCGTTGTAAGGTTAACTCCCATGTAGAAGAAGAGGTGTTGAATTTTGCATCGTAATTGCTACGCACACCCTGTTCAACCGTTTGAGCGACCAAACTATAGGTAAAAGGAATGGTCTGTAGCTCAAGATGGTTCTGACCACGTATCTTAATTTTTCGTATGTGTTCATTGGCACGTGGTAACGCTAAAACTTTTTGAGCCTCTGAAGATATTTGTGCATTTTCTATACTAAAAGCATAAAGTGCATTCTCTCTAGCCGAACCTGCTAAAAGATACTTCCCTTTTTGGCTTTTAAGTAGTGTAAGGGTCAATGCATCCCTCCCCTCTATACGTTGTAATACCGTTTTTGTTTGAGGATCAATATGATAAATGACTCCTTTTTCTGCACGATAATCGGTCTCATCAATCGCCGATACCCATAAGGTTTTATCATCACAATCATACACTAACGAAATAATTCCATAAGGGTTATTGGCTGTCGGAAGAACATCATCAAACTTCATAAAAATTGAAATTTTTCCAGTAATGGAATCTAATTTATAAATATTTTTTTGTAAATTAAAGGTTGTAGGCTTTATGGAAATAAACGGCATTGGTGCCAAATACACATTCCCCTCTTCGTCTAAAGCATAGGTAGAAAAATGTTCAAAAGTCTCCCACTGCTTTGGATGAATCACTTTAGAAAAGTTTTGACCCCAAAGAAATGCCAAACCTGTAAAATGTTGCTGAGACAAATCAATGGTAACCGGGTGTTGCACCTTAAGTTTGTTTAGAAACCGAGGATGTTGACTGCAATTTTGAAGTGTATTAAAATTTCCTAAAATCACGTTTGTTTCAACAGGCATCACTTTTTTACTGTTTTTTTTATCTATAACAACAAATGCTACTCCTGCTACGACAAATAAAGCCAGTATAATGGGTAAATATTTTTTCATTTTTTTCCTTAAATATTTTATATTTTTGGTTCAAGGGCAGAGACATGGCTCTGCCCCTACAAGTAACGGGTCGAGCCATGTCTCGACCCGTTACTCGCATAAATCAATATTCAAATTTCTATTTTATCGGTACAAACTTAGGACCAACCACACAAGGAAATGTCCTAACTTCTATGTTCCCATCTTCGCCAATAACCGTGTCTGCCCAACAATACTCATGCCCTTCACGGGCATCGTTTCTTATTCTTGGAACATACCAAATCACCAAATTCTCACCATCAATACTTTCATTTGTAGAAATATATCGTTCTGCACCATCTTCAGCAAGATTACAACATGAACCCAGTGTCAAAAGGTCTTGCTCCCCTTCATCTTCTTTATATTTGCTAACAAAAACAGTGGCATTGTCTCCTCTACTTTGGTCATTAAACTGCCCTCTATTTGGCTCGATATAGTAACCTTTTATTCCATTTTCATCGGTAATTTTATACAAATATTTATCATTTTCATAAAGAATAGCATCTTTTTGAAAATCAGACTGTTCGGTGAACCATTTGTTCCAAGAACCATCATACTTATAAAACTCTTCTTTCTCCCCCAATGCCATATCCACACGCATCACAGGTCGGTAAATCGCCTCTTCTCCACAACCTCGACCTTTATTTACCCCCACCACTCTAAATGAACCATCATCAAAAAACTCAAAACGGTTCTCATACCGATAGTTACACGCCATTGGCCATTTAGGGTTACGGTAATCTTGGGTCAAGTAGAACCCTACTTTTTTTCTGTTTTCATCATAAAGAGGTCTCATCAAAGGTCCATTAAACGGAAGAACCACGGAAGTTGAAAACATGGGACACCCCATGGCATCGTTATAACCAAAAAAGAATTTCCCCTCTTCGGCTTTTACAAACTCAACCCGTCGTCCTGCCATCTGAATATCACCTGAGTCATCAACTTCTCCTTTTCCCTCATAGGCAACATGCCAGTCAACAATTTTTGCTGATTTTAAAACGGCTTTACCCTTAAAAGAAACATCGATAATCTCTAATCCATCTGAACCCGTCATACGGTAGGTTAATTCCCACCCGTTTTGTTCATGGTAGCTGTCTTTCTCACAAAAATTTTTCATAATATAACGATTTTGTAGTGAACGCTCAGAGATACAAGCAGGAGTGGTGGTCTTTCCCAAACCTGCCCATTTAGCAGCTGCCAAAGTCAACTCCGTTAAATCAACGATCGCCCAAAGTGCTTGCTCCTTTTTGTGGTCAGAAAAGGTTGGAGCCACACAAAGATGTTCAGAGTTTTGACAAGGAGACTCCTGTAATGCACCCCGTACATTTGCCATGCTCATATCTTCTCTTCGTGCTTTGTGCTTTAACTCTTTGGCAACCTCCGGTGCATTTAATGCAATGGCTTGGGCAATATGTTTCAAACGTAATGATATATCAGGTTGCATATTGGCATAGTTTTTCACTTCCAAAACACGTTTATCATCCACATCTACAATGGCACGTGTTGTCGCATTGGTCACAAAATTATACTTCTCAGCTTGATAACAACGATGCGTAGCACAAACTCTTTTCGAAACATCATTTAAAACACTAACAATCGCCGGTTTTATTCGCATCATATCATTGTGTAGAAGTTTTCCATTCTCTACAGTGTCTTTTAAAAAGTCGGCATTTTTGAGTAAAATTGCTTGTGCCGACGCTCCTGCACTATCGAGTTCATTACTTTGTAAAGGCAAAACAGCATGACCACTTTGAATAACGGCTCTTAAATCTTTTAAATACGATTGAACTTCAGGAATATTTCTGTAGGTTTCAACAGAGTATTGAGGTAATATTACCCGTTCTTCTATCATTTTATTGCTTGTTAATTTCGGTACACTCTCTTCGCCTTGAAACCAATACGCCATTAAAGCTAGTAAACCGACAAACAAAATACCTATACTAATTTTTATCTCATTATTCATTTTTCACTATTCTTTTTTCGTTATTAAGCATCCATTGTAAAGTAAAAAGGGGGTTTGCTTTCGATAAATATTATAACCATTATTGCCAAAAGTAAGAGTAAAAAAGTAACAACCATTAAACCTTTTGTTCTCTTCTGCCACTGTTCAACCAAAGGAGTAAAAAGTGAAAAGAAGAAAACAGCCATAAACAGATGTTGAACTCTAAAACCATAAAACCTATCTAGTAAAACTGCCATCAGTGAAACCAAAAAAGCAAAAGCTATCTGCCAATACCATTTTGAAGGGGTTACAGGAGGGTCAGTTAACATAAAATAGATAAATAAAACAAAGGTAACGGAGTAGAGACGATGGTAGATATCTTCAAATATTATAACGGGGTCGGAAAGAACAACCAAACAGTATTGTAAAAACAGATAGCTCAATATAAATGCCAAAGGAATAATCCAACGATGAACACGAACCAATATAACAATGGCTAAAAAAGAGACAAGCAACGCCAACCATCTCTCATCACCAAATTGACCTGTAATAATATGGGCATCTTTATAAAAAAAGAGTAGTACCATAATTAATGCGAAGTTTGATGGGTTAAAAAAGTGTTTACCGTTAAAAGTAATAAAATGTTTTTGAAAAAGTCCCAATGCAATAACCCCAAAATATATCCAAAGGTGAGGTGAATACATTAAGACAACCACTCCTATTGCTGTAGAGAAACTTGAGTAGGAGAAATAAAAATTTCTATGCTTATTAAAATAGAGAAAGATATGCTCTATCACTACTGCAAAAATCAAAATGGCACCAATCTCTACCCAACCTTGGTAAATATGTGCCACAAAACTTCCAATAATCAGCAACAAAAAAAGATTAATATTTTGATGAAGCTGTAAAGGTATAAAAATACTACTCTCCTTTAATAATCTTATCAGCCGATTGGAATATTTTATCAATGTTGTCACGTATCCACTTACCGTCCATCCACTCTTCAGGTCGTACCTCAATTCCTTGAACCAAAATACCAAAATGTAAGTGATCTCCCAATGCCAAACCTGATTTACCCGTTTGAGCAATATTAAAACCTGCTCCAACCTCTTCACCTACATTCACTAAAATATTGGCACAGTGTCCATAAAGTGTATAGAGTCCCAATCCATGATCAATCATCGGCATATTTCCATAAATGCCATTATAGTCTGAGAAAACAACCTTCCCGGCATTTGAACTTACAATCTTTGCCATTTTTGTACTTGCCAAGTCTAAACCAACATGATACGACTGTGATATTTCATGCTCTTTCTCTTCATAAAAATAGTGACGCTCATCTCCAAATGAAGCAACTTTTGCTGCATTTTTTAAAGGATAAAACTTTTGAATTTTCCAGCTCTCTAACACCTCATCAGAAACATTTTTAGCCAAACGATGAATCTTGTCTTCATTTTCAAGTCTCATATCTTCATTGATTGTTTTTAATTTCTCTAAACGATTATCAATCGTAGAAAATTTTGGTTCACTGGCAATTAAATCTGTAATTTTTCCATCTATGAAATTATCTTTTGCTTGAATCCATGATGTTTTATAATTTTTTGCCATTAAATAAAAGGGAATATTTGCAATACGTTTGTTTCCGGCTTTATCTACTGCCACAATGTTGGCTACAAAATTTTCTTGATTAAAAGGCCAGGCGATTAATGTTGCGTAATACCCCTCTTTTTTGTAGGGTTGTGCCTTAAATCTATGACCGGCTGCTTCGACATAAAAGCCTTCTAAAGCCTCATCTTTAACTTGAAAAATAACCAAACCTGAGCCACCACGGGTTACAGAATATGAGTTTGCAAGAATATTAACATCGGGACGTTTATAATCCACATGAATGTTAATAACCTTAGTGATACTATTCCCCTGAAAAAAATTCCAATTACTTTTATCGGTAGCTATAAAAGTGACTTGTAGCTTGCTTGCTCTAGGATCAAGCATTACGCCATTCAATGCTTTCTTTGGATAGACAATCTCTACCATTTTCTCTTTTACATTTTCTAAAAGAATCTCGTGAGCCAATACGACTTCATTCGTGCCATCGCTCACACGCACTTCATACTGCTTCAAAGCACTCTCATCAGAAACTTTTATTTTGAGTGGATCTTTCCGATTCCAATACATAAACTCTTCAGCGTCAATAAAGGGTGCATTTCTTTCAAAACCTTCTGCAGTAAACATATAGGCTCCAACAGCCAGGAATCCTGCTAACACAGCAAGCCATAAATTCCCTGAACTGTTTTTTTTACCATATATTTTTCTATTCTTCATTTAGCAATCCTAATTTTTTTATCTCTTTTTTTATCATATCAAATACTTCCTCTTGACCTTTGTTTTTTATTTCAAACCCTGCAGCACTTTTATGCCCACCACCACCAAAAATCATGGCTAAATTTGAAAGATCTGCCTGTTTACTTCTCATTGAAACCCGTATAGAATCTTCTAACTCAATTAGAACAACTGCTATTTTTGCTGTTACCAATGAAATACCATAATCTACAATACCAACGGTATCTAAAATATCGGCACCTGTCTCTTGCATCTTTTTTCGACTACAAACCATACTCACCAACGCTGCATCTTCGTGCAGGTCTAAAGTATCTAATGTACTGCTTAAAATACGTAGAGATGCCAAAGAGCGTCTCTGTTTCATGTTGTAGACCACCTCTACAATATTTACGCCATACTCCATCATTTCTGAAGCAACTTTAAACGTCTCTTTTGAGACATTGTTGGTAGTAAAGTATTGTGTATCGTACAGCAATGCCGTATAAAAAGAGGTTGCAACCTCTTTCGTAATAACATACTCCTCTTTCAACAATGCATACGCAACCTGTGATGCTGAAACAAAAGTAGGCTCTACAACATTAACGGTTCCATAATTGGTATTACTTTTATGGTGATCAATATTAAGAATTTCACGATTAGAAAGGTCAAAACCTAAAAGATCAATACTTCCTGCATCGCAAGCGATGATTAAACTGTCTTCAAAATCTATTTGACTTTTTATTTTACCGAAATGAGGTAAAAAATCTAAATATATCGGTAATTTTCTACCCTGATTGGCAACTTCCACCTGTTTACCACTGTTTTTTAAAAGAGCATAAACACCGAGTGCCGTACCTATCGTATCGGCATCAGGGTTAAGATGCGTCAGTACTGTAATTTTATTATACTTATTAATTAACGCTTTAACTTTCTCAATCACTAACAAACCCTAATTAAGCTTCTAACTTCATAGAAAGATCAATCCAATTTGCTTGATGAATTAAAGAACCTGATGAAATAGCATCCACACCCGTTTTAGCAATCTCTTCTATCGTAGCTAGAGAGACATTTCCACTCGCTTCCAATAAAATATGAGGATAATTCTTTGCTCTAAAAACAACCACTTCACGTATATCATCGTTACTCATGTTGTCACACATAACAATATCTGCACCGGCTGCCATGGCCTCTTTAACCCTCTCTAAATTTTCACACTCAATCTCGACTTTAGAAGTAAAAGGAATTTTCATTCTCACCTCTTTCATAAACACAGCCAAATTATCAATGGTCTCTAAATGTGTATCTTTCAACATTAAACAGTCGTCCAATCCCATACGATGGTTAATCCCACCTCCACATCGTACAGCATATTTTTCGAACTCTCTAAGCAGTGGTCGTGTTTTTCGAGTATCAAGTAACTTAACACCATACGGCTCTATTTTTTGAACAAATTGTTGCGTTAATGTCGCAATTGAACTTGCATGCAGTGCAATGTCTAAAATAGAACGCTCTAAAGATAAAATTCTTTTAGAATCACCAAAGAGATAAAGCAACTTTTCACCCTCTTCAAATGCCGTTCCATCTTCAACCTGCCAAGTCAATTCCAAACCATACATCTCTGCTAGCGTATCAATGTACGCTCTTCCTCCAAATACACCTTTACTTTTAGCAACAATATAGGCACGAACCTCTTTTGAAACTGAAATACGAGAAAAAAGGTCTCCTCTACCCACATCTTCCAATACCATCGCTTCTATAAATTTATGTTTTAACACCTAACTTCCTTATAAATATATTCAATGTTCTTTTTTAACCAGTAAGTATAACACAACAACCTCTACTCTTTTATTAAAAATCTGCATAGCATATCTCATATATTTTTGATATAATAAGTATAAAAAAAGAATATTATTATGTCCATAAATTTAATAGCTAAAAATAAAAAAGCCTACCATGACTATGAAATACTTGAAAAGTTTGAAGCCGGTATTGTATTGCAAGGTTCAGAAGTAAAAGCCCTTCGTGCAAAACGTGCCAATCTTTCTGATGCTTTTTGTCGTTTTATAAAAGGTGAACTCCACCTTATGAATGCACATATTGCACACCTAGAAACAACCAACATAAACTACTCTCGAGATACAAGAAGTCCAAGAAAATTGCTCTTACACAAAAAAGAGCTCAATAAACTTTTTGAAAATGTCTCTAAAGACGGAAACACCATTGTTCCTTTGATGATCTACTTTAATGAGCGAAATTTTGTCAAAGTGAGCATCGCCATTGCTAAAGGTAAAAACTTACATGACAAACGTGAAACATTAAAAAGACGAACACAACTACGTGAAGCTCAACAGGCAATGAAAAATTATAAATAATTGAAATTCTGTAGGGTCATACCTTATATAAACAGTGATAAAACCCTTGTAAACACTTCATCAAATCCAGCTTCAATAACTATTTGCTTTTTTGTTATAGGATGCAAAAAAGAAGTTTTTGATGAATGAAGCAACAAACGGTGACAATCAAATTTCTCTCGAAATAAATTATTATGTTCATTCCGTCCATACTTCGTATCACCTACAATAGGATGTAAAATATGTTTCATATGCCGTCGCAACTGATGTTTTCGTCCTGTTTTTGGTATCAGTCTAAGTAGTGAATAACGTGCAACAGAGTAACGACTTACTGCATAAGGCAACTCAACAGTTGCTAAAGACTCATAATAAGTTTTTGCCTCTTGAGGCTCTTTGTTATCACTTCGGTCTTTATCTGCTTTTTTGTCCAATATAACTTTTAAGTCATAATTAATCAGCTCATGTTTTTTGGTATAACCACGAACCACAGCCATATACTCTTTTTGAACTTCATGTGCTTTAAAAGCTTCAGCCATGAGTCGTGCTACCTCGGAACTTAATGCAAAAATAAGTACACCTGAAGTTGGTTTGTCTAAACGATGTATCGGATAAACATACTGCCCTATTTGATCACGAACCAACTGTAATGCAAACTCTGTCTCGGCTTTGTCTATGGGTGATTTATGTACCAACAGTCCCGAAGGTTTATTCACAGCAACCAAATGCTCATCTAAATAAAGAATTTCTAGTTTCATTGTTGTTTCTGAAAAATCACAATATTTTCATCAATGGTCGTGACAACTTTCAATAATCCTATCTCATTTGCCATCACTTCAAAGCTTTTTGCTGTAAAAAAACCAATATGCGTTACATCTCGTCTGTACCACCAATTTAAAAATTCTTGATCATCTGAAGGTGGAAATTTGGTCATTAAAATAAGATATCCACCATTAACAAGATGCTGTGTTAGCATGGTTAATATTTTTAGAGGCTCTTTCAAATGTTCAAAAACTTCAGTAGAGGTAATCAAATCATAAACCTTTTCCTCATAGACTTTTTCAGGATAGAAATATAAATCATACTGATCCACTTCCATCCCTCCTTGTCGTAACAGCTCAGCCAAAACAGGACCCGAACCACAACCAAACTCCAAAGCTGTTTGAGCGTTTTTTACATAAGGAGTAACAGCTACATCAATAAACTTCTCAAACATCTCTACATAGCCCCTGCACTCAAAACTGTTGTTATGCAACTCATAATGCTTTTTTTCACTCTGAGCATCAATAATAGCCTCATCATCTAAATAAACAAAACCACAAGTGCCACAACGATAATAAGAAAGATCTTTTTTGATATCGGTCATCACGCTTGTATTCGCTTGACAAATTTTACACAGATGCATCAAAGCACCTCCTACTAACAATATTTGACATTATACCCAATCCCCAAAAAACAGAACATTATGAACTAATTTTTCACAATTGAAGTTTTAATCTTAATTATAAAAAATTATTTACACGAAAATAAACTCTTTAAGCAAAAAAGTGTTAAAGTACAAAACATTAAAAATAAAAAGGATGTATATGAAACTATTAGTAAGTCTAATGATTGCCGGATCAGCACTATTAATTGCAGGGGGAGATATTATGCCTGTAGAAGTTGTAACTAAATATGAAAAGCCGAGTGTAAAATGTTATAAGCCAAACATTCAAAAATGTCCAGACTGTGATGATGTAGCAGAAATTTGTCCGGATGATCCAACATTACCAATGGCAAAAACTGAGCCTTGTTCAGTAGATGCTGCTGTAGCACCGGCTTCAAAGTAAGTGTTTAACACCCCATTACCATCCTTTCAGGTGGTAATGACTCCTCTTAATTTAAATCATTCCTTTTTAATTTAAATCATTCCTTTCTTGCCAACTGTATTTTTCATCTTTTTTAAACTCAATAAAATATAAATTACCTGAATGACGCCATGCATCCAAAACGATGCTTTGGTGTACATCAGAATCTTTTGCAGAAACACTCAAAGCATTGTGTTCAAAATAACGACCAACATTTGCACCAATCCTATGAAACATAAGCGTACGATATTTTTTTTGCGATAAATAAACCAAAAGGTCATTCGCCCACTCATAACATAACCCTCGCTCTTTTAGCCCAAAATTAATCAAGGTATTATGCCAAAGGGGAGGAGCAACCACCTTATATTTTTGAGCAAGATTACGGGCATAGTAAATACTACTCTTTGCCAAATCTTCTGCTTCTTCTCTATCTATGGTTCCATCTAACTGTAGTAGCATGGCTGTCAACTTCTCAATATGTTGTTGACGTTCCATAGGTTTTGGTTCTTTAACGCTGCAGCCTAAAAAAACAAAAGATAAAAAAAAAGAGAATAAAACACTATAAAAAAATTTAAAATGCATAGAGTACTGAAAGATAATTATAAAAACCTATTAAAATCAATAGACTTACCGATACATAAACCCAAATGTACGTTGAATTCTTGGCTACAAGTAAACCACCTATAGCTCCGGCAACCAAACCTCCGATATGTGCACTCATATCAATAGAAGGAAAAACGATTCCAATAACAAAGTTTATAACAAGTATTAATCCAAAACTACGCATGAACTCCATAAATTGCTTTTGCATGGTCTTACGATGTACCCAAGCAAATCCGGCCAATGCTCCAAAAATTCCAAAAATCGCACCACTCGCACCCACTGCCCAACCTGTTGGATGCACATACATAGAAACAAAACTTCCAAAAAGTGCAGAAATAAAATAGATACCCAAATATGAAGATGCACTAAAGAGTCGTTCAACCATTGTTCCTACAATATAAAGTGACAACATATTCATAACAATATGCATACCACCTGAATGTAAAAAGATTGATGTTAGAAGTCGGTGTAACTCCTCTTGCACCACAACCCAGTAACCATTCAAAGCACCATACTGATAAAAAGGTTCATTCAATGATGCAATCATAATGGGTAAAATAAATATGATACTGTTCAAAATAATTAACGTATACGTAATGGGAGAGTCTTTAAATTTTTCGATGATAAATCCTTTATAACTTGAGTTTCATCAGAGTATCATAGCAAAAAGCCCATAAACAACCCTACAAAAAATCCAAAAGCAATCAAAAAGAGAAAATAAAACAACCATCTGGAATAGAGAGCCATAAGTGAAAGCAATAAATAAGCACCTCCATAAAAAGGAGTCACGACCACATGATGCACAGGATACTTCAAAGTAAAAAGTTGAATCAACATCGTATCAAAAAGATTACCCATTCCAATCAGATGCAAGCCCATGCTTAAAGGATAAAACATCGAAAAAACCAAAGATAAAAAAGGTGACAAGAGTTGTAACGGACTTACTACAGGAAAGACCATGTGCACCACCGGCAACATCAATAAAAAAATGGCAAATGAAATTATCACCGTCATCACATATTTATTAACATGACTCCAATAACGTAAAAGTAAGAAAATATAAAATACTCCCAACACAGAAAACCAAAAAGCCAAAGAGAGCAACATTTTAGGAAATAGAACCAGCAGAAGCATCACAATAAAAGACAAAAAGGTAAAAGAGAGCAGTTCCATACCAAAAAATAGCAATATCCATGCAATAAACAGCATCATATACGAGCGTAACAACGATGGTGGAGCATCAACAAACCACACATACCAAGCCAAAATGAGCAAAACCATAAAACCAACATCAAGCAGATCAAACCTATAAGGGAAATAACGTTTTTGAGCAAATCTATATAAAGGACGAAGTAAAAAGAACAGCAGCGTAGAGAGTATTGCCAAATGAAATCCACTCAAAGCAATCAGATGACTCACCCCTAAAGTGGAGACTTGAGTACGTAAAGACTTCATCAGAGGTTCAGCAAAAAAAATAGCTTGATAAAAATTACTCATCATGGCTGTAGCGTGTTGATCGGCTATGCTCTTTAAAAGTTTAGATTTTGCATCAAGAGTAAGAGGATACTCCTCTTTAATTTGTGAATGCATAAATGACGTACCCAAATAATCAAAAAAACTCATCTTTTTATTGGGAAACACTTTTATACGTAGCACTTGTGTCAAAGGATTGTCCAACTTAGCCGTACGTGTAAAAAAATTCAAATTTAATTTGGAACTGTGTAATTTCAATATGATGTAAGATTGAGATTTACCCTTTTTTTCATACGCTTGTAGCACTTCTACCTCCGTATAATAAAAAGGTTTTACAATGAAATCTCGATAATCGCTATAAAAAAAAGAAAGACGTACTCCAAGCAGTATAAACAGAAACGCCATGCTCAACCAAAACTCTTTAAGGGTGAGAAAAAGTTTTGGTTTCTCTAACATAGAACATTAAATGGTATAAAATTTTAAATGGTTGGCAGCTCAATATGCCCAAGATCACGGGTATCCATATTCCCATTTTCTTCATAGATCACTTCAAATGGTGTCTCAGCACCCTTATGTGCATCGACAAAACGGGTAAAGTTTTTATGAAACACCAAATCAACCGTACCCGTAGGTCCATTTCTCTGCTTACCAATAATCAACTCCGTCTCCTCTTCACTCTTACGTTTATAGGAACTCTCATACTCTTTACCTTCAGCTTTAGCCTTCATCTCTTTCTCTTTTTCTGCAGCTTCACGGTAAACATCATCACGATAAACAAACAGGATAATATCGGCATCCTGTTCAATCGCTCCCGACTCTCTAAGGTCGGAAAGAAGGGGTCGTTTGTTGTCCCTACTCTCCACCCCACGATTGAGCTGAGACAGTGCCAATATCGGCATTTGCAACTCTCTTGCCAACTGTTTAAGCCCTCTTGAAATCTCGGAAATCTCTTGCTGTCTTCCCTCTTTACCCTCACCACTCATCAGCTGTAAGTAGTCAATAATTGCCATAGTAATCTCAGGATGTTGACTTTTAAGTTTTCGTAGTTTAGAACGTACATGGTGAATGGTCGCATGACCACCATCATCAACAAAGAGTTTTTTGGTCGCCATATCGTCCGAAGCAGCCGAGAGTTGACTCCACTGTTCATCTGACAAATCCCCTACTCTCAGTGCTTGAAGAGGTATCGAAGTTTTAGCTGAAAGCATACGAAGCATCAACTGTTCTGCCGGCATTTCCAGTGAAAAAAAAGCAACTCCTTCATTACGTTCTACAGCTCGAAGTGCCATGTTTAGCACCAGTGCCGTTTTCCCCATTGCCGGTCGTGCTGCAATAATGACCAAATCCCCTTTTCCAAAACCACTGGTTTTATCGTTAAGGTTTCTAAACCCTGTATCGGTACCTATGAGTTTGGTGTTCCCCAAAGATTTCAAACGATTAATCTCTTCAATCATCGCAATGGTAATGTCTTTTGCTTCTCTAAAATCTTCACTGGTACTGTTTTGAGTGATTTCATAAAGCTTTTTTTCAACCAAATTCATCACCTCTTCAACAGGTAAATCATCTTCTATGGTTACTTTTTTAATGGTGGTTGCCAAGGTCGCCAAGGCACGTTTAGTGGCTCGTGACCGTATCTCACCAATGTACGCATCAGTATTTGAAATAGGGTTGGACGCCAAAACATCCAACAAAGAAACCTCATCATAATTCCCCGAAGCACTTAATTTGGTTTTTAAAAACTCTTCATCAATGGGTTTATCTTCTCTTGCCAAATCTTCCATGGCTGAAAAAAGATGCTGATGAAAAGGTAAATAATAATCACTCGCACTCAATTTAGAAGCAATCTCTTCAAAAATCTGTGGATCAAAAATAATGGCTGAAAGTACGGCTCTTTCAATGTTTAAATTGTACATGTTTTCACTCATTATTTTCCTTTGTTTCTATTCACTTTTAGCTGCAAACGCCTCAACCTCTGCTACAAATCTGTCTACCAATTGATTCTCAGGAAGATTGGCAACCACCTCACCTTTCACCATCACCAAACCAACACCTTTTCCATAAGCAATCGCCACATCAGCATGTTTGGCTTCACCTATGGCATTGACCACACAGCCCATAACCGAGACATCCATTGGTGTTTTTATATGTGCTGTTCGTTGCTCTACTTCTGCTACTGCTTTTACCAAATCAGCCTCAATTCGTCCACAAGTAGGACAAGAGATAATGTTCAACCCATCTTTCACTCGACCTGAATCTTTTAAAATGGCTTTACCTACTTTTATCTCTTCTTCGAGTTCACCTGTAATGGAGACACGCATCGTATCACCAATACCATCAAGCAACAATGTTCCTAAACCAATCGCTGATTTTATGGTTGCATGAAAAATGGTTCCAGCTTCCGTTACCCCTAAATGGAATGGATAATTATTTCTTGGTCGCAACATTCTATAGGCATCAACCGTTCGATCAACATCCGAAGCTTTAAGAGAAACCTTGATATCCGTAAATCCTAAATCTTCTAAAAATTTAATGTTGTACTCAGCACTGGCCACCATACCTTCTGCTGTTGCTCCATACTTATTATCAAATTCTTTTTCAAGACTTCCGGCATTCACCCCAATTCGAATGGGCAACTTACGCTCTTGACAGGCTTTTACAATCTCTTTAATTCTATTTTTTTCACCAATGTTCCCTGGATTCAAACGAATACAATCCACCCATTTTGCAGCCTCTAACGCCAACTTATAGTTAAAGTGAATATCGGCAATTAACGGCAAAGAGATCTGCTCTTTTATGGCTTTAAGTGCCAATGCATCTTCCATTTTTGGTACAGCCACACGCACCATGTCAGCTCCTGCAAAGTGCAAACGATTAATCTGTTCTACCGTAGCTTCTACATTATGGGTATCGCTGTAGGTCATGGACTGAACAGAAATAGGTGCATCTCCACCGACAGCCACATTTCCGACGTATATTTTTTTAGTTGGGTATCGTTCTTTCATCTTCTCTTCTTTATATTAAATTAGCACCGTAGGTCGGGTTGCCCTCATCCCGACAATACTCCTACGGTTATTATATTCTATCGTTCATTTTATATCTTTTTATACCAAAGATATATTTATTTTATTGAGCTTTTTCATTATGCCAATTTATGTCGGGATGAGGGCAACCCGACCTACGATTGTTATAGCAAATTTTACCTAAATTCATAACATTTAATGTTAAAAATTTTAAGAAAACTCTACGGGATCCATATCGATTTCAATAGTAGGATTATTAACAGCATGAAGTGCCTTTAACATCAGTGAACGTTTGTTGCATCGTAACAAAATATTAAATCGATACTTATTCGCAATCCGTTCTATAGGAGCTTTTCCATGCCCCACAATCTCTACACCTTCAAACACTTTTAACTTGGTCACCGTATCGAGCGTCAATTTAGAAGCTTTGTCTTCTTTTTTATCCGAGATTAAAATACGTGCCAAAGAGACAAAAGGAGGATACATGTCACGTACAAACTCCATTTCATCTTTTAAAAAGGATTCATAATCATTCAGATAGAGCTGAAAAAAATCTGCATTAGCCGACTGAATAATAATATTGGCACGTTTAGCACGACCTGAACGCCCGGCAATTTGTATCAACAAACTCATGGCTCTCTCTCTGGCTCTGTAATCACTTAAACCCAAAATGTAATCCATCCCTAAAATAACACTCAAAGTAATGTTCGCATAGTCGTGTCCTTTACTGAGCATTTGTGTTCCGAGTAAAAGATGACTCTCTTTAGCCTCAAAACGTTTTAGTGCTTTTTTAAGTTTTGCTGCCGTAGTGATGCTGTCTCGATCAAACTGTTCTATCACCATTTCAGGAACTGCGTGCTCGATCATCTCTTTGGCTTCAACCGTTCCCATGCGTTCACTCACCAATGGCACATGACCACAATAGCTACAGCTCTGGCGAATCGCTTCAGTATAGTTACAATAGTGACACTTTAAATGCCGTGCATAACGGTGCAATGCCATTCCCACCGAACAAAATGGGCAAAGATGTGTTTTCCCACATTTGGGACAATACAAATACTTAAAATTCCCCCGTGTTGGTACAAACAGCAACGACTGCTCCCCTGATTTAAAGTTTTCATCTATGCGTTTAATCATCCCATTGGTAAGCGTGGTTCCCTCTACAAAATGGTACATTTTTTCTGTTTGAATAAAAGGTTTTACAAGTTTTACCACCTCATATTTATGGTACGAACCAAGACTGGGTGTTGCCGATGCCAATACCACTTTTGCTCCTATTTTAGCCCCCATATAAATCGCCATATCCCGTGCATGGTAGCGTGGTTTCATCATGGATTTATACGAATCATCATGCTCTTCATCCACCACAATTAAGCCCACATCTTTGAGTGGTGTAAACAGAGCCGATCTAGCCCCTGCAACAATGTCTACCTTACCTGCATAAATTGCTTCAAGAGTTTTGGCTTTTTGTTTTTTGGTTAATTGCGAATGCCACATCACAATACGTTCACCAAAATAGCTTTGTAGCCGTTTTTCCATCTGTGGTGTCAATGAAATTTCAGGCATTAAAAAGATACAACGTTTTTTCTCGGCTATGGTTTTAAACATCAAAGAGATAAAAATTTCTGTTTTACCCGAACCTGTTACGCCAAAAAGTAACGCTCTATCTTTTTTTAAAAGTTGTTCATAGGCTATTTGTTGCTCAGTTGATAATATTGGTAACGCGTAGGGTGCGTTTTCCAACGCACCATTTAAAATTTTGGATGATTCTACATCATTGTCATGGTTTTGACGGTGCGTTGGAAAACGCACCCTACAAGGCATAAACAACGCCAACGCTTCACCCAAAGAAGAAAAATAATATTCCGAAATAAACTTGGCAATCTCAATTTGGGTAGAAGTATAATAGGTATCTAAAACAGACAAAACAGCTAAAGTTTCAAACCCTTCAGGCTTTTCAACCTCTTTTAGAACCATTGCCAATTTAACTTTTGAATGCACAGGAACGTTTATGAGTTGACCTATTTTTATAGGTTGTTCATAATGGTAGGTCAGGATGGGAGCTGAAGAACGAAGCAGAGTTACTCGATAATAATAAATAGAAAACTCCTAAAGATGGTGCCATCAGTTGACACCCTACAAATAGAAACCGTAGGGTATCATTTTAATGCACCGTTTTGAACAATAAAGAGATTATAACATAAACTTAATTGGTCAACTGCTGACATTCTGTACTCGATGGCGTTTTACAAACAAATTTACCGGTTGCATCAACTAAAAAAATCACATCACTCATACCGTGAAAAATGTACTGTTGTTCTGATCCGACCAATTTATATTCCCATTTTCCTTTATCGGTACTTGAAGCCATTGGATACTCTAAAACCGATTCTTGTGTATTGTTATCATCAAAATTTCCAAAAACTCCTGTGTTTATACCACCCACAGCTGTAACGGTATTAAAATCCCCTCGTAAAATTCGTTTCTGTCGCTCCATACTTAGTGCATTACGAATAGAAGCTACGGTCACTCTAGCTTTGCTTAGCTCTGCATCATCCCGTGTTGCTGCCATTTTTGGAATGGCCACTGATGCTAAAATGCCAATAATAACAATAGCAAATATTAATTCTATCATGGTGAATGCTTTTTTTGATTTAATCATTTTTTATCCTTTAAAATTGTATTCTGTTACCACCGACCAATCTGGTTCCCAAAAGTCGTTGATACATTGAATGTCCTTGTAGACGTTGACAAACAGCACTGTTTATATCTACAACATTGGAAACAGTTACATTTCCCTCTCTATTTTTAAGAGATATTGACACACATTCTTCTAAATTATTATTGGTATCTGATGTTAAATAAGTTAATATTCCCTCTTCTGTAGTCAAATTCCATTCAGTTGTATAGCTAAGATTCTTTACACGAGTCATCTCTCCAATATTTGAAGTAAACTCTCCTGTAGTAGTATAATAACTGCTTATTTCACTAACAACCATTCCCATTTCAGCTAGTGCTACAGCTATTTTTGCATCTTCTCGAGATGTCATTAACTTTGGAAATGCAACAGAGAACAAAATACCTAAAACAGTAATAATAAAAATAACTTCAATTAGTGTAAAAGCTTTTCTGGACTTTATCATTTTTATTATCTTTTATATATTTTATATATTTAAATGCACGCTTATACACTTAAAAATACAAAACATTATATATCCCACCTCTTTCGAGATGGAATTAAATCATATTAAAAAGTTACTCTACTTCCACCATTGGTGTATGTTCTTGCTAAATCTGTAAATGCATCTGTTGCTTGAATTCCTGTACATACATTTCCTGTACCAGCTCCTGCAGCAACAACTAAAGTTCCATTCACATCAGTTGGGGTAAATGTTGCACATACTTCTAAAGTACCACTACCGGCATCTGTACAATAATTATATGTTGAACCACTTGCAATTGCTGTAGCAGCTGTTGTACAAGCAGTTGAAAAAAGATCTGTATTGGTTACAGTTGCTATATTAGTTGCAACATAAGAACCTTGTGCTGTGTAATATGTACTCATTTCATTTACAACATTAGTCATCTCTGCTAATGAAGTTGCTACTCTTGCATCATCTCTGGTTGCTGCCAATCTTGGAATCGCTACTGCTGCTAAAATACCGATAATTACGATTACAAAGATCAACTCGATCATTGTAAAACCTTTTTTCATTTTTGGTTGGTTATTTGTATTTGTCATAAATACTCCTTTAAATATTTTGTCCAATTTCTTTGTTTTTATGAACATAAGAGTATTATAAATCAAAAATTAGAATAAATAACTTAAACTACATAATTAATTTAAAAAAAATTTAATATTAGTGATTTTTTTAATTGGCTAGAGAGAGACGTTATTTAATAATATTTTTATTTGTTTTTCTGTATCGAAGTTGTGTTTCAATGATTTTAAATAAATTTTAAGTAGTTTTGAGGCTTCATTATTTCTGTCAAAAGCAATACCATTTTCAACAAGATCATGCTGAACATAATCAGCGAAACTGTTCTCTAACTCCACTTCAAAACGTTTCCCCTCAAGGGTAAAAATGATTTTTTTCATATAAACTCCAAAACTATTGTGTTATGATTATAGCAACAATTAGTAAAGAGTACCATAAGTACGCGTATAGTAAGCTCTATAAGTAGAGATAGATAGCTACGATATGCCAGATTCAAAGGAGAATTATGACTCTAATAGATAAACTTACCCAACAAATAGAAAACATTTTGCACAAACAAAAAGTGCTAGAGTCTGAGAATGAAAGACTGAAAAAACAACTCAACATGCTTGCCAATGTAGATGAGACCATTGCAAAGCTAGAATTAGAAAAAAATCAACATGAAAAAGCCTTAACTGAACTCACATCACGTTTAGAAAAATTACTTACTATATAAAGATAACTTTAAAAGAAAAAATTAATGCAAACATTTACCGTAAACTCCCCTTATGAACCCTCAGGAGACCAACCCACTGCCATAAAACTACTCTCTAACTCAATTAATGCAGGAAACCAATACCAAACCCTTTTAGGGGTTACCGGTTCAGGTAAAACCTACACCATGGCAAAAGTCATCGAAAAAACCCAAAAACCAACCCTCATTATGACGCACAATAAAACCTTGGCTGCACAACTCTACTCTGAATTTAAAACTTTTTTCCCCAACAACCATGTAGAGTATTTTATATCGTACTATGATTACTATCAACCGGAAGCCTATATACCCCGACAAGACCTCTTTATAGAAAAAGACTCGTCTATAAACGAAGAGTTGGAACGACTACGACTCTCCACCACTGCTTCACTTCTTTCTCATGAAGATGTCATTGTTATTGCCTCCGTTTCTGCCAACTATGGTTTGGGTTCACCCGAAGATTATAAAAGTATTGTCCAAAAATTGGTGGTAGGTGATGAGTATTCGCAAAAAGCTTTACTGTTAAAACTCGTAGAGATGGGTTACAAACGTAATGATGAATTCTTTGACCGAGGTGACTTTAGAGTCAATGGGGAAGTCATAGACATCTACCCTGCCTATAATGAAGAGTTTGCCATACGTGTCGAATTTTTTGGCGATGAGATAGAAGATGTTTATACCTTCAACACCTTAACAGGTGAAAAAATGGAACACTTTAAGGAGGCAACCGTCTATGCAGCCAATCAATTTATTGTCTCTCAAGAAAAACTTGCCTTGGCTGTAAAAAGCATCGAAGAGGAGCTTGGTGAACGTTTGGCTTTTTACCAAAAAGAAGACCGTATGTTGGAATACAACCGACTTAAGCAAAGGGTTGAATTCGACTTAGAAATGATAGAAGCCACAGGCATGTGTAAAGGAATCGAAAACTACTCACGCCACTTAACAGGAAAAAAAGCCGGTGAGACACCCTTTTCTATGATGGACTACTTTGAAGCGATGCATGGTCATGACTTTTTGGTCATTGTCGATGAGTCTCATGTTTCACTTTCACAGTTTAGGGGTATGTATGCAGGCGATAGAAGCCGTAAAGAGGTTTTGGTCGAACATGGGTTTAGACTCCCCTCAGCATTGGACAACCGACCTTTAATGTTTGATGAGTACATCAACAAAGCACCTTACTTTCTTTTTGTCTCTGCTACGCCCAAAGAGCTGGAACTTGAACTCTCTGCTACCATAGCCCAACAAGTGGTACGACCGACAGGATTGCTTGACCCACCAATCGAAGTGATTTCCAGTACGTACCAAGTAGAAAATCTACATGATCGTATGAAACCCGTTATCGAAAAAGGAGAACGTGTACTCATTACCGTGCTGACTAAAAAAATGGCCGAAGAGCTAACCACCTATTATAACGACTTAGGTCTACGGGTTCGATACATGCACTCCGATTTGGATGCCATAGAACGTAACCAAGTCATTCGTTCATTACGTTTGGGTGAGTTTGATATTTTGGTAGGAATTAACTTGCTTAGAGAAGGGCTTGATTTACCCGAAGTGAGTTTGGTGGCTATTTTAGATGCCGATAAAGAAGGCTTTTTACGTTCTACCACTTCACTGATACAAACCTCAGGAAGAGCAGCACGAAATGCCAATGGTCGTGTTTTAATGTATGCCAACAAAATAACAAATTCCATGAAAGAGACCATAGAGGTAACCCAAAAACGGCGTGAAAAACAGATAGCCTATAACACAAAGCATGGTATTACCCCGACAACCACCTTACGGGAACTTGACACCGATTTAAAAGTAGAAGATGCCGGTGAACTCTATAACAAACAAAGTAAACTCGATAAAATGCCAAAAGCCGAACGACAACGCATGGTTAGTGAACTTAAAGCTAAAATGTTGGTGGCTGCCAAAAATTTAGAATTTGAAGAGGCAGCACGACTGCGTGACCAAATTGCTAAAATAAAAAAACTGTAATGTTTGGTGCATTAAAATGCACCCTACCCTACGCATCATATTCCAGCATAGGGGTAGGGTGTCAATTTATTGCACCGATATGCTATAATACATTCAAAAAATCATAAGGTACAGAATGAGCATTGACCTAACATCACCCGACCTCTATTTTAATCGTGAACTCTCTTGGCTAAAGTTTAATACCAGAGTACTTGCCCAAGCAAAAGACAGCTCTTTACCTCCTCTTGAGCGTATGAAGTTTCTTGCCATTTACGGTACCAACCTTGATGAATTTTACATGATCCGTGTGGCAGGATTAAAAGCTCTGTTTAAAGCACGTGTACAAGAAACAGGTATTGACAAACTTACCCCAACAGAACAACTTAAAGCCATACATAAGACCATTCACAAAGAACAAAAAGTAGTTGAATCTTCCTTTGAAGAGATTATGGAAAATTTAAGAGCACATAATGTTACCATTAAATGTTTTGAAGAACTCTCTTCAAAACAACAAGAGATTATTGAAGATGAGTTTTTTGAACAGATCTATCCCGTCATTATGCCCATAGCCATCGATGCCACACACCCTTTTCCTCACCTCAATAACTTAAGTTTTGCCTTGGCTCTAAAACTTGAGGACTCCAAAGGCAACATCAAACATGGATTAATTCGTATTCCTAGAATTTTACCTCGTTTTCTACAAGCAGGTCACTGCTATGTTCCTATCGAGAGTGTTGTTGACTACTTTTCAGGAGAGCTCTTTCAAGGGTTAAAGAAGATCGCCTCCACACCATTTAGAGTCACACGAAACGCCGATTTAGAAATTGAAGAAGAGGAAGCAGATGACTTTATAGAGATCATGGAAGAGGGACTTCGTGCTCGAAACCGAGGTATGCTCATACGACTGGAGTTAATGGAAGGGGTTGATGAGACATTGGTGAAGTTTTTAACCACCCACTTACAACTCGATCCTTTAGATATCTACTACTATAATATCCCTCTTAATTTAGGAACACTTTGGCACATTGTGGGTGAGGAATCTTTATCGCATTTGACCTTACCAACCTATAGTCCTAAGATTTTGCCTCCTTTTGATGAAAATAATGATATTTTTGAAGCCATTGAGAAACAAGATGTTCTGCTTTATCATCCTTATGAGAGTTTTGATCCTGTGGTACGTTTTATTCAAGAAGCTGCTAAAGACCCCAATACTTTGTCGATGCGAATGACCCTCTATCGTGTGGGGAAAAACTCACCCATCGTTAAAGCCCTCATCAAAGCAGCTAAGCGTGGGAAACAGGTTACCGTTTTGGTTGAATTAAAAGCACGTTTCGATGAAGAAAATAATTTACACTGGGCAAAAGCACTTGAAGAGGCCGGTGCACATGTTATTTATGGTGTTACAGGATTAAAAGTTCATGCAAAAATTGCACAGATCACGAAAAGGAAAGGAAAAAAACTTCAAGCCTATGTACATATAGGAACAGGAAATTATAATCCTACCACTTCTCGCATCTATACGGATATGAGTTATTTTACCACCAAAGTAAACTACAATCATGATGCAACAAAGTTTTTTCACTTTATTACCGGATTTTCAGATCACTCTTCACTCGATACGCTAACACTTTCTCCTGAACATATTAAACCTAAATTGATTCAGATGATTGAGCATGAAATTTCTTATAAAGAGAAAGGACTTATTATCTTAAAAGCCAACTCATTGGTGGATCCGGATATTATTCAAGCCCTCTATCGTGCCTCCATTGCAGGATGTAAAGTTGAGCTCATTATCCGTGGTATTTGTGCTTTAAAACCAGGCATCAAAGACATTAGTGAAAACATCTCTGTCTACTCCATAATAGGAAAATACCTTGAACATCCAAGAATTTACTATTTTAAACACGATGCAAATGAGTGTTATATTGCAAGTGCTGATTTAATGCCTAGAAACCTTGTACGACGTATTGAGATCTTGACACCCATTACAGAACCTCATTTGGTTCAAAAAATAAAACAGATACTTTCACTACAACTTCAAGATAATAAATTACGTTGGAAATTGAAAAGTTCAGGAGAGTATAAACAGATTAAACAACAAGATGAGCGAATCATTAATAATCATGAAATTTTAGAAGACTACATTACCAAAATGCACGACAAAAGTAAAAAAGAGACGCCGGAGTATGTAACACAATTGGCCAAAAAAGTACTGAAAGATTAAAAAGTTTTAAAGGATTAGAACATGACAATAAAATACAAAGAGTGGACACCCACACTAAAAAAAGGTGCATGGATAGCCCAAGGTGCTACTGTAATAGGACGAACCCAAATGGGTCAAGATTCAGCAGTGTGGTTTGGCTGTGTGGTTAGAGGTGATGTTCATTACATTAAAATAGGTGACAGATCAAACATTCAAGATTTATCTATGGTACACGTTACGCATCATAAAAAAGAGGACATGAGTGATGGATATCCGACAATTATCGGTAATGATGTAACCGTCGGTCATAGAGTTATGTTGCATGGTTGTACCATTGAAGATGCTTGTCTTATTGGTATGTCTGCCACCATTTTAGATGGTGCTGTTATAGGAAAAGAGTCCATTGTTGGTGCCGGAAGCTTGGTGACTAAAAACAAAGTCTTTCCTCCAAGAAGTCTCATTATGGGAAGTCCGGCTAAAGTGGTTAGAGAACTTAACGACGCCGAAGTAGCAGAACTGTACGCCTCGGCAAAACGTTACGTAGAATTTAAAAACAATTATTTGTAGGGGCAACGCCCTACAAACCTGAGTTTGACGGAATAGTTATTTAACCACAACTACCGATGCTGTTAAATTGCTAGTGTCTCCAATATCTATTACTACATCTCCGGTAAGATTTTCGCCCACTTTATAGAAGTAGCTTCCTTTGGCACTGACCGTTCCCATGCTACTATGAATGGTCGGACTAGGATTGTAATTGAAAAAATTAATAGATCCTAAATCATAATTGACACCATTGTACTGTGTTGATATATAATCTCCGGCATTATAAAGGAATCCACTGTCTAATGCCAAATCATCACGTTTACTCATAAGCACAGCCACACCCCAGTCATGAATAAGATCATCAAAAGTTTTTGAAGCACCATTCTCATGTTGATGTACAGCATACTCAATGGCACGTTCATCCGTATAGATATTATGAACCATATCATGAAGCACTTTACCTCCACCATAATTACGTAACAAATAGGCTCCAAATGAAGATACTTTTGAATAATCAGCCAAACTGTTATCCCAAGAATTAATTATCATACTGTTGTTACTGTTAAACAAAGGGAATTGACCATTTAAATTATTTTCATCACCGGCATCACCTCTACTTGCAGGTACATATCGAGGTCCGTATAAACCCATTTTTACAGCCATTAGATCTTCAACCGATTGCGATAACATCTCATTAATCCATTTATCTGTTCCTGCTATCTCACGAGAGATACTTTTTTGATAATAGTGAATCATATGTTGAAACTCATGTGCTAACGTAGCAAAAACTTGTTTTGGCCAAAAATCATTCTCATCCCATGTTTCATCACCCCCATTGGCATATAAAACCGAGTCTACATAAAACATGATCCGTTCATTGGAACCGGCAATACTCTCTTTAATTAAATTGTCTTTCGAGTAAAAATACCCTATGACTCCACCATTATTAGAGTTATCATTACCAATATCTGCCAAAAGAATCGTAATGTTATCATTGGCTTGAATTAAGTTAGAGTAATTTGAACTGCCCCACTCTTCACCAAAAATATTGGTAACCCCATCATAAATATCATTATTTAATCCCTCTTTTAGAAATTTATCAGCTAAAATATCTACCATAGTTTGAGTTACACATTTACTTTTTTGACACCCAACACCATAACTGTCATTCTGTACCCAAATACTTAAACTTTTTGTTCCAAAAGCAGTCAAAATGTTATTAACCACTTTTCGAGCACTTGCAGCCACACCCTCTGTAACCGTCTCTCCCATATAGAAGACTTTACTCTCCTCTACACGATCAGCTACCACACTCAAAGATTTTTCAAGAAGAGGTGTTTCTGTAATATTTTTATCTATAGACTGATCATTTTTTTTCTTTAAATGAGAGAAATTTGAATTAAACGCTTGAACATGCGAAGGAGCCGTACATTGAACATGAACATGCTCTTGTAATACCTCTTTCTTATTCAATTCTAAACTTTTAGAAATTTTTTGATTATGGCTAACCGTAGCAGAGCTGACATTTGTCGTAGAAGGATTACTAAAAATCAAATACACATCTTTCTCTTCCGTGCCTAACTTCAGTTCCAAACGTTGATCACCGGTGACTTTCTGTGCCAAATATTCTTTTGTAGTGACATCTACTACTTCTGTAGACACACTATCAACTTTTGGAGTGCCATCAACCTTATCACCTGAAGATGATGTTACTTCACCACAGGCTGTTAGTCCTAACACTACTATTGACGATAAAGCAATTAACTCTATATTTTTTTTAATATTCATGATAGCAACTCCATATACTTTTCTTAAATATATTATTACATTATTTTTATAAGATTTAC
>JAHJJU010000104.1 GCA_018822805.1 bacterium
AGCTGCATTGCTTGATCATGATATAGCAGCACGACAATACTTTAAACCATCGTTAGATACATTACCGTATGTAAGCTGTGATGAAGTGATGACAAACTCACGAGATATTGCGAGTAGAATTTTGGTGATACCGATGCACTCGGGTGTTGAACCTTTGGTCGCTCAAATTATTATTGATGCATTTCAGAAGGCTGCATAATGCAAAAAAGAATACTTTTTCTTGGGGGATCAAAATTTCAAATTCCTCCTATCAAATATGCTAAAGAGCAAGGACATTATGTCATTACCTGTGATTATTTACCGGATAATCCCGGACACATTTATGCTGATGAGTATCACAATGTAAGTACAACAGATATTGAAGCTGTTTTAGAATTATCAAGAGAATTACATATTGATGGCATTGTTGCTTATGCTTCAGATCCGGCTGCACCAACACAAGCTTATGTTGCCAATGCCATGAGATTACCTTCGAATCCTTTTGAGTCGGTAATGATATTATCAAGAAAGGATTACTTTAGATCCTTTTTAGAAAAACATGATTTTTTAGTACCAAAATCAGAGAGTTTTGATACGTTTGAGGAGTCACTCTCTTGGTTTGATAAGCTTGAGAAACCGGTGATTGTTAAGCCTGTAGATTCATCAGGCAGTAAAGGTGTAACAAAAGTTTATGAAGAAGAGGAACTTGAAGCTGCATTTAACTATGCTTTAGAGTTTTCACGAGCCAAGCGTGTTGTTGTTGAAGAGTTTTTTGAGCGAGATGGATATCAAGTTGCCGGAGATGGTTTTGTAGTGGATGGAAAACTTGTATTTAGATGTTGGGCTAATGAACATTTTGATAAAAACTGTAATCCGTTTGTACCTATTGGCGAGAGTTTTCCTTCAATAATGACAGAATATACCTTACAGCAGGCACAAAAAGAAACTCAAAGATTATTAGACCTACTTGGTATGAAACATGGAGCATTAAATTTTGATTTTCACTACAATAAAAAAGGAGACTTCTCTTTTTTAGAGTTGGGACCTAGAAATGGTGGAAACCTTATTCCGGAAGTGATTAAGTATGCAACCGGTGTGGATCTT
This sequence comes from bacterium, assembly GCA_018822805.1. Classification (GTDB taxonomy): domain Bacteria; phylum Campylobacterota; class Campylobacteria; order Campylobacterales; family Sulfurovaceae; genus UBA1140. The sequence continues at coordinate 1,084 of JAHJJU010000104.1, forward strand.
GTGAAATATACAGTCGATTCTGCATTGGGTTTAGATTGTAGTGATTTAAAAATGAAAGAGGTAAAGGGGTATTACTCTTCCTATATGTTACATGCTACTGAAGATGGTATTGTTAAAGAGATTTGGTACAGTGATGAGATAAAAGAGAACATTATAGAAGAGAGTATTTTTATTCAGCCTGGAGATGAAGTCAAAAAATTTGATGGTTCAAATCATACACTCGGAACCATGATTATGAAATTTAATTCACAAGATGAGATGTTAGAAAAAATGGATAATATGGAAAAGTATTTGAAAGTATGTATCGATAATTAAAACTTTATAAGGTGTCCCCCCAATGATTTTAAGAAAAAATATCATCGCAAATTATGCCGGAAAGCTCTATACCATTTTGATTGGTATAGTGGTATTACCATTTTATTTGGAGCTTTTAGGTGCAGAGGCATATGGATTGGTTGGTTTCTTTGTTTTAATGCAATCTTGGATGGCATTGTTGGATATTGGGATGTCACCTACACTTTCAAGAGAAGTGGCAAAATTAAAAGGTTCAAATAATATTAAAGATAGAGAGTCATTTAAATCTCTGTTACACAGTTTAGAGTTTATATTTATAGGAATTTCATTAGTTGTCTCCTTGGGAATTGTACTTTTTAATGATTGGTTAAGTTCAACGTGGCTTAATGTAGAAACCTTAGATCTTGCAACGGTTTCGTACTGTATTGTACTCATGGGTATAATGGTTGGTATAAGGTTTTTATCAACTCTATATAAAAGTGGTATTGTAGGAGCAGAAGAACAGGTTTGGTTGAATGTCGTAAATGTTCTTATCGCCACGTTAAAATTTGTGGGTGTTTTATGTATTCTTTATTTTATCAGTAATGATGTACAGTACTTTTTTGAATACCAAATTATTGTAGCTTTTCTTGAGTTTTTTATATTTTTTATTAAATTTTATAAAATTGTGAAAATTGGAAAATTTAAGTTGTACTTCTCGTATAATGCTATCAAACCGATTATTCCTTTTGCTGGGGGTATTGCATTTACAACGGCTATTTGGATTATCATGACACAATTGGATAAAACATTGTTATCACACTATTTACCTCTTAAAGAATATGGATATTTTGTGATTGTAGCCGTGGTAGCAAATGCCATCATGCAACTGGTAGATCCTGTAAGTCAAGCTATTTTACCTCGAATGACGAATTTACTTGCGAAAAAGCAAGATGCTGAGATGATAAGGGTATATAAGAAATCGACACAGTTGATGGCTGTCTTTATTTTTTCAGTTGTTGGTATAGTTGGGATCTTTTCTTATGAATTATTATACTCTTGGACAGGGGATAAAGAGGTAAGTATTTGGTCTCAAGATATTCTTTTTTGGTACGTACTTGGTAATGGAATTACAGCAATAAGTGCATTTCAATACTATTTACAATTTGCTTATGGTGAATTAAAAATGCACGTGCAATACAACATACTTTTAGCTGTGATCTCTATACCTTTAATTTCATGGGCAGCTTATACATACGGTGCAATTGGGGTTGCTTTAGTATGGTTCTCTTTGAGTTTGGTATCTTTCCTTTTTTGGGTACCGTTAGTGCATCATAAATTTGCACCGGGTATGCATAAGGATTGGATACTCAAAGATATTTTACCTATATTCCTTTCAACTTTACTCTTTTTAACGGTAGTTCATTATATTGACTTAGATTTTAATCACAGTCGTATAATCATTTTTTCCATATTATGTTTATTAGGAGTTCTTCTATTAATTATGAATGCTTGTGTATCAAGTGAAGGTAGAAAATTGATATTAACTTTTTTAGCGAGCTATCGTAAAGATAAAAAAAAATAAATTTAAATTCTAAATACTTATTAGATTCATTACAAATATTTAAAAGTGAAAAGATAAAA
>JAHJJU010000010.1 GCA_018822805.1 bacterium
AGCTGCATTGCTTGATCATGATATAGCAGCACGACAATACTTTAAACCATCGTTAGATACATTACCGTATGTAAGCTGTGATGAAGTGATGACAAACTCACGAGATATTGCGAGTAGAATTTTGGTGATACCGATGCACTCAGGCGTTGAACCTTTGGTCGCTCAAATTATTATTGATACGTTAAAATAAATTCGATTAGGCTTTAAAAATTAGATAAAAATGAACAATTATAAAGGAATAAAAATGATAGTCGGAAGTAATCAACCTTATCTATTCCCTTATATTGGGTATTGGCAATTAATGAACTTTGCAGATGTTTATGTTATTTCGGACAGTATGCAATATATTAAAAAAGGGTATGTTAATCGGAACAGTATTTTGATTGACGGTAAAAAACATCTTTTTACCTTAGAAGCATTAGGTGTGCATGGAGATACATTAATTAATGAAGTGCAAGTAGGTAATAATCGTAAAAAAATAGCCAGATCTATTTACAACGCTTATATAAAAGCACCGTATTTTAAAGAGGTTTATCCGATGATTAAAGAAGTATTATTTTACGAGGAGAAAAACTTAGCAAGATATATCGGTAACTCCATTCAAAAGATTGCAGCGTATTTGGAGATGGATACCAAGTTTATTTATCTGAGTGAGCTTCAAGGAGAGACCTCTTTAACGGCACAAGAACGAACCATTGATATTAATAAACGGTTAAATGCTAATCATTATGTTAATGCTATTGGTGGACAAGAGCTTTACAATAAAGATGATTTTTTGAATGAAAATATTAAATTAAGCTTTTTAAAAACCGAGGATATTGAATATAAGCAGTTTAAAAATGAATTTGTCCCTTGTTTATCCATTATAGATATTATGATGTTCAACTCTAAAGAGAAAATTCAAGAGATGTTAAAAGCATATACTTTAGTATAAATTTATAAAGTAAGAAAGAGAATAAAAAATGAAAAATAATAAGATTGATTTTTATATTAAATCATTATCACAAGAAAAGATACTGAATTTTTTAGAAAAAAATAATAAATCTCATTATAAAAAATTAAGTGATGTCGTTAATCTTGATGCATATGCAGAAAAAATAAGTAAACATGCTATGCATTTTACACTGTATGATAAAGAGAAACTGATTGGATTTTCTGCTTGTTATTTTAATGATGATAAATCAAAGGTTGGATATATCTCAGGTATATCTCTTTTAGAAGGCTATCGTGGTTTAGGATTGGCTAGTCAATTGGTTACTAATATTATTGAGTATGGGAAACAGAACTCTTTCAAAGAGATAAATATAAATCCAGATTGTAACAATAGTGTACTAATTGACTTTTTTTTAAAAAATGGTTTTGTAAAATATGAGAAGATAAATGATAGATGTTTACTAAAATATTCTATTAAAGAAAATATGTAATGGTAAACGTAATTAATAAATAAAGATAAAGGATGTGTTTTGAAGGTATCAGATTTTGTAGTAGAATTTTTAATTAAAAATAATATAGATAAAGTGTTTGGATATATTGGGGGGAACAATGCCCACCTATTTGACTCCATTGATAAATATGAATCGATAGAGTTGGTTAATGCACGTCATGAACAAGGTTCTGGTTTTGCAGCAGAAGGATATGCACGGGTTACCTCTAAAACCGGAGTTGCAACGGTTACAAGTGGACCTGGTGCAACCAATTTAGCAACACCGATTGCCAGTTGTTTTTTAGATTCTGTACCCACACTTTTTTTGGTAGGGGACATTAACTCTTTTGAGCGTGATGCCTCTAGAGGGATGAGACAAATTGGTTTTCAAGATATTGATATTGTAGCCATGGTTAAACCAGTGACAAAATATGCTGTATTTATTGATGATATTCATGATTTAAGATATGAATTGGAAAAAGCTTATTATTTCACACAAGAAGGTAGAAAAGGACCGGTTTTGGTCTCTTTACCGGTAAATTTACAATATTTAGAAAATTATGAACCTGAGAATGAACGATCTTTTTTTGATAGTGATGAATATAAAAATATGCAAAAATCTACGCAAATTGATGATCAAGATGTTGATCAGGTTACAGCATGGATTAATGGAGCAAAACGACCTGTTATTTTGGTTGGAAATGGTGTGAATTTAGCCAATGCACGGGAAGAGTTAAGAACTTTTTTAGAAAAAACCAATATTCCCATGGTACACTCTTTAATGGGAAAAGATGTTGTAGAGTCTGATTATATGTACAATTTAGGATTTATTGGTCGATGGGGGAATCGCTATGGAAACTTGACATTAGCCAATACGGATCTTATTATTGCATTGGGTTCACGGATTGATACTTTGCAAACAGGAAGAAATACAAAAGAGTTTGCTACTGATGCAAAAGTAATTCAAGTGGATATTGATCAATATGAGTTGGGTGTACGAATACCGGTTGATTTACCAATATTGGGTGATGTAAAATCTTTTTTAGAAAAGCTTAACAGGAAAACACTCCATGTAGATATTGAGACATGGCAGTCAAAAGTTCTAAGTTATAAAGAAAAATACCCACATCAGTATGAAATCGATCAAAGTGATAAACTTGGAAATCAGATTGTTTCACTTATCTCTAAATATTCAAGAGAAAATGATATATTTACTATAGATGTTGGCGAACATCAAATGTTGGCAGCACAATCACTTGATGTTAAAAAAGGTCAAAGAGTACTTTTTACAGGGGGGTTAGGTTCAATGGGATTTGCACTTCCTGCTGCGATTGGAGCTCATTTAGGAACGGGACATCGATCTATTGTTATAGCAGGTGATGGAGGTATTCAAATGAATATTCAAGAGCTTGAAGTGATACATAGTCGAAATTTGCCTATTAAAACATTCATTATTAATAACGCATGTTTGTATATGGTTACCACCATGCAAGATGGATTTTTAAATGCTAATCATGTGGGAACAAAAAAAGATTATAGTGCACCGGATTTTAAGAAAGTAGGGGAAGCCTACGGTATTAAAAGTTATCAGGCTTCGACAATGAGTGAGATTGAAGAGATTATAAAAAAGAGTATGACGAGCGATGATTGTGAAGTGATTGAAATTCAAGTTCTAGGTGAATCGATGGCTGTTTCACCACTCTTGGATTATAGCAGACCATTTGAGGACATGAGTCCCTATTTGGACCCTCAAGAACTTGAAGAACAAATGATTAAAAAAAATAGGAATGGCGTGTAGTATGAACACAAAACGATCGATATTGGTAACGGGTGCATCAAGTGGAATAGGTAAAGAGACGGCTCTTTATTTAGACAAAATGGGTTTTATGGTCTTTGCTGGAGTACGTAAAGATGAAGATAAAATTGTTCTAGAAGAGCAAGGCTCCAATAAACTTAGAGCCATTATTTTAGATGTTACGCTTAAAGATACGATCAGCAATACCGTAGATGTTATTGAAAAAGAGAAAGAATACCCTTTTTATGGTTTAGTCAATAATGCCGGTGTAGGATTACGAGGTGTACTCGAAGCAACACCGGAGGAAGAGGTCAGAAAGGTGTTTGAAGTAAATGTTATAGGGTTACATGCCGTTACTCGAGCTTTTTTACCTCTACTTCGTAAAAATGGAGGACGTATTGTAAATATTGGATCGGAAGCCGGTTTTATGGCAGGACCTAGTGGAAGTGCTTACAGTGCTTCAAAATTTGCAGTTCGAGCCATTTCTGATTCTCTTCGTTTGGAGTTAATTCCTTTTGATATTTTTATATCGTATGTTGCTCCAACCTCGACACATAGTGAAATTTGGGATAAAAATACAGAGTATAGAAATAAACTGAATGAACAGGTGTCTCGGGAACTTTTTGAGGCGTATGGGTTTTTCTTTAAAGCAGGTGATCGAGAAGTTGTTGAGCTTGTAAAACCTATACCTACGATAGAAGTGGCAAAAGATATTGCACATGCTTTGGTATCTACAAAACCAAAATATGAGTATTGTTCCGGAGAAAAATCACAAAAAGCTTATAGAATGTCGCTCTTACCAAAAGCTTTTTCAGTAACGTATATGCTCAAACGTTTAACCAAATTTATGAAGAAGTATGCATAAGCATGGTTCTTGTTGTAAAAGTCTTTTCCTTTAAAAATTAATTCATTTAAGCGTCTTGACCTTCTATTTTGATAGAGCAATTTTAATTAAATAAATCATCCACTTGTATCTTAGCTTCAACTAGAGAAATTTTTTAATATTTAAACACCTAAACATAAAAAAAGAATCTTTCTTAAGTGTACGTAATTCTCTTGCAGAGATTTTGATTTTTTGAGTACTACCATCTTCTAGAGTGATACGTACTGTTCTTAAGTTTAATAAAAAACGACGTTTTG
>JAHJJU010000002.1 GCA_018822805.1 bacterium
AATCGAAAGTGGCAATTTTTCGGCAAATTTAGCGACGGCAAGACCATCTTGCTACGCATGTTTTCATGTTTTCATATCAAACGCCACACACTTATCGCCGGCAATGCCAATCCATTCGACCCAATTTGGGATGATTATCTCTTCAAAAGAAAATTTTGCCGTTATGCCGACTGAATATTCGTATATTGCCAGGTGGTTTAATCCGCCTTCTGAGAGCCTGAGTCCGTCAGCCGACGGATTCTTAGGGGACAAGGGCGGAGCAATCCGCCTGAGTTACCCGACAAATAGACCGCAGTCTTTTAATTTAAGAAAAAAATTAGATTTGAAGTATACGATTTATTATATAAAGTAAAGCTATTATTCAGTTTTTGATAACATGAGCAGAAATGCCCACGTTAATTTTATGCCATCAATTCTGCTAAAGACTCTTTTGATGCTATAATGGCTTCTTCAATCATCTCATCCGTTGTAGCTGTAGAGATAAATCCGGTTTCAAAGGATGAACAGGCTAAGTAAATACCTTTTTCCAACATTTTTCCATGGAACTTTCCAAAAAGGTCTGTGTCGTTTCCTAACGCATCGTCAAAGTTTTTTACCACTTTGTCTGAGAAGAAGAACCCGAACATTGAACCTCGTACATCGGTGACCATTGGAACATTAACAGCATCAGCAGCCTCTTTAAATCCTTCCATCAGTCTTAATGCTCTTTTTTCTAAAGTAGCATAAATTTCCGGATTGGCTTTTAATTTTTTAAGACTTGCTAATCCTGCAGCCATAGCAATAGGGTTACCCGAGAGTGTTCCTGCTTGGTAGATTGGTCCTTCTGGTGAGAGTTGTGCCATAATCTCTTTTCGTGTACCAAAGGCACCCACCGGCATACCGGCACCAATCACTTTTCCAAGAGTTACAATGTCAGGTTTTACTGAAGTAATGCCTTGTGCTCCTATAAGGGATGCTCTAAATCCACTCATTACTTCATCAAAAATTAGTAAGGCACCATGTTGATCACATAAAACTCTAAGCTCTTGTAAAAATGCTTCATCAGCAGGAACAAGCCCCATGTTTCCGGCAATTGGCTCAATGATAATAGAGGATACGCCACCTTCGCTCTGCTCAAAACATTTTTTGACCGATTCAATATTATTGTACGTTGCTAAAAGGGTGTGTTTGGTTAAGTCTGCCGGGACACCGGGGCTTGATGGGCTTCCAAATGTAGCCATACCTGAACCTGCTTGAACCAACAGGGAGTCAGAGTGACCATGATAACAGCCTGTAAATTTAATAAAGTCATCTCTTTTGGTATACCCACGAGCCAGACGAATAGCCGACATAACAGCCTCGGTTCCTGAAGATACAAATCGTACTTTTTCAATGCTCTTGAACATATCTACTATTTCAGTTGCCAAGTCAGTTTCAGTTAGGGTTGGAGCTCCAAAGCTAAGACCTTTACTTACAGCATTTACAACAGCTTTTTCAACATCTTTATCACAATGACCTAAAATAAGTGGACCCCAACTTTGAACAAAGTCAATGTATCTATTTCCATCAATGTCTACCAAGTGTCCACCTTCACCATGCTCTATAAAGACAGGCACACCACCTACTGATGAGAATGCTCGAACAGGAGAATCAACTCCACCGGGAATTACTTCGTACGCTTCTTTAAATGCTACTTCACTTTTACTATAACTCATTAATTTACTATCCTTTTTTAATCATAAATAAATTTTTTTTGATTATACTCTTTTTTTGATTTAACCCCAAATAAAAGTGATGGTGTATGAGATTTTTTATTGCGTTCTTTATCTCATTGTTTGTTTATTTACTTCTCATTTGGCTCTATATAGCACACTTTTCTAAAGTCGTGGTTCCTCCTAAAAGAGTGAACAATCATGTCATTAAAATAGATATTCGTGATATTCCGGATCCTAAATCTTTACCAATCCCTAAAAGTGAACCTATAGCAACAGTGAAGCCAGTGGTTAAAAAAATAGTTGAGAAGAAGCCGGTTAAAAAAAAGGTTCCAGCTAAAAAAATAGCTATAAAACCAAAAATAAAACCTAAAGTGACTAAAAAAAATGTTAAGAAAAAAGATGATGACATTGTCTATATTCCTGAACCATTTATCGTTAAACCTAGCAAACAACAAGTAGAAAAATCTGATGATTTGGCTTCATTTTTAGGAGCTGCAGTACCAAGTAACTCTTCGAGTACAACGAAGAGTTATCCAAATAAAAAGATACAAAAGCTCTATGGTTCAACTTTTCATACCTATACACCTACACAGAAGAAGTTTATAGAAGATAATCTTGATGAGATACAGCGTATTACCCAAAATACATTGACGCGAAGAGGTTATCCCCAAGGAGCAGGGCGTACGGGACAACAAGGCACAAATGTGGTTTCGTTTAATCTTCACCCAAATGGGAATATATCTGAGTTGCATTTAAAAACACGTATTGGGTATCGGGCATTAGATGATAATACTTTGGAGCTTATAAAGACGGCGTATAAAGATTATCCGTATCCATCTACAACAACTAAGATTGTCTTTTATGTTACTTATAGTATTTATGGGTATTAGATTGTCTTCTATAGGTATCTTTTGTTTTTGACAGTTTTGTTATAATACGGTAATTTTTTAAAAAGGTCTTAAATGAGTATGGATAAAGTGTTGTTAAACAGAGCAGGGTCGAAGTGTGAGTTATGTGGTAGCCAAGAGGGTTTGAGTGTGTATGCAGTTGCACCAAAAGAGGATGCCATTGTTATGTGTGAAACATGTTTGGCACGTGTTGATACACCAGCTGATAATGAGTCTCATTGGCACTGTTTAAACGATAGCATGTGGAGTGAAGTTCCGGCTGTTCAAGTAATGGCATACAGAATTTACAGCAGACTTGGAAAGCAAGAGCAACTCGACATGATGTATATGGAAGACGATGTTAAAGCATGGGCCAAGCAGGGTCTAGAAGCAGAGAACCAAGAACCAACCAGAGATGCAAATGGTACCATTTTAGTTGAAGGAGATTCTGTTTCTATTATCAAAGACTTGGTAGTAAAAGGAGCAAATTTTACTGCAAAGCAAGGAACTACCGTTAAAAACATACGTATGGTTCCAGGTGACCCAACACACATTCAGGGTAAAGTGAACGGTTCTACTATTTTTATTGTTTCTGCTTTTTTGAAGAAGTTGTAGGCTTTTAAGGGATAATGTTATTGTCCTCTTAAATACTTACTCAGGTACTTAGGTAACTCAGGTTAATAGATGGTGGGAATTCAGTACTACATAATATAAGGAAAAACTACATGATAAAAACAATTTTACTGCTATCTACACTATTAAGCACTTCTCTCTTTGCTCAGTTTAACTCAAACGTTTCAGAAATAACACCGGACATTAAAAAGCGAATGTTAAAAGGTGACTCATGGAGAAAAGGCTGTCCTGTCTCTTTAGGTAATTTACGATACATTCAGTTGACACATTGGGATTTTAATGGGAAAGTTGCCATGGGTGAAATGATTGTACATAAAGATGTGGCTACAGAAGTATGTACTATTTTTGAAGAACTCTACAACATTCATTATCCTATTTATAAAATGGAATTGGTGAGTAACTACCAAGGTAATGACTGGCAATCCATAGAGGCTGATAATACTTCAGCCTTTAACTGTAGACCAGCCACAGGAAGCAAAAAGTGGTCTAAACATTCTTATGGAAAAGCCATTGATATTAATCCTATAGAAAATCCTTATGTTTCACGTAAAGGATACATCGCTCATAAAGCTTCATGGAAGTATAAAAAACGCGTGCATAAAAATTTAAATAATGTAGCTGATAGAGCAGTACTGTTAAAAGATGATAAAGCCACAAAAATTTTAAAAAATTATGGTTGGGAATGGGGTGGTGATTGGAACACCATTAAAGATTATCAGCATTTTGTGAAGAAATAAATTCGTAGGTTCGATTTTATCGAACAAATTGTTTTTATGTTCGATAAAATCGAACCTACATAAGTACCTGACCATAATTATTTGTTGTTAATATACGCCAAAGCTTCTTCCATTAAAGCGATGTGATAGTTCTCTTGGTTATTAATAAAGGTAAAAAATGCAGCAAAGTGTTCTGAGCTATCACTTACGGCTGCTGCCAGTTTTTGGCACTCTTCTTTGGCTCCTATTTCTTCTTGGATTCCATCTTTTAGGAATTGTTCTAAGTCATCAAATTTATAAATCTCTTCCATCAAGCTTCTTGGTACACCAAGGATTCCCATCTCCGACATCATTTGACCAAAACTTCTTAAGTGGAAGAAAGATTCATCTATAAGAATTTGAAAAATTCTATTTAAAAAGGCATCATTGCTGTTGGCTTTTGAGTAGTTGTAGACCATAATCAGTTCATACTCTTTGTAACTTTCTTCAAATAAAAAGAGGGTTAGTGCATCTTTTTCTTGATCGCTTAGTTCTACATTTGGGTAGTTTTTTGAAGCATTAAAGGAAGACGCTACCTCCTCTTCCGGAAGTTTCTCCAATGCTACTTTCATGTAGGTTAAATCACTTCTCATTCTAAAAGTAATGTGTTCATCTTTACAACTTTCAAGTTGGGACTCAATGGCAGTAAGCCTTTGGATAATGTTGTTTACCATGTGAGAGAGCTGTGTTACACGAATGGGTACATGTTTGATATCATAGGTATAGGTCATTTCATTTTTTATAAAATCATTCTCGATCCATGTGAGGTGCTTAAAAAGAATGTTCGAGAACTCATAAAGCTCTTGCCTACTTTGTGTTTTTGACATAAAACCTGTAAATTGTGTTGCCAACCATGCTTCATGAATCTCTGCAAATAACTGTTTCATTACGCCTCCTCTGATAGTGCTTCTTGTGGGGTACAGTCGGTGTTAATATGATAAGAGATCATAGGAAACTCCGGATCTTTCTGTTTTTGGGCATAGGTATCTAGGGCAGCTTTGAGTGCAAGGGCAACCATTTCTGTACAAGCTGCATCTTCAGGAGTTTGATTGTCTAGCATACCAAGTGTGGTTGAGACCAACTCTTCTGCTCTTGAAAAGTGGATACCTTTTGCTTCAGAAGTAATAATTGATCCGGCAACAATGGTTGTGGTACAACCAATGGCTTGAAAACTTATATCTTCTATTCGTGGATCATCTTGATAATTTACTTTAAGGTAAATAGCAACTTTTTCACCATTTTGTGGGTTTTTACCCATACCTATTGCATCATTTTCTTCCATCTTACCATAGTTTTTTGGATTCATCATATGCTCTATAAGGTGTGCGTCTGCAGTCATGTTTATCCCTTTTTAAGACATTTATATCTTTTTTCATGCATTATATCGTCTAAAGCTTTTGCATTTATTATGCTTGGGTACTTATCAGAGTGCTTTGTTAAAAAATATCCAGTTAAGTGAAAGGTTTTTTCTGTTAGCAAAGAGGGCAATTGCTTCATAAGGGATTTTATGCCGTTTTTTTATGACAGCATAATAGGTGGCTTTAAAACCTAAAGCTTCTGCAATCTCTTTGTCATAAACTTTTTTACCTTTTTCTTGTTGTAAAATCATTTTTACTCGATTCATAATATCGGTAAACTCAAGCAATGTGAACTCCTTAGGAATAGAAATTAAATTATTTCAGACTTTATAAAATCGAAATTTTGACAATTTTAACGTATTATCAAAAGGAAGTGTAAAAATATGTCAAATTGTCACTTTTTTCTGATTTAAATGCTTTATCATTCGTTTTAAACACGCTATAATAACGTTTAAAAATCAGGTTTATCTATTATGAAACAATTATTTATATTTTATATTTTATTTTACAGTTTAAATATTTTTGCTGATGTCGTGGACATTAAGGCCGATCACTTTTACGCAAATGACATTAGTCAAGAAGCTTTTTTTGAAGGCAATGCACAAATTAAGCAAGAGAATAATGAGTTTAATGCTTCTAAAATTAAAGTTTTTTTTAATGATAAAAAACAAGCCATTAAGTATGAAGCAACAGGCAACGTTAAATTTGATTTACTAGAAAAAAAAATACATTATAAAGGTAAAGCCCAAAAGGTTGTTTATGCCCCAGTCGGTTCAAACTACTTTTTTTATGGTGATGTGGTTTTACAAGATTTAACCAATAACCGAGTCATTAAAGCCCAGACTGTTTCCTTAGATTTAAAAACGGGATTGGCCGATATTAAAGGTAAAGATAAAAAACCTGTACATTTTAGATTTGAAATAGAGGATAGAAAATAATGGCAACCCCAAGACTTGTTCATGCAGAATTTTTAAAATCAGCTCAATCATTGGCTGATAGCGTAGAAGATACAGTAAGTGAAGTTGTATTTTTAGGACGCTCAAATGTTGGGAAAAGCTCAACCATTAATGGTTTAACTTCACGAAAAAGTTTAGCAAAAAGTTCAGCAACTCCAGGAAAAACACAACTGATTAATTTTTTTGATATTCGTTATATTTATGATGAAAAAGATTGGAATATTCGATTTGTGGATCTTCCGGGATTTGGTTATGCCAAAGTCTCAAAAGATTTAAAAGGAGCATGGCAAAAAAACTTGGTTGATTTTATTAAACATCGTGTTTCTATTCGAGTGTTTATACATTTAAGAGATGCACGACATCCCAATGCACAAATTGATCAAGATGTTAACAAGTACGTTAAAGAGTTTATTCGTGGCGATCAACTCTATTTGGACGTTTTTACAAAAATAGATAAGTTGAATCAAAAAGAGAAAACAGCACTTAAAAAAGCATTTCCGGGATCTATTACCATTTCTAACTCAAAACGAAATGGTTATGATCGTATTCATCAAAAGATATTTGAACATATTTTTGGGGTAGAAGAATGGTCGAATTAGTAAAAGCAAAACTCACTGATATTCCGGCGATGCAAGCCTTAGTGGTTTCTGAAGTTAGAGATGGAATTATATTGGAGCGAAATGAAGATGAGGTTGCTACCAATATACGTTCATATGTCTTGGCAAAAGAGAATGATAAATTAATTGGTTATGCAGCCTTACACATCCATTCATCACGTCTTTGTGAAATTCGTTCTTTGATTGTATCTGCTGAACATCGAGGAAAAAACATTGGTAAAAGGATCGTGCTTTTTACCTTGGAAGAGGCAAAAAAATTGGCTGTTAGTGAAGAAGTTTTAGTTTTGACCTATTTACCTGAATTTTTCAAAAAAATGGATTTTATAGAGATTCCCAAAGAAACGATTCCGGAGCATAAAATTTGGGCTGACTGCATTAAGTGTATTCATTTTCCTGTTTGTAATGAAGTTTCATTGGTTTATAAGTTATCATAAAGTAGGTAGGGTTAATGAATAGGAACAGTAAATTTGATCAAGATAAATGGAGTTTTTTTAAACGTACTCTACTGGTTTTAATGGTTGTAGCCTATCCTATTTTAGTTTCGATTTATACAATGTTACCACCACTTATTGGTTTGGTAGGATACATTATAATTACCAATGTAGATAAAAATAGAGTCTATGCCTTAAGTGGTATGCTTTATTTGGTGAATTTGGATTTAAATTTAACTTTACCGATGCTTTTATCTATTTTTGTGATTGTTATGATTTACCTACTACTTTATAGCAATTTAAAACTTTTAATTCGCTGTCGTGTCTGTCTGCTTTTTATTTTAATAACGATGGTCGATCTCTTTTACTATATGAGTCTGTTTCTCTATGATTTTATGTTTAATACCTCAACGGTTATTGGTGATATGTTGTTGGTTTATTATATAGTGGTAGATATTTTTATAGGAGTACTTTTATGAGATTTTCCATAATCATTACTATCTTTGTACTTTTTTGGATTATGCTTGTTTCTAGGATTTATCAAATTAGTGTTAAGTCCAACTACTATTATGAAAATTTAGCACAGATGAATATAGAACGAAAATATTTTATTAAACCCGTACGTGGTGAAATTTTAGATAGAAATAGAAAACTTTTAGCTGTCAATGACATTGGTTTTTCGATTAAAATAGCACCTCACCTCAATAAAAAGGGTGACAAACTTGAAAAGACCATAGATACAATTGTTAAAGAGTTTCCTGATTTAAATAAAACCAAACTGTTAGCCAAATACAAAAAAAAGAATTCACCATACAACCATAGGTTTATTCCGATTGTAGACTTTATCGGTTACGATGATATGATTGGTGCCTATCCTAAATTGAGTATTAATAAACTTTTACAGATTGAGTCGGAGACAAAAAGAATGTACCCTGCCGGAAGTATGGCAACGCATGTGGTCGGATATGTTGGACGCTCCAATGCAAAAGACAATGAAAACGATGCTGTTGTTGCTAAAGTGGGTGTGGTCGGTAAAACTGGTTTAGAACGCCAATACAACAGTGTTTTACAAGGTGAAATGGGTTACCGAATGGTTAAAGTTAGTGCCACCAATCAAGAGGTTGCAGAGTTAGAAAAAGTAGATCCTAAAGAGGATCAAAATCTTGTTTTAAACATTGATTTAGAGTTGCAAAAAAAGATTAATGAACTCTTTAAAGACCAAGCAGGTGTTGCTGTGGTTATGCATGTTAACGGGGATATTATAGGGGCAGTCTCCTACCCTTCATATGATCCAAATCTTTTTGTCGGGGGTATCTCTTCTAAAGATTGGAAAGCGTTAATTAATGATTTTAATCATCCTTTTACCAACAAAATAGTCTCGGGTGCCTATCCTCCCGGTTCAGCCATTAAAATGGGTATGGCATTGGCTTTTTCAAATGCCGGCACTTCAGTTGATAAAACAGAACATTGTAGAGGGTACATAACCATTGGAAAAAATAAACATAAGTTTAGATGTTGGTCACGTTACGGGCATGGAACCGTAGGTTTGCGAAAAGCCATTCGTGAGAGTTGTGATGTCTATTTTTATAATAAAAGTTTACAAACAGGTATTAATAGTATTTCGGATTCTTTAAAACATATGGGACTAGGGGTGAAAACAGGCGTAGATTTACCCAGAGAAACAGCAGGAATTATCCCTAATAAACCATGGAAAATGAAACGTTATAAGCAACCTTGGTTTCAAGGTGAAACGGTTATTGCATCGATTGGTCAGGGGTATGATTTGGCAACACCGTTGCAAGTAGCACGATACACAGCATTTTTGGCCACCAAACTTCTACCAACACCTCATTTGGCACACTCTGTTGCCGGAAAAGAGGTTAAGCCGGAGTACACAACATATGAAGTGAATGAAAATCATCTCAATACCATTCGTTTGGGAATGTATGATGTATGTAATTCACCAAGAGGAACAGCACAACGTACCATGTCAAATCTTCCTATTGTGGTTGCCGGTAAGACAGGTACTTCACAGGTTGTCTCTATTTCTCAAAAAGAGAAAGTTAGAATGAAAGAACATGAAATGGATTACTACAGCCGTTCTCATGCATGGTTAACAACCTATGCCCCATTTAAAGACCCACAATATATTGTAACAGTTTTAGTCGAACATGGAGGACACGGTGGTACTACAGCCGGACCAATTGCAGCAGAGATCTACAAATGGATGGCAAACGAAGGCTATTTTGGAAATGAGTTCAAAGGTAAAATAAGGTTAAAAAAACCACAAGAGTCAGAAAAAAAGGCAAAAGTTCATGAATAACATTTTATAGGTTTAAGAATCTCTTGTGGAAAGTCGAAATAAGCTTATGCACTTTTTCGGCGTTCATAAATTGAGTGTGCTACTGAGATAGCAATAAATGTTATTCCGATGGTTCCAACTAGGACTTCATCAATATGCATAAACATTTTTAAGAACATAATTGACGCCAAAGCCAAAATGGCATAATTTGCTCCATGCTCTAAATATTGATAGGCATCCAAAGTTTTCTTTTCGACCATATAGAGCGTTAAACTTCTTACAAACATGGCACCAATTCCTAGACCAATCATGATGATAAAGATATCACTACTCAATGCAAAAGCACCGATAACCCCATCGAAACTAAATGAGGCATCCAGTACTTCAAGGTAGAGAAGCCCTATAATTCCACTTCGTACCCCATTGGTATTGAGCAGTTCATCCAAGGTTGTAATAATCGAGTGTAGCAATACTCCTGTAAAATAAGCCAATGCAATGCCGACACTGCTAAGTTGATGAATTAGAAAGAGACCTACAGTTGTAGCGATAATGGTCTCTATATTTTCAGCATGAGCTATTTTTCGAATAAAAGTATTACTTTCTATAATCTGTATCCACTTAATCTCTCGATCTTCATCGAAAAGAAAATCTAAAAAGACCATCAGTAGAAATGCTCCACCAAATGCATAAATAAGTTTATCAACACTGTCTAAAGTCTCTTGATAGTGTGTAGGTTCGTTCATTGCCATCATAAAAGTTTCAAGTACACCATTACCTCCTGCAACAGCCACGATAATAATAGGAAAAAGAAATCTCATTCCAAAAACAGCAATAGGAATACCGTAAGTAATAAATCGTTGTTGCCACTTAGGCTCCATAGTTTCTAAAACTTTGGCATTCACTACAGCATTATCAAACGACAATGAAATCTCTAAAATTGAGAGTAAAAACACAATGTACAAGGCTTGAATGCCACCTAAATAAAAATAAGCAAGCAAAAATCCGACGACGGTAACAATGATTGAAAATCTAAAATGTCCCACTATTTCATTCCTCTAAATATGAATTTTTAAAAAAATATAATTAAATATTTTATAACATTGGTGCAAATAACTTACTTAAAAATTAAAACTTATGATTTAAAAAAAATTAAAGAATAAGAGGGTTAATATGAAAAAGAAAAATTGAAATTACTTAATGATAGTGACGAAGAGTGAATGTGATTTTTAGCGTCTCATTTGAAAATTTACTATTAAGTAAGAAATAAATATAATAATTTTGTCTTATGGGACATATTTTATATCAAGGGACAATTATGATTAAAACGATTCTATCTACGGCTGTAGCAGCTGTGGTATTTTCAGGCTGTGTAGGAACTGCTAATATAGTTAAAGATACTACAGATGTAAAGAGTTCAGCTGTTCAAAATGCTAAGTCAACAAAAGATGTAGCTGATGAGCATACTGATGGCAAAGCTTCTGTAGTTAAAGATTTGATTAAATAATCATCAATCATCTAAAGAGTGGTAGTTACTTCGACTCTTTAGACCTATAAACTTATACTTTATTCAAACGAACTTTTGTAAGAAGTCCAGTATAATAACAGTATGAAAATTCCAAAAATAATTAAAACACTATCAAAAAAACTTTCTGAAAAAAATGCAAAAGCCATTGTCGTTGGTGGATCGATTCGAGACCATTTTTTAGAACTACCCATAAAAGACTATGATGTTGAAGTGTATGGTATGAAGAGCCTTGAAGAACTTGAAAATGTGTTGGCAGAGTACGGTTCGGTCAATTTAGTAGGTAAAAGTTTTGGGGTTTTAAAATTTGTTTATGAAGGAGAAGAGTATGATTTCTCTTTCCCTCGTACCGAGCAAAAAGTAGCTAAAGGACATCGAGGATTCAGTGTCAGCTGTGATGGAAGCTTAAGTTTTAAAAAGGCTGCACAGCGTCGGGACTTTACCATTAATGCCATGGGATACGATATTGAGAATCAGCTCTTTATAGACCCCTATGGGGCAAAAAAAGATATGGAGAGAAAGTATTTATGCCATATAGATGATGAAACTTTTATTGAAGACCCTCTACGAGTCTACAGAGCAGTTCAGTTTTGTGCAAGGTTTGATTACGTTTTAGCTGCTGAGACATTTAAATTATGTAAACAGATGATCGAGCAAGGCTTGTTGGAAGAGTTGCCAAAAGAGCGTATCTATACCGAGTTTAAAAAACTGTTGTTAAAATCACCTCAGCCATCGCTTGGTTTTAAGCTTATGCGTGAGTTGGGTATGTTGAAGTATTACCCGGAACTCGAAGCACTTATTGGCGTTCCTCAACCTAAAAAATGGCATCCTGAAGGAGATGTTTGGACACATACTTTAATGTGTGTAGACAAAATGGTACTACTAAAAACAGGTGAAGAGAAGCATGACTTAAAAATGATGTTTGCAATACTCTGTCATGACCTTGGAAAAGCAACACATACACAAATAACAGTTGAAAAAATCTCAGCCATTGGACATGAAATTGCAGGAGTAGAACCTACGGAACATTTTCTTTATAGACTTATGGATGAACATGATTTTATAAAATCCATTTTTCCCTTGGTTGAGCACCATTTGGCACCTTCTATCTATTTTCGTAATGGAGCAAAAAACAGTACCATACGAAAACTCTCTACCAAAGTAAATATTGAAGAGTTGGTTACCGTGGCAAGGGCTGATTTTTTAGGTCGAACAACGGAAGAATCACTCAAAGGTATTTATGAAGCAGGGGATTGGTTGCTGGCTAAAGCTAAAGCGTTGGATGTTTATAATAAACCACCGGTAGCCTTGATTCAAGGTCGTGATTTAATTGCTTTAGGTTTAAAACCCTCGGTCAAATTCAAGGAGATATTAGAACGTGTTTATACAGCACAACTGGAAGGAAAATTTTCTGATTATAATGAAGCACTTAAATACTTAAAAAAATATACTTTAGGAATGAAAATTATTCATTCCTAAGTACGGTTAGTGGATCGGTTGAAGAGGCTTTTTGAGCTGGGTAACGTGCTGAAATCAACACGATAATAATGGCTCCTATAATAATCGAAATAAAGTCAATAAGTGTTAAGTCAATAGGGAGTTTTGAGAAACCATAAACGTCTTCTGAAAGTGAAATAATAGGGAAGGTGGTTAATACCCACATACCAATAAGACCTAAAATGGTTCCGGCAACAATCCCTGAGATTCCAATAATGGCACCAAGTTTAAAGAAAATATTTTTAATTTCACTACTCGTAGCACCCAATGTTTTCATGAGTGCAATCTCGGAACGTCTACTCATAACGGTCATAAGTAGAGAGGAGATAATGTTGAGAGCAGCCACTAAAATAATCAGCAATAGTACTAGAAATAGTGCTGTTTTTTCCATCTCCATGGCAGCAAAAAATGAGGCATTTTGTTCCCACCAACCTTGTAAACGAAGACCTTGATGGAGATTGTTTTCTTTTAAAAATGTATTTATTTTCAAAAGATCATTCATGGCATCGCTAGAATAAATGTGTATACCATCGTAGCTGCCAGCTTTTCGTTTAAGTATTTTTTGAAATGCTTCATGGGTGGTATAGATAATTGCTTTGTCATAGGTATTGAGTCCTGAATCAAAGGTAGAGTCAATAATAAAGCGTTTCTGTAAAGGCATGGTTCCAAATCCGATGGCTTGATGTTCCGAAAAATAGAGAGTAAGTTTGTCTCCTTTTTTAATAAACATATCTTCAGCCAATGTTCCACCAACGACCATTTTAAATTTACTTTGTATTAAAAGAGAATCATTTTGAGCTTTTTTAAACACTTCATTGATTTTAGACTCTTTATTAAAGTCTACTCCATAAAGAATCGAACCATTGACATTTGATCCACTTTTACTAATCACTTGGGTGGTATAGTAGGGACTAAATTGTAAGTGTGGAAATTGTTTGTTTAGTTTTTGAATGAGTTCATTATTTGCAGTATCGTAATTTGTAGGAATCAGTGTAAGAGGGTAGTTCATCACAAAAAGTCGTTTTTGAAACTCTTTTTGTGTACCATGCATAATGCCCATGGCAAGCATGAGTACCATAACACCGGCTGCAATACCTAAAAATGCCATAAGAGAAGAGATAAAGATAAAAGGATTATCTTTATCATACTTAAGATAGTGTTTAATTATCTTATGAATAAATGTAGTATTATTCACTATTGTTTTGTGAGGAACTGCCATTATGCAAGCAGTCCTTTTTTAGGACCACTTTTACCACAACAGTTTTTATATTTTTCTCCTGAACCACAAGGACAAGGCTCATTTCTTTTTGGTTTTTTGGCATGACCGGTTAAATTAGCCTCTTCAAAATCAGCTTCTACCTCTTCATTGGTTTTTGCTAAAGCCAAATCGGCTTCAAGTTGATCACGCATTGCTTCAAGTTTTGCCTCTTCTTGTGCCGGGTCTTCAAAATTGAATTGAACAATTTGAAGAACTTTAATCGCTTCAATTTTAATACGCTCGATCAGCGACATAAAGAGGTTATAACTGTCTTTTTTATACTCAGTTAATGGATCTTTTTGATTGTATCCTCTTAGACCAATACCTGTTTTTAGAACATCCATTTCATAAAGGTGGTTACGCCATTGTGGGTCAAGTACTTGAAGGTATAAAATACGCTGTACTTCACTTCTTTGTTCCGGAGTAAGTGGTTTCATTTTGGCTTCATAGTTCTCTGTTAAACTATCAAGAACCAGAGTATGAATATCTTCATACTCCTTACCGTTAAAGAGTTCACCTTGAATCTCTATATTTACTTCTTCTTTGAGCAGACCTTCTAGTTTTTCTATATTAAAGTCTTCGTTTGATGCTCCATCGAAGATTTCACATTCAACAAGAAGGTAGTTAATATAGGCTAAACGATTTTCTCTAATTTTAGAGTCAATATCGAAGTTGTCATCAAGAAGTTGGTTTCTAAAGTTGTAGATAACTTTACGTTGCTCATTGGCGATGTCATCATACTCTAGAATATGTTTTCTTGACTCATAGTGCATGTTTTCAACTTTGGTTTGTGCTTTTTCTACGGAACGCGTTACGATTTTAGAGTCAAT
This sequence comes from bacterium, assembly GCA_018822805.1. Lineage (GTDB taxonomy): Bacteria > Campylobacterota > Campylobacteria > Campylobacterales > Sulfurovaceae > UBA1140. The sequence goes on from JAHJJU010000002.1 coordinate 14,741, forward strand.
AAATTCACCTTCTTCAACACCCAATTTGTTCATGATATTACGGATTTTTTCACCACCAAAAATACGTAATAGGTTGTCATCAAGGCTAAGGTAAAATTGAGATGCCCCCGGGTCACCTTGACGACCCGAACGTCCTCGTAACTGGTTATCTATACGTCTACTTTCATGTCTCTCTGTACCTAAAATATAAAGACCACCAAGCTCTTTAATTTCATCGGTAATCTTAATGTCAACCCCACGTCCTGCCATGTTGGTAGCAACGGTAACAGCCCCTTTTTTACCGGCTTCCATAATAATATGTGCTTCATTTTCATGGTTTTTAGCATTGAGCGTGTTGTGAGGAATCTTAGCTGCTTTAAGTCGCTTATGTACCAATTCAGATTTTTCAATAGATGCTGTACCAATGAGCACCGGCTGCCCTTTTTCATGTAGCTCTTGAACTTTTCTGGCTACTGCATCAAGTTTTTCTCTCTCTGTGTTATAAATAAGATCATTCATGTCATTTCTAGCAATAGGCAGATTGGTAGGAATGGAGAGAACTTCTAAATTATAAATTTCAGCAAACTCAGTTGCTTCAGTTTGTGCTGTTCCCGTCATACCAGCCAATTTTTTATAGAGACGGAAGTAGTTTTGGTAGGTAATTTCTGCTAGAGTTTGAGACTCCTCTTTAACGTCAACACCTTCTTTTGCCTCAATGGCTTGGTGCAGTCCTTCAGAAAATCTACGACCTTCAGAGAGACGACCTGTAAATTCATCAACAATCACAATTTGACCATTTTGTAAAACATAATCGATGTCTTTTACGAAAATGTATTGAGCTTTCATGGCTTGGTCAAGATGGTGAGAAAGAGAAGCATTCTCAAGGCTATAAAGGTTGTCTACTTCAAATAGGTCTTGAGCTTTTTGGAGACCATCTTCAGTCATAATAACTTGACGGTTTTTTTCATCGACATAGAAGTCACCGGTTGTTTCTTCCGGTTCTCCGGCTTTGGTCTCTTTCTTCTCACCCTTCACCATTTTTAAGGCAATTTCATTCGCTTGTACATAATGCACCACATCACGTTGAACAGGCCCGGAAATAATGAGTGGGGTTCTCGCTTCATCAATTAAAATGGAGTCAACTTCATCGACAATGGCATAAAAATGTTCACGTTGGACTTTCTCTTGGGCACGTGTTTTCATATTGTCTCTAAGATAATCAAAACCATATTCGTTGTTGGTTCCGTAGGTTATGTCAGCAGCATATTGTGCTTTTTTAGTCACTTCATCGTAAATTTCATCGGTTAAACATCCTACAGAGTAGCCTAAGAAGTTGTAGAGCAGACCCATTTCGTCAGCATCTCTTTTTGCCAAATAGTCGTTGACCGTGACAATGTGTACTCCTTTACCCATCATGGCATTGAGTACCACAGGTAATGTGGCGACCAATGTTTTACCTTCACCGGTTTTCATTTCTGCGATTGAGTTGTCATGGAGTACCATCCCACCTACAAGTTGAACATCAAAATGACGCATGTTTAAAACACGTTTACCTGCTTCTCTGGTGATGGCAAATGAGTCTTCTAACGCCTCGTCTAGTGTTTTTTCTTGAGCTTGAACAGCTGTTTTGAGTTGATTGAATGCAGCTTTTAGTTCATCATCGGTAAGTGCTTGATAATGATCTTCTAGTTTATTAATTTTCTTTGCTCTTTTTAAATAGCTTTTTACGATTCTATCATTTTTAGAACCAAATATCATCTTTAACATTATAATTATAACCTAGTATTAAAATTGTGATGATTTTAGCGAAACTTTGTATAAATATGGATTAGCTTAGTTTAAAATTAAGAGCTGAGAAGTTAGATGTTAGATATAATTAAAAAAAAGGTTAAATTTATGGAAGTTTTAAAATGTGATTATCTACCAAATTATACCTATGAAGATTATAAACATTGGGAGGGGGATTGGGAGTTAATAGATGGTACAGCTTATGCCATGGCTCCTGCTCCAATGAAAAAACATCAGATGTTGGTAGGGTATATATTTTCTGAAATTATTTCAAGTATTGGTGAGTGTCGAGAGTGTGAAGTTTTGATTGATTCTGATTGGAAGCTAAATTCTGAAAATGTCTTAAAACCTGATGTGGCTGTTGTATGTAATGATAAAAATAGAAAATATATCTCAAAAACACCTGAAGTAATCTTTGAAGTCATTAGTCCATCAACTGCACGAAAAGATGAGGGGTTAAAATATAGTATCTATGCGAGTGAGGGTGTAAAGTATTATGTTTTGGTCTATCCAAATGATTTAATAGCCAAAGTCTATAAAAATTATGATTTTGAATATAAAAAAGTAGCTGAGTTCGATACCGAAACAGTGCAATTTACTGATATAAAGTGTGAATTCTCTTTTGACTTTGCTGCTATCTTTGCTCGGTTTAGGGATTAAGGCTACCCCAAAATCAATAAAGCATCTCTATAGATGGGTTCATCGATAAATCCATACTTATCATCCATAAACCCATTTTCACCTTTTTTAGCAGAATCTTCAAAAACGTGTTTTATGTGTTTTGCTCGGATAATTTCTTCTTGATTGCTTGAAAAAATTTTATTGGCTATAGTAACTTGAAGAGGTCCCATACATGCTTTGGTAGTAAAGCCCATTTTCTTTTCCAGTTCACACCACTTTCTAAAACTTTCAGTGTCATTGTACTCTTGGAACATAAATGAGATAGGATTGACGCCAGCAATTTTGGCATCGACTAAAAATCTACTGAGTATATGATGTATGGTTGGATTGTCATGTTGTACTAACGATTGGGGAAGTCCCAATGAGGTTAAAAGATCAAGTATTCCAATATTTGCCGTAGTAAACCTAGGAATATTAGAAAAAGTAGCCAAGTTGTGAAATGCCTCTTTGGTCTCTAATGAGATGTGTATCTCTTTTTCACTGTTAAGTAATCTATCAATGTCTAAAATCTCCTCTTTGCTTTTAACTTTTGCAACACGTACAGCATCAAAAGCAAAATCATTTAAAAACGCAATCTCTTCTTTCCCTCCCTCATCCAAAGGATTGGTTCGAATAATAATAAAGCTTTTAGATTCTTTTAAATGAGAAAGAAAAAGAGCAATGTTATAAAGTGCTTCTTTTTTTCTAGAAGGAGCAATGGCATCTTCTAAATTCAGGGTAATCATATCGGCTTCTAAATCATCTATACGATTGAGATGTTTGAGTTTTAGAGGATTTAGCATCATGTTGGAACGGTAGAGCTTTTTTGTGGCAGGGACTTTTTTTTCACTACCTAAATGATTGAGCCTCTCATTTATTGAGAGGTTTTCGATAAAATCGAGTGAGTTGAATATCATAATAATCCTCCTTTAAGTAATCTCTTTTAATATGAATTAAATTATATCTTTCCTTTTAAGTTTTTCCTATAAAATAGTGCTTATTATAAATACAACACTAAATTATAAGGAATTTAATGAAAAAAATAGTTACAGCATCACTTTTAATGGTTTTACCACTGTTGGTTTTAGCAAAGAATCCACTAAAATATGAAGAAGCGACAAAAGCGTGTTCTGCTTATAATAATATGAAGCATACACAAAATAGTAATGAAATAAAACTTAAAGCCGGTGAGAAGTATCGAATACTTGAGCGTAAAGAAGGTCAAGTTCTAACACTAATTGAGGGTGAGAGAATTGCTCAAAGATGGGTTGATGAGAGCTGTTTTAAGCCACAAAGCATCGGCACTCAAATTGTGAACAGTTTAAATAAGAAGAGTAAGGCTAAAGTAACCGGTAAACAAAATCTTTTAGCCATCTCATGGCAAAATGCCTTTTGTCAGACGCATCAGTACAAAAAAGAGTGTAAGCGTATGACTAAAAAAGATTTTGGAGCATCTAACTTTGTGCTTCATGGACTTTGGCCACAACCACGAAATAATCAGTATTGTAATGTCAGTAAAAAAGAGGTGGGTATGGACAAGAACAAACAGTGGCATAGTTTAGCTCACTTGGACTTGAATGCAACCGTACGCAGTGAACTTTCAAAATTAATGCCGGGGTATCATTCGAATTTGCATAAACATGAGTGGGTTAAACATGGAACGTGTTATGGAACAAATGCTAATGAATATTATGCTGATGCGATGAATCTTTTAACGCAACTCAATGACTCTAAAGTTCAAGATTATTTTGAAAAAAATATCGGTAAAACCATAGAGTTGAAAGATATTCAAAAAATATTCAACGAAGAGTTTGGACAAGGATCCGGTGAACATGTAACGATGAAGTGTAACCAGGGTCTTATTACCGAGTTATGGCTCCATTTAGGCAGTGCAGAAAAGGATTTAAAAGGATTACTTTTTAAAGGTGGAAAACCTAAAAGTAGTTGTTATAAAGGACGTGTGGATGCTGTAGGGTACTAAACCCTACAGTCATTTATGCTTCGGTTTTCTCTTTTAAAGCGTTGAAGGTTTCCATAGAAATGAGCTTTAACTCAATATCACGTCCTACTTCTCGTTCACATCGTGCAATAGCCGATCTAAAAATAGCCAAATCTGAGTCATCTGAAACCACTAAAATATCAGCACCACTATCAAGTGCATCAAGGAACATGGCTCCTGCTTTTAAGTGTGCCAATTCAGCATGAGAATTCATAATGGTTTGTCCAGCCAATTTTGTAGACATACCAAAGTCAACAAAGTGAGCAGCAACCTCTTTAACTTCAGCTTTTACTTTTTCTATAAGATCATTGGATGTTTTATTTCCTGTATAGAGAGCGATGTTTGCTCCCTCTAAAGAGTCTCCTTCGATATTGTGGTTCTTTTTTCTAAGGGTAAGTGCAGAAAGCTTATCTGAAAAAGATGATTTTTCGGTTATGTTAATCATCTTTTTTAGTTCAGAAATGACTCCACTGTAGTCTTTGTGCTTAAAGAGATTGTTCTCATATTCACAACATCGTATACCGGTAAATTCATCGTTAATGGCTTCTAAAATTTCCTCTTTGTATTCTGAACCATTATGAATCATTCTTGAAGCTAAAATCAATATAGCATCACCAATATACTCACGATTGTACCGGAATGTTTCTGAGGCATAGTGAACAGGGTAAAGCGTCATGTAGTAGGCTAAATCTTCTTTAGTTGTGTGGTGACGTTGAAATACTCTTCTGTATTGATGCATAAAGTCATGGTTGTCGAGTATCAGACCATTGTTTGAACGAAACTTTAATGCAGGGTCAATAGTTAGCTCTGTCCCTAACTCTGCTACAACATCCAATACTTTTTCCTCACCGGTTACAACCAAGTCATTGACTCTAAAAACCAAGTCTTTATCAGGGTAAGAAAAATCAGAGTTCTGCTCTTTAATCAGTTTTAAAACTTCTATCAAGTTTGTCTCATTAGAGACCGTAAAAGAGAAGTTTTTGTAGTAAGGTAAATAGTCGGTTTGAGCATTAAAGAAAAAAGCTTTAATGTCGATGTTTAATTGATTTTCAAATGGCATAAGTGATGCTCCTAAAAATTTTTATTATTTCCAATATAACCATCTTATGGTTAAAATAGGGTGTGGTTATCTTTAAAAGAGTTAGAAATTTTTTTAGGTGTGTAGGTTATGGTAGGTTTTTTAAGAAAGAAAGATTTAGAAGATAAAGATTGCCAATATGACATTTATTGGAATAAAAATATTTAAAAAAAATAAA
>JAHJJU010000105.1 GCA_018822805.1 bacterium
ATTTTTAACCTAACTATATATTTTTATAAATATTATAAACTATGAGCTTTATTTTTATCTAACCTACAGAAAATTACAATAGAATAAGCCAATTATCCAAAAGTGAGTTACCATGCAAATAGATTTAACAAACAAAAGTATTCTCTTAGGAGTAACAGGAAGTATTTCAGCCTATAAAGCCTGTGAACTTGCTCGACTCCTTATCAAATCAGGAGCTTCTGTTCATGTGGTCATGACTCCTGCAGCAGAACGATTTGTTTCTGCACTTACGTTTGAAGCCCTGACTAGAAACCCTGTGCTGACAGAGCACTCTGAGTCTTGGGCTTCAACCCTTAATCACATTGATATCGGGAAAGCTTGTGATGCTTTTATTATTGCTCCTGCTACGGCAAATACCATTAACAAACTCTCTAAAGGTATTGCCGACAATATTTTACTACAAACAGCACTTGCCTTTAACAAAACTCTGCTTATAGCACCGGCAGCCAATACCAATATGATAGAACATCACTACACGGTTGGTTCACTTAAAATGTTGGGTGTAAACGAAGTAAGAATCATCAAAGCACAATCAAAGCTTTTAGCCTGTGGCGATGAAGGAAATGGTGCATTAGCTGAACCACTTGAAATATTTTTTCAAACCTCTCAAGCCCTTTTAGAAAATGAATTTTGGAAAGATAGAAAAGTGGTTGTAACGGGTGGAGGAACACGAGAAAAAATCGACGATGTTCGTTACCTTTCAAACTTTTCATCAGGAAAAATGGCAAATGCTTTAGCCACAGCACTCTACCTGCGTGGGGCTGATGTTTGTCTTATCTCAACCAAAGAGCATACAGATATACCTGCAGATATCTATACCATTGATGTAGAAGATACTCAAGAGATGCTGGACTATACCGTTGATGCCGTACGTGTTGCCAAAAAAGGAAAAATGAGCAAAGCCACTATGAACAGCTCTGATCCTGTACATTTAATTCAAAAACGTCCTTACCTTTTTATGGCTGCAGCTATCTCTGACTTTACACCTAAATTTCCTCAAATAGGAAAAATGAAAAAATCAGACATTGGTGATGAGTGGACAATTGATCTGAAACAGAATCCTGATATTTTAGCAGCTGTCAATAAAGATGGTATTACAACCATCGGTTTCAAAGCAGAAATGGATGCCCAAAAAGGCTTAGAAAATGCAAAAAACTTAATTGAAAATAAAAATGTAGATGGAGTATGCTATAATCTCCTCAAAGATAGTCAAAGTTTTGGTACAGCTAACAATAATATCACTTTTATAACGCGCGAAAACTCTCTTAGCTTAGGAGAAGATTCAAAGCTTAACTTATCTTTCAAAATACTGGATGAAAGTCAAAAATTAAATAATGAGCAATGATAAAAATAAATTAACACATTTAGCCATCATTATGGATGGAAATGGAAGATGGGCAAAAGAGCGAGGTCATATCCGTACCAAAGGGCATGAGAAAGGGGCTGATGTTATTCGTGATATTACCCAATATTGTGCTGAACATGAAACCATTAAAACAGTCACGCTCTATGCTTTTAGTACAGAGAACTGGAAGCGTCCTAAATATGAAGTGGACTTTTTGATGAGACTGCTTGATAAATGGCTGAAGAATGAACTTCAGACCTATCATAAGTTTGGTGCACGATTTGAAACGGTAGGAAATATTGAAGGGTTTTCACCAAAGCTTCAAAAGACCATTGCATCGATAAAAGAGCAAACAGCACATCATACCAATGTAACACAAATTTTGGCACTGAACTACGGTTCACGTGAAGAGATTGCCAAAGCAGCCACAAGATTGGCAGAGCGAAATGAATCCATTACTGAAGAGAGTTTAGGAAATGAGCTCAATACTCCCTACACCGACATAGATCTTATGATCCGTACCAGTGGAGAGCAACGTCTCTCGAATTTTTTACTCTGGCAGTTGAGCTACTCAGAATTTTTCTTTACTCCTACCCTTTGGCCGGACTTTACGCCAACGGAACTTGAAGATATTATTGACCAATTTGTTAACAGAAATCGTCGATTCGGAGGAGTTTAATGGCTGAATTCTATTTAGCAACCATTGTTTTTATCTTTGGAATTCTAATCGGTTCTTTTTTGAATGTTGTTATTTACCGAATACCTAAAGGGGAAAGCATTGTTTTCCCTTCATCAAAATGTCAATCCTGTCAAACACCTTTAAAGTGGTACCATAATATTCCTATTTTCTCTTGGTTATTTCTACGAGGAAAGTGTGGATTTTGTTCTGAAAAAATTGCTATACAGTACCCCTTTATTGAATTAGTAACAGGGATTATAGCCGTAGCACTTTTTTATAAATTGGGACTGGTTTGGTATCTTCCTTTTGTCTTTGCTGTTTTTGCTTTGCTTTTAGCTTTAGTAATGATTGACTTTAAATACATGGAAGTTCCTGACAATCTAAATCTATTTGCTTTGGCACTCTCGGTTATAGGACTTACTGTTTTAGACTCTATTCAAAATGCACTCATGGCTGCCGGTGGTGTGGCACTGTTACGTTACTACTTAAGCTACTTTTTAAACAAAGAAGCCATGGGTGAGGGAGACATTATTGTTGCAGGAACCATGGGAGCCCTACTGGGTTTCCCTCATTTCTTTTATGCACTTTTTCTTTCAGCTCTATTGGCAATGGTTCCTTCACTTATGGCAAAAGATAAGATGGTTCCTTTTGTTCCATTTTTAGCCATTGCAACCTTTATTGTCTATATTTTTGACACCCAAGTACACGCTTTAGTTATGTGGATCATATATGGCACGTAATGCACGAATCACCATTTCAAAATACATATCTTCAAATTTCACTACCTCATTTTTAACCATCTTTTTGCCCCTCTTTTTTATTGGGGCATTGATTTTTATTATTAAAATCTCTTCATTAACAGCTTCGATCCAAATTAATTTTTTAGAGATGATGCAGCTCTTTAGCTATAATCTTCCCTCTATTCTTTTTTATACTTTGCCCATTTCATTTTTGCTTGCTGTGGTAATGACCCTGCTACGGCTTTCAAATGACAATGAACTCATGGCACTGTTTGCCCTAGGGACAAAAGCAAAATCTCTTATGTATCGTTTTTTCTTTATATCGACTCTTTTCTCTATTATTTTGCTCATTTTATCTCTAGCACTGATGCCGAAGACAAAACAACAATTTAAAGCCTTTAAACAAATAAAGTCGACCCAAGCACAAGTCAACATTAACCCCTCAAAATTGGGTCAAAAATTTGGAGATCTTTTTGTCTATGTAAAGAGTAAAAACGGTGACACCATGAAAGATGTCGTTATTTACAACAAAGACCAAGAGCATAGCGATCAACTTTTCATAGCAAAAAGAGCCAACATTCAAAACCAAGATTCTGTCATTACCTTAACACTTAATGATGGTTCAGGCTATACTTTTTCAAAAGATACACTCAAAGAGATCAATTATGAAAAAATGCAGGTGTTTCAAAACCTTAACTCCGAAGCGTTCACCTACAATAATGTTATAGAGTATTGGTTAAAACTTTCCGTTCATCCCCAGAAGAAACGTTCTATTCTCTCTTACCTCTATATCAGTCTTATTCCGATGATGGCACTCTATATTATTGCTGCTTTTTCGATTATAAATCCAAGATACCAAAAAAATCATGCCTATTCTGTTGTGGCATTAACCACCATTGTGCTCTATATTGTGGCTACTGCTTTAGAAAAACAAGGAACCTTTCCACTGCTTATACTGGCTATTATACTCACTTCTTCTCTAGGATTATGGCTCTTCCATAAATATGTTACAAGGTACTTTTAACATTGGAAACAAAAAACAGAAGGGTTAAAGCCATCATAGCTTATGATGGAGGACATTTCCAAGGCTTTCAAAAACAAAAAAGTACCAAACAGACCATCACCACAATCATAGAAGAGGTATTACATTCTATCGGTATTGATGATGATATTCGAGGAAGTGGAAGAACCGATGCAGGTGTTCATGCCACAGGACAAGTCATTGACTTTGTTATCCCTAATTTTTGGTCTGATCTTGATAAACTAAAAGAGGTACTCAATAGAAAACTAAAATATATAGCCATAAAACATATTTCCTTTGAAGAAGAAAATTTTCACTCCAGATTTTCAGCAAAAAAAAGAGTTTATCGATATATTTTCAAAACTACTACACCCTCAATATTTGAGCAAGATCATATTGCCCACTACCCTACTTTTGATCCACTTTTACTAAAAAAAGCTCTTCAAACATTTGAAGGAGAGCATGACTTTTCTAATTTTATTAAAACTGGTACCGTTACCCATACCAATGTACGTCATATTTACAAAGCACATTATAAACCCTATAACAACCATCATATTATTTATTTTGAAGCCAACGGATTTTTACGTTCACAAGTACGAATGATGGTGGAAGCTGCCATGCAGGTTGCTCTAAAAAAGCTCAATTTAAACCAACTTCAAGAACAACTTGAACTCAAAAAACGTTATACTACCAAACTTGCAGCTCCTGAGGGTCTCTATTTGGCACGAATTCTTTATTAAAATTGTATGAAACAGGGTTACCACATCACATAGTAATGTGCTTTTTTATAGTTCCCATTAAAATCATGTACGGCTATATAGCCGATAAATAGCACTTCACTATTACTTATCTCTGACAACTTATGCTCTTTATACCCTATACTTTTCATAAACTCATCTATTAAGCAGAATATTGTTATCATTTTATGTTCCATAATTATTGCCTCTCACAGCTTTTTATGGAACTCTACTTTTTTTCTTCTTAATTAGCAATTTGGGTTATTTTAATGATTTTGTAAAGTGAACAAAACTATCAGCATTTATTGGTTAAAATTTAATTCATTAAATATGGATTCTCTCAGATACTTTATGAGACGGAATTTACAGATTATTTTCCAAAAAATTTATAGAAAAAATTAGGAACAAATTTCAAGGCTGAACGCGTAATTGCGAGAGAACCTTGAGGAACATCTTTATTAAGTGTTGTACCTGCTGCTACAATAACATCATCTTCAATGTTTACAGGAGCTACAAGTTGACAATCACTTCCGACAAATACGTTTTTACCTATAGTTGTCTTATGTTTTGCTTTACCATCGTAATTACAGGTAATAACACCAGCTCCAATGTTACTTCCTTCACCTACAGTTGCATCACCGATATAAGAGAGATGACCGGCTTTAACCCCTATAAGTTCAGATTTTTTAACCTCTACAAAGTTACCAACATGGGTGTCTTTTAGGTAAGAGAGTGGGCGAATACGACCCATAGGTCCAACATCGGAGTCTTCAATAATGGAATCTTCAATAATTGAGTTGGTTTTAATATGTGCATTAATGAGTTTAGAAGCCCCTAAAATAGTAACACCGTTTTCTAAAGTACACTCACCTTCAAAGGTGGCTCGACAATCAATATAGATGCTATCTGGGAAACGCATGGTAATTCCTTGTTCCATCAACTCTTTTTTAATTCTATTTTGCATAATAATTTCAGCTGTTGCCAAGTCAAATTTAGAGTTTACTCCTTTAAACTCCTCCTCTTCTACATAGATAGGGCTTACGGTTTTATGCTCATCCACAGCCATTTTTACAATGTCGGTTAAGTAGTATTCTTCTTGAGCGTTGTCGTTTGAGAGTAGGGGAATGTAACGGTTAAGCAGTTGGGTGTTGACACAGTAAATTCCTGCATTAACGGTTTTTGTTTGAAGTTGAGCTTCAGTACAATCTTTCTGCTCAACAATCTCTTGAACTTTTTCATTGTTAATAATAACACGACCGTAACCTGATGGATCATTAAGTTGAATAACCGACATATTGATATCGGCATCACCACCGGTTAGTGCTAGAAGAGAGTCTTGAGTAATCAAAGGCATGTCACCGTTTAAAATAAGTGTTTTTTCATATTTGGTTGTAACTCCTTTCATTGCTCCACCGGTACCCGGGAACTGTTCGGCATCTTGCATATGAAAGTTAATGTTTTTATAATGAGCCTCTATTTGTGCTTGAACACGCTGGGCTTGGTGGTAAAGTACCACAGTAATGTCATCAGAAATTTTTTGACCTGCATCAATGGCATGAAAAAGCATCGCTTTCCCGGAGATTTCGTGGAGAACTTTTGGCGTTGTAGATTTCATTCTACTACCTTTTCCTGCTGCTAAAATAACGATACTGATTGACATTCTTAAACCTTTATAAATTGAAATATATTTTTTTTTGTTATTATATCCGATTGAGAGTAATAGCATAATAAATTTTTACTATTTTTATCAAAGTATTTTACACTATTTATCCAAAATTTCGCGTACTTTTTTTATTGTACCTTTTTAGCTAAAATACGCAAATTATTTACACAGAAGGTAAAAGCGTTGGAATGTAAGCATTTTGGAACCTGTGGTTCTTGTAGCATTTATGAATTGAGTTATGAAGAGGAGTTGGCTGAAAAAAAAGAACGTGTTTTGAGCTTGTTGTCTCCATTTACAGTTGAAGATTTAGAGGTTCTTTCAGCCAATGAATCACACTATCGTGCACGCTCAGAGTTTAAAATTTGGCATGAGGGGGAGCGTTGCTCTTATGCGATGGGGCGTTTAGACAAAAAGGGTGCAGTGACCATTGAAGCGTGTCCTAAAGTTATAGAACCTATCGCAAAAAGAATGGAAGCATTATTAGAAAGAGTAAACAGCTCAGAATTGCTTAAAAGTCGTCTATTTACAGTGGAGTTTTTAGCCACTACTACAGATGAGTGTTTAATTACCATGATTTATCACCGAAAATTGGATGATGCATGGGAAGCAGAAGCACGGGCATTAGAGCAGAGTTTAAATGCCAAAGTTATGGGACGAAGCCGTAAACAAAAAGTAATTTTGTCCGATGAATTTGTAACTGAAAAGTTGTTGATAGATGGGCAATATTATTTTTATCGACACTATGAAAGTGGATTTACTCAACCCAATCCTGCTGTTAATATACAGATGATAGAGTGGGCTATTAAACAGGCAAAAAAAGTTCAAGGTGGGGATTTTTTAGAAAGCTATTGTGGCTTGGGTAACTTTACCATTCCTTTGTCAAAATATTTTAACCGAGTCTTGGCAACAGAGATTTCTAAACGTTCCATTCATGCAGCCAATGAAAACTGTGAACTCAATGCTGTAAGCAACATTGAGTTTATACGTTTGGCTTCAGAAGAGATGACTCAAGCTTTAAATAAAGAGCGAGAGTTTGAACGATTAAAAGATGTTGATTTGGATTCTTATAACTTCTCTACCGTGTTGGTTGACCCACCAAGAGCTGGGTTAGACGGAGATACCATTAATCTGATATCGAATATGGAGAACATTATCTACATCTCGTGTAACCCTGAAACTTTGGCTAGAGATTTAGTAGAATTAAGTAAAACTCATAGCATTGAAGATGCAGCCATTTATGACCAGTTTCCTCATACACACCATGTAGAGTCGGGTGTTTTCTTGGTGAAAAAAAATAATTAATGTTTCGTTAATTATCATTGGCTATAATCGAAACTTAAATTTAACTACACAGGATAACGCGTGTTAAAACATATATTTTCCATGAAAGTGGCTGTAGTGCTGCTTTTTCTTTTTGGTGCCATTATTGGTATTGCGACATTTATTGAAAACGATTACGGCACACAAACAGCCAAAGCGTTAATCTACAGTGCCAAATGGTTTGAAGTTTTTCTTCTCTATTTTATTTTGATTTTGGTCTACAATATTTTTAAATACAAGAGTTATAAAACGGATAAGTGGTCGGTATTTATTTTTCATATGGCATTTCTTATTATTGCAATAGGTGCAGCAATAACCCGTTATGTGGGCTATGAAGGTATTATGCAGATTCGAGAGGGTGAAAGCTCTAGTAAGATGGTCTCTGATGTCAAAGTGTTACAGCTTGATGTTTCGAGTGGGAGTGATAAAAAGAATTTTGAACAGCCATTGTTGTTCTCTTCTATGACAAAAAACAGTTTTTTAGAGAGATTAACCGTTGATGGAAAAGAGGTTGTTTTTGAACTGCTTGACTATTTACCTGCTGCCCAAAAGATACTCCAAGCAGACCCAAATGGAAAAATGCTTTTAGAGTTAATGATTTCTAATGGAAAAGGTAATGAGAATATTCGTTTAAGTGAGGGAGAACATTATGATGCCGGAACCTTTATGTTGGCATTTAATCACCCTGCACACGGTGACCCCAATAAACCTGTTTTTAACATCTCTTCAAAAGAGGGTAAGTTGGAAGTCCATAGTGATTTCAGTATGCAAACGCTCTCTATGGAGAGCCGTGAAGAGGCAAACTTGACCAAGGGTGTTAACCGTTTTGAGATGAAAAAGCTCTATCAGTTTAATGGTAATGCCGTTGTTTTAAAAGAACAGCATGAAAAGTCCATTGTGAAATATGCCAGTCCTTCTCTTAAAACTGTAGCCGGAAAACCGGAATTAGCAACCTTTAGAGTAAGCGTAGGTGAAGAGAGTCAAACGGTAGATCTATTGGCATACAACGGGAACCAAGGAAAAGTCAATGAACTTCAACTGGGTGGTGTGGATATCCGTTTAAGTATGGGTGCTAAGGTAATTGCGTTGCCATTTTCATTAAAACTTATAGACTTTGAATTGGAGCGTTATCCGGGTTCAAACAGTCCTTCATCCTATGCTTCTGATGTCGAGTTAACCGATGAAAGTGAGGGAATTTTGTCCCTGCCGTACAGAATCTATATGAATCATGTTTTGGATCATAGAAACTACCGTTTCTTTCAGTCTTCTTACGACAAAGATGAAAAAGGTACCGTTCTCTCTGTCAATCATGACCCGGGAACCTTACCAACGTATATAGGGTATTTACTCTTAACCATAGGAATGATTTGGAATCTTTTTGCTAAAAATGGTCGTTTCCAAAAACTGCTTAGAGGAGCAAAAAAACTTCAAGGTGCATCACTGCTTTTTGTAACGGCATTGGCATTAAGTTATAGCACACCGATTCAAGCTACAGGACTTCCAACATTGGATGAAAACAGTAGCCGAGTGATTCATGCTTATGATCCTGAAAGTATTGAAAAATTTGGAAAATTGGTTATTCAAGATCATGGTGGACGAATGAAACCGGTTGATACTTTGGCACATGAGGTTGTGGCAAAATTATCAGGAAAAAGTTCTATTTATGGAGTTGAACCATCATCAATATTATTAGGAATGACGGTTCAACCACAATTTTATCAAAACTTAGCGATGATCAAAGTAGACCACACAAGAATAGCCAAAGAATTGGGTTTAAGTGAGGGAGCGAAGTATGCAAAGTTTTCAGACTTTTTCTCTACGGATGGTACGTATAAACTGTCACAACAGATTTCGGAATCGGTTCGTAAAAAGCCTTTAGATAAAAATCTTTATGATAAAGAGTTGGTAAAAGTAGACGAACGTTTGAATGTGGCGTACATGACCTACATGGGAACACTCTTACAGCTTTATCCTAAACCTCATGATACAAACAACAAATGGATGAACCCTGAAGAGGCGATTAAAAATTTCCCTAAAGAGATTTCAGGAATGGTACGGATGATGACCGTGTATCTTTTTGAAGGTGCAGGAGCCATTCAAAAAGATGGAAATACCACTACTTTTGACCAAGCGACGCATCTTATAAACCTCTATCAAAAGAAGTTTGGCTCAGAAGTATTGCTCTTGGAGTCTGAAATAGATATGGAAGTCAGTTACAATAAGTTGGGACTCTTATCAAAGTTGGTTCCCCTCTATCTTTTAGTGGGGATTATCTTATTAATTGCTTCGTTTGTAAACGTTATAAAACCAAGTTTTTCTTTAAAATGGATCACGAGAATTTCATGGTTTTTGATTGTGCTAGGATTTATTGTTCATGTTGTTGCTATGGGAATGCGTTGGTACATTGGTGATCATGCTCCTTGGTCCAATGCTTATGAGTCCATTGTATTTATTGCTGCGTCAACCGTTGTTGCAGGGCTTATTTTTGCACGAAAATCACCATTTGCTTTGGGTGCAACAGCACTTTTAGCCGGGGTAACCATGGCTGTAGCACATATGAATTTCATTAACCCTGAAATCACCAATTTGGTTCCTGTACTTAAATCCTATTGGCTTATGATTCATGTGGCAACCATTATTGCAGGTGATGGCTTTTTAGGGCTTGGCTCTATTTTGTCTCTTGTGGTACTTATTTTGTTTATTCTTCGTAAAGAGGGGAAAGAGAATATTGATCAATCAATCAATGAGTTAACAAAAATTGCTGAAATGAGTTTGATTATTGGTCTTTTTCTTATGACCATAGGAAACTTCTTAGGTGGAGTTTGGGCAAACGAGAGTTGGGGACGTTACTGGGGTTGGGATGCCAAAGAGACATGGGCCGCTGTAACCATTTTAGTCTATGCTACGGTATTGCATTTACGATTTATTCCAAAGTTCAATAACCCATTTGCCTTTAACGTGGCTTCTCTTTGGGCTTACTCGTCGGTTATTATGACCTATTTTGGGGTAAACTATTATCTCTCGGGATTGCATTCATACGCTGCCGGGGCACCCGTGCCAATTCCTACGTGGGTTCCGTATGCTTTGATAGGATTGTTGGTGTTAACACTGCTTGCTGCTAAGAGTGTAGAGAAATTAAAAACAGTTATTTGGATTTTACTTCCATATATTGGTTTTGGACTTTTTATTCGTTATGTGGTAATGCAGTAGTTGGCTAAGGCTACCCCAAGGATATAAACAGACAAAGGAGAAATCGATGTTACACGCAAAAGAGGATCTCTATAACGGTCTTATCGTTGAACCTTCTAGTATTCATGAGTCAAGTGAAGCTTTTAAAATAAAACTTCATATGCTCATAAAAGAGGCTCATAAACAAGAAAAAAATCTTATCTGGATCGATTTAGAACGTCAACAAGCACAACACATTGCCATGGCTTTAGAGTCGGGCTTTGAGTTCCATAATTGTGAACCTCATAGAGTTACATTGACTTACAGTGTTAAAGCAGATGCTTATATTCCTGTAGCTCCTACCCATACGGTTGGTGTGGGTGCTGTGGTAATTAACAACGCCAATGAATTGTTAATGGTACGTGACCGTATCCATACCTCAAACTCCCTCTATAAACTCCCGGGAGGCATGTTGGAGCATGGTGACAAACTTTCTGATGGTGTTGAGCGTGAAGTATGGGAAGAGACAGGTATAGAATCAAAACTCATTAAAATGGTCTCTCTTTTAAACGCTCATCCCCATCGATTTAATAAGTCCAATATGTACATTGTCTTTCATCTTGAAGCATTAAGCACCAAAATCAATGTGATAGACACCCATGAAATAGAAGAAGCAATTTGGATGCCTTTAGATGAGTTCTTTTCTCATGAGGAGATGTCGAAATTTCAAAAAGACTTGGTACGAATCACCTTAGAGAGTGTGGGTTTGAGTAGGGAAGAGTATCAATCATTGGTTAGAAACCAGAAACATGTTGAAGTTTATGGGTAGCATCTAATCACAATTCTCCACACAAAACTTTTCATACGTTAATGTACCACCACAAGAACTAAAACAGGTATCGTAGATTTTGTTACAGCCACACTCATTATGACAAGCTCTTTGAGCCAGTTGAATTTCATCGGACAGGGTAGGTTGTACGGGTTGTATGGGGTGTGTGGGTTCACTTCGGTACATGTGGCGTAGTTGATCGTCAGCTTCATTGGCTCTACGGCATTCATAACTTTTGGCGTTATCTTTTTTACATTTATGACGGTAATGATTTACGTCTTGGCGTAAGCGTTCTCTTTGGTGCTCCCATGCATCCATATCAATGTTGTATCTATCAAGAGCATAGAGGTATTGACTTTGAAGATTTTGGTATTCATGCATAATCGCAGGATAGGAGTCTCGTGCACTTTGTTCAGCTGTTGCTAGACATTGATCCTCTTTTTGATTACAACGACGCTGACAGGTTTTTTTATCGTTTGAACATGTTTGAACACAGACTTTCCCATCTAAGTTTGTAGGTGGTGTGTAGTGTGTTTTGATTTCGTATCGTGGTGAACATGCTGTTAAAATTAGGGCTGACAGTATAAGAAACGTGTACTTCATTTATTAAACCTTTGATAAATTTTATTTTAAGATTATAACATGCTTTATTAATAATTTTTACCTATGAGTAAAAAATACAAAAAATTACCCATAGCTTAAAACCTATGTTAAAAAAATAAAGAAATTTACCTACTGAAAAGATGATGGTACTCCGTCGAACTCAGCTTTTAAATCTATAGTTCAATTTCTCAAGCTGAACGCGTAAACTCTCTTGGACTTCTCCTTGGAACTCTAAGGTGCTCTCTTTAACCGTTCCACCTGTTCCCAGTTTCTTTTTTACTGTTTTTAAAAGGGCTTTTAAATCATTGTCGGTTAAGCAAAAAGGTTTAACAATGGTGACCACTTTTCCTCTGCGTTTCTCTTTAGCAAAATGAAGTTGATGCTTTTCAGGGATTTTTACTTCTATAATTGTTTTTTTGTTAGGTTTTTCTTTGTTGTCGGATGTCCACTCATCATCAAAGTTTGCACCCATGTCAAATAAATTTTTTTTCATTTAATACTCCGTGTCAAATAGAATTCCAAGAATAACAAAAGCAAATAGAAGAAAGATTAAAACTTTATAGAGAAACGCTTCATTGTACCAATTTTTCATGAAATTTCCTTTTTGTTCGATAAAATTGAACCTACTCTTTTAATATCTTTTTTATGGCTTCAGAACAAACCGTTAAGCCAAACGCTCCGGTTACACCTACAAATGAACCTTTATCTTTACATCGATCTTCTTCTGCCGAGAAGACCACGGTAAAGTTTCTATCGAACTTGGCTTTTTTGAGTTCGTTTCGGATCTTTCGAGCCAAAGCATCGCCCGAGGTTTTCCAAATGGAAGCCACTTCAATTTTAGAGGCGTCAAAACGTTTGGCTGAACCGGTGGACATAATGAGCTTTTTATAGACCTTTTTAGCCAATTCTATTTTGACCTTTGTGGTATCGGCTGCATCGATAATTATATCATAAGGTTTAAAATCAAAACTTTCTACCCATGCCATATCCATTTGTTGTTGAATGGTGGTAACTGTAGGATAAAGCTTTTTAAGGGCTTCTGTTTTTAATTCACCTACGGCATCTGAACCTATTTGTCGGTTTTGGTTGCTTTCATCATAGGTATCGTAATCGAGAATGGTAATGTCGGACACACCTGAACGCCACAAACAATCAAGCGCATAAGAGCCCACACCACCGACACCTAAAATAAGTATTTTAGCCTGTTGAATTTTAGAAAAATCCTCTTCACCAAAGAGCATTTTACAGCGTTGATATCTTAAATCCATGATTCTAACGCTTTTATATCTTGATGGGACGTCATGTCTAAATGCACCGGAGTAATGGAGACATATCCTTGTCTAATCGCTTGAACATCGGTCATCTGTCCTGTGGTCTCTTGCCATTGGTGGTTAATGAGTCCGATCCAAAAAAACTCATGACCTCGAGGGTTAATATGCGAATCGGCATCGTTGGTGTAAATTCTGTTTCCGGTACGGGTGATTTTTATGCCTTTACATTGATGGGGTTCAAGAGCAGGAATATTAATGTTTAAAAATTTTCTAGGACTTAAGGGAAAAGAACCATCGAATATTTTGCTGACCAGTTTTACAATGGTCTTGCAAGCGAGTTCATAATTCCAACCATGTTTACTTTTGGTATCATCGGCAAAGTCTTGCGAAATGGCAATGGCAGGTACCCCTTGGAGTACAGCTTCCATTGCTCCGGATGCTGTACCCGAGTAGGTGATGTCTTCACCCATATTGGCTCCAATATTGATACCTGAGATAACCAAATCGGGTTGATACTCTTCATTATAAATTTTATGCAGGGCTAAAAAAACACAGTCTGTTGGGGTTCCATCATCGAGTTTGAAAAAATTCTTTTCCAGCTCAACAAATCGAAGAGGTTTTGTTAAGGTCAAAGAGTGCCCACAAGCAGACTTTTCTAAAGTAGGTGCAACGGTGATAATTTCACCAAAAGGTTTAAGGGCATCTATGAGTGCTAAAAGAGCCGGAGAGTCGAATCCATCATCGTTGGTTATCAATATTTTTTTCATTTTGTATGGTATAATATTCCCAATTAAAACCATATTGGTAAAAGGGAAAAAAACGTGCAAAAAGAACCAATGTTGCAAGAAACATTTAATAAATTATCAACCGAGTTAGAGCAACTTAAAACTGTAGAGAGAGCAATCATTGCTAAAGTGATTGATGAAGCCAGAGAGTTGGGTGATTTAAAAGAGAATGCTGAGTATCATGCAGCCAAAGATAAACAAGGGTTGATGGAATCCAGAATTCTTGATTTGACCGATTTGGTAGGACGGGCTCAGGTGATTGATCCTTCAAAATTGGCACATGAACGTGTTAGTTTTGGCTCAACCGTAGAGTTGGTTGACCAAGAAGATGATTCTGAAGTATCTTATACTTTGGTTGGTTCACAAGAGTCAAATCCGGAGAAAGGATTAATCTCTATAGGTTCTCCTATGGCAAGAGTCCTATTAGGAAAAGAAGAGGGTGATGAGGTAGAGATTACCCTACCTTCCGGACGAAAAGCTTTTGACATTGAATCAATCTTTTATATGAAGATAGAATTATAATGATAAATGTAGGTGTGGTAGGAGCGAGTGGATACACGGGCTTAGAGTTGGTAAAAATGTTGGTAACGCACCCTGAGTTTCAGTTAAAATATTTAGCAACAACGGCAGGCGACACGGTAATAGAAAGCTTACATCCATCATTGGTAGATGTACTCTCTTATCCGGTAGAAAAAGCATCGGTAGAAGCTGTGGCAGAGCATTGTGAATTGGTTTTTTTAGCACTTCCACATAAAGCATCGATGGGTTTTGCAAAAGAGTTGATTAATCAAGGGGTAAAGGTTGTCGACCTCTCAGCAGATTATCGTTTAGATTTAGAGACTTATGAGACACATTATTGTGAACATGAAGATAAAGAACATCTTGATGACGCTGTTTATGCACTCATTGAGTATTATCGTGAAGCGTTAAAAATGGCTAAATTGGCAGCAGGACCGGGTTGTTACCCCACAGCAACATTACTTGGAATATTACCATTTATTCCCTATCTTGATACGTCAGCACCACTTTTTGTTGATGCAAAATCCGGTGTAAGTGGTGCAGGGAAAAAACTTTCTGAAACCACGCATTTTGTAACGATAAATGATAATATTTTTGCTTATAATCCATTAAAACACAGACATGCTCCTGAAATTGCCCAAAAGATTGAAAAGATACATGGTGTTAAGATGAATGTGAATTTTGTACCCCATCTGATTCCTGCAACACGTGGTGAGTTGGTCTCAGTGTATGCCACACTAAAAGAGGAGATTGACCCTTTAGAAGTACTTCGAAAACATTATGAAACGGATCCTTTCATTCGTATTCGTGAAAATCCTGTTGATATTAAAAGTACAGCAGGAACACATTTCTGTGATATTTTTGCTGCAACAAATGGAAATGCATTATTTGTAAGTTCTGCGATTGATAATTTGCTCAGAGGAGCGAGTTCACAAGCATTGGCTGCTGCAAATTTAATGTGTGGTTTTAGCGAAGGAATGGGACTCCCTACGATTGCTTACGTTCCGTAAGCAATAGGAGTAAATATTATTTGCTCCTATTCTTATTCTCTATTTTCTTTTTTTGCTCTTCTTTGTTGTCCGGAAGTTTAATAATAAATGTTGTTTTTTTATTCATAATACTAATCGCTTCAATGGTTCCATGTACTTTTTCAATAAGGTTTTTTGTCATATAAAGACCAAGACCTGTTCCTTTTGATTTATGTTTGGTGGTGAAGTAAGGTTCAAAAATATTTTTTAGAATTGGTTTTTCAATACCACCGGCATTGTCACGTACAGCAATGATCAATTCATCTTTTTCATGATAAACGCGAATGTAGATAAGACCATCTAGTATTTTTCGCTCTTCAAATGCATCACGAGCATTGTTAATAAGGTTCATAATAACGTGTTTAAAGTCATTCTCAAAACCTTTGTAGGTGATGTTATCAGGACAATCAAGTTCAATTTGGATGTTTGATTTGATCAATGTCTCTTTAATCAGTAGAATGGTCGAATCGATGGTTTTCTTAATGTTAAATGTTTGTGCCAAATCAGAGTGGTCAACAAATCGTCTAAAGTCTTCAACCGTTTCAGACATAAATTGAATGGAGTTGTTTACTTTTTTTGCCAATTCCTCAAGATCAATCTCATCACTTTTCCCAAGTTTTGCTTTAATCAAAGTGTCGTTCATAATCCAAGAGACCGTGTTGAGAGGTTGTCGCCATTGGTGGGCAATATTTTCAAGAATTTCCCCCATAGAAGCGAGTCGTGATTGTTGGTTCATAATGGCATTTTGCTGTTTCTCTTTACGTACAGCATTGTCAATTTTAATTTGAAGCTCTTGGTTAAGTTTTTCAAGCTGTTTGGTTCGCTGATTGACCATATTTTCGAGGTTCTCAGTAAGCAAGTTTAGCTCATGTGCTGTCTTATGCATGATGGAGTAGAGGTTTTTATTGGCAATCTCAAACGGAGTAATATTTTCATCTTTATACTCTTCCAATTCAATATAGGCAGAGTTTGATTCTGATATTGCAGCCATTAAAAAGGTGTAGTTATGATAGGTATTGGGTTGATTTTCAGTGTTAAAATACTCTTGTGCTGTCGTGTAGCCAAAAATATGATTGGTGTTTTTTATAGTTGAAAGATAGTGAATAATCGGAATCCTAAAACCATACTCATAAGAGAGAGAAGCACCTATCCATATAGCTTGTGCAGGTGTATGTTTCAGGAAGTCATAAATTTCTTGTGTTCGGTTCATCATGGCATTGTAGTTACCAATAGAGAGTTGAACAACATCTCCTTCTGTAAGTGGCTGACTAATTTCAAGACTGTGATTACCGACATCACTGCCAAGGATATGGGTTGCATAGGAGATATTGTTTTTAGTAATATAGAGAGGTACTTGGGCAAATACCGAAGGATCATTGTCAATATTTGGAAAGTATTTTCTATATATATCCAGAGCAGGACTCTGCTCAATGGTTAAAATAGCACTATCTTTTGCTTTTGTAATTTTTTTCTTTTTACTAATTGGTTTCCAATCAAAAGTTTGAAAGAGTTCAATATTTAAATTTTCACCATGCATGAAAATAAGGAGTACTGCATTAGAGTAAAGGGTTGTCCCTAAAAAAATAAAACTTTCTGATAGGGTTTGATCGACATTGGTTGCTGCACCACCAAAAATTTTTAAATGACCAAAGGTTAAACCTAAGGCATTGATATATTTTGAGGTATTACTTCCGTTATAACTTGAAAGAATTTTCAAAGCCTGTGTATCTGCTTCAAGATACTTCTCTATGGCTGTTATATCCGGTTTTTTCTCTTCACCTTTAACATGGTTTTCATTTAAATTTAATACTAAAGAGGAGATTCGACTGCATTGAAACTCCATAATTGAGATAACAGGTTGTTCATTAATGTCAGAGACAGTATGGTTAATAAAACTTTTAAAACTCTGCATTCCCATGATGGTTGCTTCAGAAAAGTCTTCTGCTAACGTATTTAACATGCTCTTCAGTTTGTCTTGTTTTGAACTTGGAAAATTGATTTCGATTAATAGTTTATTGCTGTTAATAATATTATTCTCTTCTGTCCAAGAGAGAAATGCTTCATGCGTGTCATAATAATGTACCAGTTGTCTCATAACAGTTAACCTTTATTTAAATATTTTAGAACCTATACGTACGAGATTTGAACCACATTGAATGGCAAGTTCATAATCATTACTCATACCCATAGAACAGATGTTTGCATCATATTTTTTCAGTGATTCATAGATTTTGTAGGTTTTTTCAAAACTTTGTTGAATAAGTTTTTCATTGGCACTGTGTGCTCCTATGCTCATAACACCTTTGAGTTTTATTTGAGGACAAGATTCTTTAATTTGTACATAAGTATCATAAGCTTCATCAGCTGAAACTCCAGACTTGCTCTCTTCATTAGCAGCATTAATCTGCAGAAGAGTGTTCATGGTTTGATGACGTTCTGCTAAGCGTTGGTTTAGGGCTTCTGCCAATTTTAAAGAGTCCAGAGATTGAAATAGACTAGGACGCAGTTCAATGAGTTTATTAATTTTATTACTTTGAAGTGTTCCCATCATGTGCCACTCAAGAGGCAGTTCTTCTAAGTTCTGCATACGTGTTTCTAGTTGTTGTACTTGGTTCTCTCCAAAAGCACGTTGACCCAATTCATAAAGTGTTTTAATGTTCTCTTCATCACTGTATTTTCCTACAGCTACTAATTTTACAATATGGTGTTCATTTACCCCAATACGTGCTTGCTCAATGTTCCAAATAACTTCATCTAAGTTTTTTCTTAATTGTTCTTTCATAATTTATTATCCTATTAGTCTATTAATATCATTATACAACCCTAAGAGCATGATGGAGAGGAGTAACCCCCATCCAAATAGGGTAAGTTTGTACATAATCTCTTCATTAGGTACTTTGTTTGTAATCATCTCATAAAGGTTAAATATAATATGTCCACCGTCCAATGCCGGTATGGGTAGAAGGTTTAAAACTCCCAAGTTCACTGAAATAAGTGCTGTAAAAAAAAGAAGAGAAACAATCCCTACGCCGGATGCTTTTGCCGTAACATCAACAATACTGACAACACCTCCCAATTGATCCATCGGTACCAATCCGGCTATAAGTTTTTGAAGACTTTTTAAGATCAGCATTGATGCTCTTTGTGTCTGTTCATAGGCATATGTTATACCCTCTTCTAAGCCATAATGGACGATTCCCGTACTGTTTATATCGGGTTGAATTCCAATGATTGGTCTTTTTATTACTTCTTGAAACATATTTTTTGTATTTTGAAGTTCCGGTATTACAGTTACTTCCACATATTGATGCTCTCTAAGTAGCGTAATATGAACAGAAGATGGACTACGCTCAATTGCTTTACCTATATCTTCCCAATAGTGAATACTTTGTCCATTTATATTGATGATTTTGTCACCAATTTGAATACCTGCTTCATAGGCCGGGTTGGTTGTGTTAATATCACCTACCGTCGGTAACAGTTTAGGAACACCTATACTTGAAATTGCAAGATAGAGTAAAAAAGCAAGCAGAAAATTAGCAAAAGGTCCAGCCAGCAAAATGATAATTCGTTGCCAAGGTTTTTTAGAGTTATAACTATCTTCATCGTAGCTTATTAGTGTTGGGTCGCTGTCATCCTGACCTTTCATTTTAACATAACCACCTAAAGGAATTAATGAAAAACTCCATTCTGTTTTACCAATTTGTTTACTCAGTAGTTTTTTACCAAAACCGATACTAAAAACATCAACTTGAACACCAAAAAAACGTGCTGCCGTAAAGTGACCCAACTCATGAAAAAATACTAAAAATGACAGTATCAATAATGCTGTGATAATTCCCACTAAATGTCCTAAATTCTTTTAAAGTATTATACCAAGCTTAGATTAAAGGGTACCCCGGAAATTTTAGATAAAAAGCAAACTAATTATGCTAAAATCTATTTAAGATAATTTTAGTATATATGAAAGGAATTTTCGATGGGAGAAAAAATCGAAACGAAAAAAAATGAGTTAAATGGTAACAGTGAAATGTTGGATGTGGAAAAGGAAGTTGCATTTGTAGAAAATAGTGATGTGAAGAAAAGTAAACAAGTTGAAGCAAAAGAATTGATTGAGAGCTCAAAAGAGCTGGTTTCAAAAGTGGACAATCAAGTTGAAGAGTGCAAAATAGGGGTCTCTAAAGCAGCTGAAAACTTTGATAATATAAAACGAACATTTAATAATACAATATTTACAAGTTCCCAAGAGCTTTTAGAAAAAGTTGGTTTTGAGTACAATTCAGCACTTGATGAATTAAATGAGCCATTTGAACTTGCATTAGAAGAAAAAGAGGGTGCTACGGTTCATATTAAAAATATAAGTTCAGGACGTTTTACAGGATTACTGTTGGCTATAGGGGCAGCACTTGTAACCTTAGGCGTATGGATCTATTTTGCTGCTCAAAAGTTAAATATTTCTCTTAGCTCAAATACGACAGCAGAAGCAATAGAAGCACATATTAATCCTGTGTTGGCTTGGATTGGTGGTGGTATTACCGGTGCAACCGGAAATCCAATGTTTGGTGCATTGGTTCTAGGTTTCTCAGCACTTTTAATGGCATGGTTTGTTTATGCCATTCGTGTGAATCTAAAAGCCAGTAAAAATTTACGTATTGCACTAAAGACTTATGAAGAGTCTACAGAGTACTCAATGAGCAAAGATGACTGTAAAAAAGAGATGGAAAAAATAGATGCTCACTTACAAGCAAGCAACACTGAAGTTGAAAACTTTACGATGTTATTAAATGAACAAAACTCTAGTTTAAAGAGAATTCTCCATGTTGAGGGTGCAGGCTCAGATGAGCAGAGTTATCATCCTAGTTCAACAAAAGTAATGAGAGATACAGAGAGACTCATGAGGGCAGTGGAGAAGTTATTAAACACTTCAGTTACTTCAGGAGGAAAACTCAATTTTAAATCAGAACAAGCTTTAAGTAATGCACAAGCAGTTTATATAGATTTCTTAGGAAGAATTTACGATTAATATTTTGAAATGCTTGGTCAGCAAAAATTAGATGCTGACTGAGTAAATCAAAGTTACATTTTTACATTTTTAAAAAAGTCTCTTACGTATTCATATCCGGAATATAAAGTAAGAGCAACGGCAATCCACAGTAAAGCCTCTCCACCATACCAACCCATTAGTAAAAACCCAATTGCAATCATTTGAATCACGGTTTTAACTTTACCCATCCACGATGCTGCAATATCTATGCCTTCAGCCACAGCAGAGACACGAAGTCCTGTAATGAAAAGTTCACGTGTTAAAATCAGAAAGATAGCCCAAGGTGAAGCTTCTCCCATCATCATAAGACCTAGAAAACCAGCTAAAGTTAACATTTTATCAGCAAGAGGATCTAAAATTTTACCCATGGTGGTAATTTGATTAAAGGTTCGTGCGATGTAGCCATCAAAGAAGTCTGTAGCTGATGCCAAAACAAAAATAAATGCAGCAGCATAGTTGAGCCATGAGGGATGAATTTGTTCAAATATGGTTGCATCTTGATTGACCAGTAGCACAAACATAATAGGGGCTAGAAGTAGGCGAATAAAGGCTAGAATATTGGGGATATTGACGATTTTGTTGTTTTGCATATAAGGGTTCCTTCGTAGGGACAACGCCCCCGTGCTTGTCCGGTGTCTGAATAATCTACAATCTTTTTTATGTATATGAAACAACGGACAACCACAGGGGGATTGTCCCTACACAAAATGGTTTAACGGAAGGTTGTTCCACCATCAACAACAAGGGTTTGACCTGTAATCCATGATGCTTCATCCGTACATAAGAAGTAAACTGAACCGGCTAAATCTTCAGGACTTCCCATTCTATTCACGGCTGAACGTTTAATGGTCTCTGCTTTAACCTCTTCATAGTTGGTAAAGGCTTTTAGTGCATCAGTGTCGATTGGTCCACCTGACACGGCGTTAACACGTATGCCCATTTCACCCAGTTCAACAGCAGCATAACGGCTCATTGCTTCAACGGCTGCTTTATTGGTTCCGTGACCGGCATAGTTGTCGATGTAGATGAGGTTACCTGTAGAGCTCAGAGTAACAATGGCACCACCACCAACTTTTTCCATACGTACAGCAGCTTCTTGTGAACCACGTACAAAGGCACCAACAGTTGCTGTGTAGATGTTCTGTAAACCTTTTGAAGGTCTTAGTTTCATAAATTTACCATACCCACCTACAACAGGACGACCATAAATCATTGCATTTGAAATAAAGAAATCAACTCTATCAAAATCTTTATCAATTGCTAAAAAGAGAGGTTTAAATTCATCAAGTTCCAAAATATTTAATGGATAAGCTTTTGCTTTAATACCATAAGTGCCCTCTAAATTAGCAGCTATTTCATCAGCAGATTCTTTATTTGAGTTATAAGTAAATGCAACATTTACTCCTTGGCTTGCAAATTTTTCTGCTATGGCTTTACCAATACCCTTGGTGGCACCTGTGATAACGACGGTTTTACCTTTATTGCTTGACATTTATACTCCTACTATGTTGTAATTTTTCATAACTTCTTCAATTTGCTTCATGTGCTTAACACTTGGGGGAACCAGTGGTAATCGGTATTCTAAAGTATCAATGAGACCTGCCATGTACATTGCAGCTTTAATTGGAATAGGATTACTCTCACAAAACATTACTTTATTAAGCGTGTATAGTTTATCATTAATCTCTTTTGATGTCTTGAAATCTCCTTCAAGTGCACTATGAGCTAATTTAGCTTTCATATCCGGTAACAAATTGGAGGTGACTGAAGTAATTCCCTTTCCTCCATTGGCTAAAATAGGGTAGTCAATAGGATCATCTCCCGAGAATACATATAGGTCAGGTCGTTTAGATAAAAGTTCTACTGTTCTTTCTATTGATCCTGTTGCTTCTTTAATACCAAAAATGTTTGAAACATCATCAAAAAGTCTACAAACAGTATGGGCTGTAATATCCACACCGGTTCTTCCCGGTACATTATAAAGCATGAATGGAAGCTCTACCGATTTAGCAATGGCTTTATAGTGCTGGTAAAGTCCCTCTTGGCTTGGTTTGTTGTAATAAGGACTTACTGAAAAAATGGCATCTACACCACAAGATTCTGCATGACGAGCAATGTCAATGGCTTCATGAGTGGCATTGCTACCTGCACCGGCAAGCACTTTGGTTCCTGTTCCTTTGCAGACTTCAACAGCAATTTCAATACAACGTTTATGTTCATCATGGCTTAGTGTGGCACTTTCACCGGTGGTTCCTACAGGACAAACAGCATCAATTCCATTATTGATTTGACGTCTGATTAGTTTAGCATAGGTTGCTTCATCTAGTGTTCCATTTTTAAATGGGGTAATGAGTGCCGTTGTGGCACCTGTAATTAAGTTACTCATTTACTTTTTCCATTGTGTTTTTTTAGTATTAGTGTTGTCGCTAGGTCATCATTAAAATATTTTTTGGCTATTTTAGTGACCAATTCAGGCGTAATTTTAGCCAAATTCTCTTCATATTCAAGTAAAGGTTTTAAATTTCCTCTTACCAAGTAAGATCCGAAAAGTGAGTTAACCTCTGCTGAGTCTTCTAGTGAATAAATAAAATCTGCTTTGGCATTAATTTTTACTTTTTCAAGCTCTTCTTTTGTCACGTCACCCGATTTTATTTTTTCAATTTCTGTATGAATTTCTTTCTCTAAATCTTCTATGTTAACATGTGTGTTGGCTAAGCCCATAAAGAGAAAAATTCCAGGATCGCTGAGTTCCATGTTGTACGCATAGATTTGATTTGCCATCTGTTTTTTGTCGATAATCTCTTTGTGTAATCGGCTACTTTTTCCGGACGATAACAGCTCAGAAATAGCAGAAAGCACCACTTGGTCTTCATGCTCATAATTAGGAATAGGGTAGGCAATGGCAATGGTGTCAACGGTGTTGTTCTCTTTGGTAATCACCTGTCGTATACTTCCATCACGTTTTGGTTCGAGAGCATTCAATTTTGGAACTTCATGCTTGTTTTTAATCTTTCCAAACTTGGCTTCGGCTATTTTAAAGACTTCCTTCTCATCAATATCACCTGTTACGATTAAAATGGCATTGTTGGGTTGATAATACTTTTCATGAAATGATTTAATATCATCAATTGTCCATGTCTGAATGTCGTTCATAAATCCAATGGGTGTCCAGTGGTAAGGGTGTGCCACATAGTGGGTATTGAAAAGTCTAAAGTACAGGTACCCAATTGGTGGGTTATCGGTGCGTACCCGTCGTTCTTCAGCCACCACATCACGCTCTACCTGAAACTCTTCATCTTTAAGATTTAAATTTTCCATCAGTTCAGCAAAAAGTTCCACTGAAGTCTCTAGGTTTTTTGAACTCGATTTAATGTAGTAGTGGGTGTAGTCAAATGAGGTCGCTGCATTGTTCACACCCCCTTTTGATTTAACAATCTTATCAAATTCACCGGCTTCAAGATTCTTGGTAGATTTAAAGTTCAAATGCTCCAACATGTGGGCAATACCACTTTTTCCCATCACCTCGTTACGGCTTCCTACTTTGTAAAAAATATCGGTGGTAATGACATTTGAGTTGTTTTTCATTGGTATGACAACGATTTCTAAGCCGTTGTCCAGTGTTTTACTGTGATGTTTTGGTAAAGAATTACCCATTAAGACTCCTGTTATCATTATTAAAAATAGTATTGTTTTTTGCATTATTTCACTTTTTAGATTATTTGTAATCGGCACCAATGGCTTCAGATATATGGTTGTAACCATCTGCTTTAAGCAGTTCAATGAGTCCTTCATTGATCTCTTTAATCATCTTTGGACCATTGTAGATGAGCATGGAGTAGACCTGAACCAAGGTCGCACCGGCTTTAATTCTTCGGTAGGCATCTTCAGCAGTTTCAATTCCCCCTACCGAGATCAATAGGGTTTTACCATAAAGCTCTTTACCAATGGCTTGAAAAAGTTTAAAAGATTTTTCACGAACCAAAGCTCCTGAAATTCCACCAAAATCTTTGGCGTGTTCAGTGACCGAGTAATCAATGGTGGTATTGGTCGCAATAATTCCTGCAGCACCGGCATTAACAGCCGTAGTACACAAATCAATGGCATCTTGGGCTTCCATGTCGGGAGCAATTTTTAAGAAAATTGGCTGATCAGTGATGGTTTTTGCCATTTCAAATAGAGCTGTAATAAAGGCTTCATTTTGTAAATCTCTCAATCCTGGAGTATTGGGAGAAGAGATATTAATAACAATGTAATCACCATAATCTTTAAAGGTATGAAGCAGTGTCTCATAATCGTTCAGAGCTTCATCTTCCGGAGTTACTTTGTTTTTACCGATATTGATTCCAATAGGGTAGTCAAAAAAATAGAGTTTATTGAGTCGTTTCACCATGTAGTCGGCACCACGGTTGTTGAACCCCATGGCATTTTGAATAGAACGATCCTCTTTTAGTCTAAAAAGACGAGGTTTTGCGTTACCTTCTTGAGGTTTTGGAGTAATGGTTCCTATTTCAGTAAAACCAAACCCAAGGGTTGGCATGGCTGTGATGTATTCTCCATTTTTATCAAACCCAGCAGCCAATCCTACAGGGTTTGAAAACTTTCGTCCAAAGAGATGTTGTGTCAAGATAGGGTCTTGAACAAAATAGTGATTTTTCAAAAGTTTTAAAATGCTTGGGGCATAAGCAGCAGCTCTAAGACCAAGCCCACCAATATGGTGGGCTGTCTCAGGGTTGAGTTTAAAAAGAACGCTTTTTATGGTTTCATAAGAAAAAAATGACAATGGTTACTCCAAGAAAATTAGTGGAAGTATTATACTTGATTTCTAATAAAAATAGTGCATTGAAAAGCTTAAGTCACTTATTTTACTTAGATCTTCAAGTTTTGCTGTTTTCATAAAACGATAACCTAAATCTAGGTCTATAACATCATTTAAGAGATACGTTAGACCGGTATTGGCACCATAGAGGTAACCTTTATCTTTTAGGGAATTGTTGTTGTGTTGCATAACCCCAAGAGATGCACCGAGATAGGGTTTTAAAGCACTATCTTTAAATGTATTGGTTAAAACACCGGTATCTATTTGCATAATAAGTGTATGGTACTCATTGTTTGTTTTTTCGCCATAATTATATGAGAGGGATGTTCGCATATTTCTTGATTGTGTTCCGTATTTAACACCCAATGTTGGAGTAGATATTTTTTCATATTCAGTTGTTGATGCTTGTACACCTATAAAGGAGTAAAGTTTATCATCAGCTTGAATGGACGTACTTAATAAAAGAAGGGGTAAAAATAACATATTAAATTTTTTCATAAATATAATCCTTGTGTTATATTGTTTAGGTGTAATTATAGCTTTAATTTCTTATATTTAAAGAATTATTAAAACTATAAATTAATTTTAAATAAAATTTTTATTTAAAACGATTGATTCCGAGAAATAGAAAAAGAGAAACAGCTGAGATTAAAATAATTGAAGCACCTGAAGCGATGTCATACTCATAAGAGATCCACAATCCAATAAGTGTAAATATCGAAGAGAAAATTCCCGAAAGTATCATCATCATATAGAGTGTGTTGGAGAGTTTTTCAGCAATATAAACAGGTATGGTCAATAGAGCAATAACCAGTATAAGTCCCACAACTTTAATGGCAACCACAACAGTTAAGGCAGAAAGAATTAATATTAGCGTGTAGAAAAACTGAACATTAATCCCTCTTAAATTAGCATATTCACTGTCATACGACACAGCCAAAATGTCACGGTACCAAAAGATCATAATAAAGACTATCATACCTAGAAGTCCACCCATAAAATAGAGGTCACTTTGACTCACAGCCAAAATAGAGCCAAAAAGGTAAGACATAAAGTCAGCATTGTACCCGGGAGTTAGATCAATCAATACCACACCCAGTGCCATACCCACAGCCCACATAAGACCAATAAAGGTATCCATACGTTCTCGATGTTTAAGGGTTATCATGGAGATAATAAGTGCAGCAGCAACGGCAAAAACAGAAGCTCCTAAAAAGATAGGTAGACCTAAAAAGACAGCCACACCGATTCCACCGTAAGCAGTATGGGCAATTCCTCCTGCTAAGAAAACCATACGGTTAACGACAATAAGTGAACCAATAATACCGGAAGCCAATGAGACCAAAACTCCGGCAATAAGGGCATTTTGTATAAAAGGAAAGGAGAGTGCTTCAAACATGTTTACTTTACCTCTCTAAATTTGTTAAACATTTCAACTTCACAAAAATGATTACACCGGTTAGGGGCATCACTGTGTTGTCCGGACATATCATGATAGGTGAGTTTTTTGTTAATGTGTACCACGGTAGTGGCATATTTCATAATCACAGAGACATCATGGCTTACAACAATAATGGTAATGTAAGCATTTAACTCTTTTAGCAGTTCATAAATCTGTTTTTGTCCATCCACATCAATACTAGAGGTGGGTTCATCTAAAATCAAAATTTTAGGATGAGCACACAAGGCTCTAGCAATCATCACCCGTTGTCTCTGCCCTCCGGAGAGGGAACCTATCCTTTCATTGGCAAACTTCTCCATACCAACTTGTGCCAACGCACCCATAGCACACATGGTTTCTTCTTTTGCATATCCAAAGAGAGGACGTTTGGTACCAATGTGTCCCATCAGTACAACTTCAATAACTTTAATAGGAAAGTCAGTATTGACATTGGTGTTTTGTGGCACATAGCCAATTTGAGAGAGGTTCTTTTTAGGGACTTCTCCAAAGGTACGAATTGAGCCATCTTTAACAGGGTTAATTCCTAAAATAAGTTTGAGTAGGGTTGATTTTCCTCCACCATTAGGTCCAATGATGGCTAAAAAATCTTTCTCTTCAACATTGAGGTTGATGTTCTCTAAAATCTTTTGTTTGTCGTAAGAGAACGAGAGGTTTTTAATTTCTATAATGGACATAACTGTTAATCTTTTTTACTGTTTGGTTGTTGTGCAATGGCCTTGGCTAAATTTTTAAGATTCTCTGCCCAATTATGTGCCAGTGGTGAGGCTTTAATCACCTGAATATTAAGATTTTTAGCAATTAACTGTGCTGCTTTATCTGAAAACTCCGGTTGGGTAAAGATGGCTTGAACCTTTTCCTCTTTTGCCTCTTGCATTATTTTCACTAAGGTTTTCATTTTAGGTGATTTTCCCTCTACTTCAACAGGGAGTTGTTTGAGTTCATAACGTTTGGCAAAATAGCCCCAAGCAGGATGAAAAACCATAAAAGCAGAATCTTTTGGAGTATCTTTTAGTATGGTTTTTATATCATTGTCAAGGGTTTCTAACTCTTTTAAATAGGCTGTTAAGTTCGCTTTATAGTAGTTACTGTTGTTGGCATCGATGCTTACCAATGTTTCATAAATATTCTCTGCAATCTGTTTTACATTAATGGGGTCAACCCAGATGTGTGGGTCTTTATTTGTTACATCTTTTTCATGATGTGCTTTATGTTCATCATGATGATGACGCTGCATGATACTTTTATTGATGTCATGTGAAATATCAGAGATAATTAAATTTTTATTTTGGTTTTGAAACTTCTTTAACCACACTTTTTCAAACTCCACTCCTATGGAAAAGTAAAGTTTTGCTTTGGTTATTTCTAACATTTGAGAGGGTTTTGGCTCATAGTTATGGGGTGATGCACCGGCCTGAACCATAACAGATGTATGCACTTTTTCTCCACCAATCATATCGACAAATATTTTCTGAGGTAATATACTCACAATAATGTTGGTTTTGGCAAAGGTTAAAGTCGAGAAGAGTAGTAAAAAGAGTAGTGTTTTCATAATGTGTTCCTAATTGTTTTAAAAATGGAATAGTAGCATATTAAAGTTAGATTAAAACCTTCGCCAGTTTCTTATACTCATCACATTTATCTAATAAATTTTGATGCGTGTCCGAACAGACAATCTCCCCTTCTTTAAAGACTAAAATCGCATCCGAGTTTTCAATGGTACTTAGACGATGGGCTACGGTGATGGTAATCATCTCATCTTTAAGTGCATCAAGTGCTTTTTGAATAAGGGCTTCGCTTTTGTTGTCCAGTGCCGATGTGGCTTCATCGAGTATTAGAATATCCGGGTTTTTATACAGTGCACGAGCAAGAGCAATACGCTGTCGCTGTCCCCCTGAAAGGTTGTTGCCATTTTCAGTCAATGTGGTATGAATACCCTCATCTAAGTTTTTTATAAACTCCAAAGCATGGGCTTTTTTTAATGCTTCATAAACTTTTTGTTCATTAAACGCTTGTCCGTAAGCAACATTGTGTGCAATGGTGTCATTAAAAATATAGA
This sequence comes from bacterium, assembly GCA_018822805.1. Lineage (GTDB taxonomy): Bacteria > Campylobacterota > Campylobacteria > Campylobacterales > Sulfurovaceae > UBA1140. Next base: position 29,129 of record JAHJJU010000105.1, read on the forward strand.
TACGTTGGGTGACATACGCAATTTTTTGGTGTAAAGAGCTTAGGGTTAACTCTTTACTGTTGTGTTTATTAATAAGAATTTTTCCTGAGCTAGGGTCATAAAAACGTACCAAGAGATTCACAAATGAACTTTTTCCGGCACCACTGTCACCTACAAGGGCAATGCTTTGTCCTCGATTTATATGCACAGAAACTTCATTAAGAGCAATTTTTTCTTCATAGTTGAGCGATACTTTATTAAAAGATAAGCTATCAATACGCTCTTTTAAGTTGATTTCTCCTGAATTAATGGTGGATTTTTGATTAAGCAGTTCAAACATCCGTTCATTCGCAACAACAGCATCTTGAGCTTGGTTGTAGAGTGATGAGATTCTTTTTATAGGGGTATAGAGCATAAAAAGTGCCGTAGCAAAGGCAAAGAATGCTCCAACCGTCATTCGTCCTTCTATTACTTCTGTACCACCAATGTAAATAACCACACCAATAGCAATAGAACCGAGTATCTCCATAATGGGTGAGGTGAGGGCATTGACTTTAACTTGTTTGAGCAGATAGGTAAAAACATTATAATTTTCTTTTTCAAATTTTCTTGCCTCTAACTCTTGAGATGAGTTTGATTTTATCACTTCAATGTTTGAAAATATTTCACCCAAACGGGCTGTCATATCTGAAGTACTTTCTTGAGAAAGTTTGGAGTAACGTTTCATTTTTTTGGCTAAACGACTTAAGGGCAGAAGTGCCAAAGGCATAATAATTAAAAAATAAAATGCCAATTTAGGACTTTCATAAATGACATATCCTGTAAGTGCCACAATGGTTAAAGATTCACGAATAAGATTTGGAATCATCGTTGTTACAACATTTTGAATTCGTCCAATATCATTGGTCACACGTGAGAGTATCTCTCCTGTGTGCATGGTTTGAAAAAATTGCATGTCTTGATAAGTGAGGTGTTTAACAAGATTATTACGTAATTTTCTAACCACATCAAGTCCAATATAGGACATGTAGTAGGTTTGAATGTACTGTCCCACTCCTTTTAGAGTAAAAACTCCTACCAGTAAAAAGGGCATAAGTGCCAACATGGTAGCATCTTTGTTTATAAAAATATCATCAAGTACAGGTTTAATAAGTTGAGCTGTTCCGGCTGTTCCTATGGCTACAGCCAACATACCGATAATGGCAAAAATAAACTGGCGTTTATAACCGATGAGATAAGGGAGATATTGTTTAAATAGGTTTTTCATCTATTTATATCTTCTCCCAAAGTGTACCATCCGTTGTATCCATTAAAGCAATTCCCATGGCTGTAATCTTATCACGAATGGCATCTGATTTTTCATAATCTTTGGCTTTTTTGGCTTCATTTCTTTGCTCGATTAAAGACTCTATTTGGGTTTTAGTTACTGTATCAATACCTATTTGAAAATAAGAAAATGGCTCTTTCCCACCCAAACCAAGCAACTCATTTATAAATTCTATATTGGCTAGAGTCTCTTTCTTTAACCCTTTATCTTTTTGATTGGCATTAAGCTTATCATTGGTTTCACTTATCATCTCATCAATGCTGGCTAAAGCTACGGAGATATTTAAATCATCGCTCATCGCTTCTAAAATGGATTTTTGAAAGACTTTGTTGGGTTTTGATGCACCTGTGGGGGCAATTCTTTTTTTAAGTCTATAGAGTTTATCAAGTCGTTTTTTAGAGTTGAGCAGATCCTCTTCGTTAAAGTTAAAATCATTTCTATAATGAACCGAGATGAGGTAGTTTCGTAGTATCTCTCCATCGTAAACTTTTAGGGCATCTTTTACAAAAAAGCTGTTGCCTAATGATTTACTCATCTTTTCACCGTTTATATTGACAAATCCATTGTGCATCCAGTATTTTGCCAGTTCATGTCCTGTGGCACATCGGCTTTGGGCTGCTTCGTTTTCGTGGTGAGGGAAGAGTAGGTCGGCTCCTCCACCATGAATATCGATGCTGTATTCGTCGTTACCTTTAAAGTGTTTTTCTATCATCGCTGAACACTCAATGTGCCATCCTGGGCGACCTTTTGAAAAAGCCGTATTAAAACAGATATCATCTTCACCATGACAGGCTTTCCATAGAGCAAAATCTTTAGGATTGCGTTTTTGGGAGGTATGTTCTACACGGCTTTGATTGTCTTTATCATCACCCACTTGGTGTGAGATGGCTCCGTAGTTACTATCTTTTGAAGTATCAAAATAAACATCACCCGAACTTACTACATAAGCGATGTCTTTATCAATTAGCCCTTGTATCATCGACTCCATCGCTTCGAGTGATTCGGTTGCTTTAGGTTCTATATCACTTTTCAGTACCCCTAAAGCTTTCATATCTTCTAAATATTGGTTAATATAATGCGTGGTTATCTCTTCTAAATTTTGTCCTGTCTCTTGTACTTTTTTAATGATTTTATCATCTATATCCGTAAAGTTTTTCCCCATCGTCACTTCATAACGCAGAGCTTTTAAGGTACGAACTAAAAGATCAAAACTAAGAGAACTTCGTGCATGACCCAAGTGAGCATCATCATAGACCGTGGGTCCACAAACATAAATAGAAGCTTTTTGTGGAACCATAGGTTCAAAAGGAAGTTTTGTTTTTTTGACGCTGTCGTAGATATACATAGAGATTTAACCTTTGATTCTTTAATGAGTGAAATTATACCCTAAATAGCCATTAATATTTTTTTAATGTGATTAGTACTACAATTAGATTATAACAATTAAAAGGAAACAAATGCTAGCTGAATACAGAGCAGAAATTACAGAGTTAAAACAAAGCAATGCGCACTTTGCAAAAATCTTCGAGAATCACAATGAGCTTGATCAAAAAGTACAAGATGCTGAACATGGAAGACATGGTATGAGTGATATTGAGATTGAGAAAATGAAAAAGCAGAAACTTCTTTTAAAAGATGAGATGCTTAAAATGATTTTGGAATCTAAAAAAGCGTAATTTCTTCTTTATCCCGTTATTTAAACGGGATGGTTTACCTCTTATTTTTGTACCATCTCCCTAAAAACGCATTTAATTGATTAGCAAACTCATAAGCATCTTTTTGTCCAAATGCTTTTGGTCCTTTGGTCATTTCTCCTGCATTACGCATCTCTTGCTTAGGTACTGTTTGATGTTATCTACCCAGTAGAGTTCACCTCTATGGTCAATGGCATGGGCATTTTTAGAGTTGGGGTAAATTCCCAAGCTCTACCCTTTTAAAAAATGTAAGGTACTCATAAAAAATGTTATTATTGCTCATGTACATTTTTTAAACTTCCTTTGTCTTCTGAGTACCTTGGATTTTTTTAGGGGGGGGGGGAGATTTCTTTTAATAATATTTTTTAGGAAATTCAAATAAAACAACCTTACCAGAGTTTTTAGTAATTTCATTCCAACGCTCAACATCCAATTCAATCTCAACCATCCCTGTTGTAACAATATTCTCAATATCATGACGTTCCACTAAATAATCCAACAACGAGTTCAAAGAGGGATTATGTCCAATTAGAAAAACAACATCATTTTTATTATCAATAGATTTTAGAACCGTAAGCAAATCACTAAGAGAAGCTTCATAAACCGTTTCTTGAAAGTCAATGTTTCCTAAATCATAACCAATTTTTTTAGCAATAGTATTTGCTGTGATAGAGGCTCTTTTAGCAGGAGAAGCGATGATGAGGTCAGGCTTTATCTTTTTACTTTTTAAACGTTCAGCCATCAGTTTGGCATCATGTTTTCCTCGTTTGTTTAAGGGTCTGTCAAAATCATCTAAGTTCAAATCGTTCCAGCTGGATTTGGCGTGTCGTATTAAGTATAGTTTTTTCATGGTGTTTGCTCCTAATTTCGGTTTTTCCACATTCCAAAGATACTATCGGTTTTTTTAATATATCTTTAATGGTATTTAAGTTTTACTTTATGCTAGTTTTTGATAAAGTATTACTTTGACTCGTTCCCACTTTGACTCGTTCCCACTTTCAAAGTGGGAACGCATACGAGAATTAAATTTAAAATATATGCTACAATAAAAATAAAAGGAGCAAAAAATGCAACTAGCCATAGATATACCCGATGAACTATTTTTAAGCATAAATGAGACTCAAACGAATCTTGTGCAGATGGTTAAACAAAAATTAGCACTAGAACTCTATAAGAACCATAAAATATCTATCTCACAAGGGGCGAAGTTTGTAGATATGGATATTTACTCTTTTATGAGACTCTTAAATGAGCATAAAATACCTGCTATTGATGATTATGATATAGAGGCTGAACTTAATGCTTTAAAAGGTATTTAGATGATTATTGGAGATAGTTCGGCTTTGATTGCACTCTCTGTGGTCGATAAATTGGAACTTTTGGAAGCATTGTATGAAAATCTTTTTGTGCCACAAGCTGTTTATGATGAAGTTACACAAGTGGGAAGACCACAAAGTGATAAGCTTACAAAGTTTTTGCAAAATAGAGTAAGAGTAGTTGATTTAAACCTAACCAAATTAGGTCTTGGACTTGGGGAACTTGAAGCCATTACGCTTTATAAAGAGTTGGATGCTGATGTATTGCTTATAGATGATAATCGTGCTAAAAAATATGCTGTTTTGAATGATGTGAAAGTGATAGGAAGCCTTGGTATTTTGATAAAGGCTAAAGAGAATGGACTTATTGAAAAAGTAAAACCTCTTTTGGAGGGAATTATGAAATCTGAAGTTTATATTTCTGAGAAGTTGATGTTACAGGTTTTAGGGATTTGTGATGAGTTGGAGAAGTAAGCTTGGTAAGAGAATGACTTATTGACTAAAGGAAAACAAGTAAAACCAACCCCACCCCCATCATTCCAAGAACCCATAACCCTAGAAAACATAGGTAAATTCATAAAATCAAGAAGAACACAACAAGGAATAAGTACCAATGATTGTGCTATGCTTTGTAATATTTCAGCTCATACACTTAATAAAATAGAAAATGGTTTTGAAGGAGTAAGACTGAACACACTGCTACAAATTATGGAAGCTTTAGGAATGGAGATGAACATGAAAGCGTGGGATAGTTATGAATAGTTTAAAAGTGAGTATGCAAAACCAATTGGTTGGTCAACTCTCTATGGATGAGAATGAAAACTGATGATGTACGATTTTGACCACAATCTAGCGATGGCTTATGGTAATGAATTTAATCCTGAGACAAAACAATTTTAATAGAAGAAGAGTCAAAATTTATAAACAAACTCACACGATTCATTCTAAACAGAGCCAATAAATTTAAAGAAATAGCGTTAGAAATACCTTATGTCTCCTTCCCTTAAAGCATAGCAATACCTAAACGGAACATCTCTTGCATAGATGATTAAAAACCACTTTGCAAGGAACTCCAATGGCACTCATAAACGACACAACGCTTCGTGATGGTGAACAAGCACCTTATGTAGCCTTTAATACCCAAGAGAAACTGAAGATTGCTCAACTGCTTTATGAAGCTGGGGCTGATGAGTTGGAGGTGGGGATTCCTGCGATGGGTTCGCAAGAGCAGAGTGACCTTAAAGAGATTTTGGCTCTAAATTTACCCCTTCAAATTATGAGCTGGAATCGTGCGACCATGGGTGACCTTGAAGCGTCACTGACATGTGGAGTAAAGGCTGTAGATTTGTCGGTTCCTGTTTCCGACATTTTGATAAATGTGAAGTTCAAGGGAGACAGAGAGCGACTCTTTAGAAACCTTGAAGAGGTGGTGAGTGTTGCTAAAAAAGAGGGGCTGTTTGTGTGCATTGGTGGAGAGGATGCGAGTCGGGCTGATAATGGGTTTTTAGCAGAGTTGATGCATTTTGGTAAAGCGTTGGGGGCTGACCGTTTTCGTTATTGTGATACGGTGGGGATTTTAACACCTCATCAGACTTATGAGAATATTTCAGCATTGAGTGCATGGAATATCTTGGATATAGAGATGCACACCCATAATGATTTTGGAATGGCTACAGCAAACTCTATTGCAGGGATTGAAGCTGGAGCAAAGAGTGCCAATACAACCGTGATAGGCTTAGGTGAAAGAGCAGGAAATGCTTCGTTTGAGCAGGTGTTGATGAGCCTAACCCACCAGTTTTCTGAAAAAAGAGTTATTAACTCCTTAAAGCTTAAAGAGTTGGTGCATACGGTTGCATTGGCATCGAACAAATTGATTGCGACCAACACGCCTATTATAGGAGAGCATATCTTTTCTCATGAGTCGGGTATTCATGTGAGTGGTATGATTCATGCCAACAATGCTTATGAAGCGTTTAAGCCTGAAGAGGTGGGGTTGTTTAGACATTTTCCCATTGGTAAACATTCAGGGAGTGCAACGCTGTTACATCATCTGAAAGCCATGGGAATTTTTCCTACTAAAGAGCGTGTCCAAGCTATATTGCCTAAAGTTCGGGAGATTGTAACACACCGTAAAGTGGTCATGAGTGGCGAAGAGTTAAAAGAGTTGTACTTATGTTCATAGGATGGATTCGTGGCAATCGCCTAAAAGAGGACTTAGAAGCGTTTGAAGCCAGAAAAGTAGTCGATAAAAATCTGATATTGACCACTTATGCTCAGAACCCAACTTACTGTTTTGGTATTTACGATGCCCAGAAATTGGTGGCACTTATTACAGCTTATGCGTTTGATGATTCAATTTTATTAAATAACTTTTATGCACTTGATGAGGTGGAGATCGATTTAAAAAAGCGTTTGGTTCAACTGCTGTTAAACAATATAGAGAGTAATAAAACAGTCATGATATTGGCAAAAAGAGATGAGGTGGAGTATTTTAAAGCATTAAACTTTGTATCGTACGCTCGTTTTAAACAAGCCATTTTTAACGGTGGAGGCGTGGCGTTTAACTTCTCCAATGCTACAGCCAAAAGTATCAGCCATGAGAATTACCAAAGTGGACTTAAAAATTATGATTACAGAGCATTTAAAGAGGATAGGTTTGAGTACATCACCACAGCTGTTATGAAACAGTCATCGCTTTTGTTATCAAATGATTTTGGGTATCAACACTCGTACGCACTCAATCGTAATGTGATAAAAATCTCCCCATGGATTATGCAAAGCGAAGCATTGAGTGATGCTGAGAAATTCATTCGAGGGCTAATTTACCACCGTGGATTAAAAAAAATTATGGCGTTTATTCCCGAGGTAAAAGAGATTACCGACCTCTACATATCGTATAAGTTTGAGTTGAAGGGTGGTTATCAACTGTTTTACTTGGGGAATAGACCTACCATTGATTTGGAGATGGTTTATGCATTGTAATACAAAATTTAATGCAACTTATTGCATGAGCCGACTGCTGAAGTCAACATTAATAAAAAAGGATAAAACATGACACTAACAGAAGAACAAAAAGCAATCAAAAAAGAGTACGCAAAATACAAAAGAATTGTAACACAAATTGCAGGTGAGATTCATGACATTGTTGAAGATACTATTTGGACAGAGTATGAAAAGCTTTTAACCTTGAGTCAAGATGTACAAGTTGCTATGAAAGATGTTACCGATTTTAAAGCACAACATGACTTTCTAAAATAGAGAAAGTATCTTTATGCAAACTCTAGCCCAAAAGGAGATTGGTCAAAAAATCATTTGTGATTGTGGAGAGAAAAATGTTCTACAAGCCATTGAAATTTTTGAAGCAACCGAACTGCCCTATAAAAAAGCTAAAAAACTGGTGACAGGGTGCAATAAAACCTGTTGCAGACGACCCCTTATGGCACTTTTTAATATGGTCGATTTTGGAGCTATTGATTATGAAGAGATAGATTTTCTTATCGACCAATTTCAAGCACGATTTAAGGAGATATAACAATGAATCAATACGATGCCTTTATACGATGGGTCAAGTTCAACAATTTAAGTTCAACCATTCCTACAGCACCCACGCTACTAGATGAACTCTCGGTACTTGATTTGTCTAAAAAAAAACTAAGAGAACTTCCTGACTCTATAGAAGTTTTAAGTAATTTATGTGTTCTAAAACTCTCGGGGAATCGACTGAAAAAGTTGCCTGAAAGTATTGGAAAGTTAAAAAAATTACGTAATTTACAGTGTCAAGACAATCTTTTAGAGAAACTGCCACAGAGTATAGGTGAACTGGACTCCTTGGTGATTTTAAATCTCAATGGTAACCGACTTAAAGTTTTGCCAAAGAGCTTTTATCAACTCAGCAAACTCACCCGTTTAAGTATGGCAACCAACTCTTTGGAGTCGCTATCTATTGAGTTTAAAAACCTTTCTAAGTTGCTTTATCTGTCACTTGATACCAACAATTTAAAAGAGTTACCCGATATTTTTGAGTATATGAATGCACTTTATTATCTTGATCTCTCTTATAATAAATTGAGCTACTTACCCAAATCTATCAGTCAAATTGAAGAGTTAGAGACCTTGCTGTTAGAGGGAAATAGCATTAGAGATTTACCCACGCTAGAGTCGCATGATATGCTGATTCGACTCAACCTAAACGACAATGATTTAACCGAACTGGATTTTGATATCAGTCAGCTAGAAGATTTAAAAATACTCACCCTTGACAACAACCATTTAGAGAAGCTACCTAATGAGATTTGTGAACTTAAAAGCCTTAGATACTTAAGTGCTTCTGCCAATAATTTAAGTGAGCTTCCTGAATGTATTGGTGATTTAACAGAGTTGGTGGAACTGGATGTGGAGGAGAATAGCATTGGTGCATTACCTGTATCATTTACTAATCTTGTCAATCTTAAAAATCTTTATATTGCCCAAAATGGTAATTTGAGCCGACCTGCTATAGAGGGGTTGGAGTATTGTGATGTGGAGTAGGGAGTAGTTTTACAACTCCTCTTCACTCAATCTATCCGATATAGCATCTATTTCTATTCGGATACTTTCCATCGACACCAAATAGTCACTATAAATCAAATCTGCAAAGTTACCACTATAGTACTCTTCAATCTTAGCCAAAACCATAGTCGTATCACTAAATATAGCCGTAGTATAAAGAGGAACCATCGCCCACTCTGAATGAAATTGACGACCATCATCTACGCGTACACTCTGAATCATTGTAACAAAATCATCAGAGTTCAAAAATTGGATTATCTCCTTCTCTTGCATCAAGTAATAAAGGTCATAAAGATGTCTTATCTTCTTCTTCAACTCATCAAAATCTTTATCACTCTCATGTGAAGCTCTCGCTACAGCACTCAATTTTTCACAAAAAGTTCGCCGATAATCCAAAATATTTACGCTAAATGGTTCAAGTTCATACTCTGTAATAATATCATTAGCCTTAGCCAATAAAAAGTCATAAACATAAGATGAAATCTCTTGGAGTTGATAAGGATGTGGTTGTGCAAATGAGTTTAATTCTACAATAATATGGGAGTTTGCATGTCCAAAATTTCCACTCTCCAGCTTGGTATAATCATAAACAGTTTTTCTAAATTCTGAACCTTTTGAGACTTGTATATGGTCAACTATCTCTTCAAAATTGGCATCAACAATATTTTTTTCAATCCTCTTTATTAGCTTTTTTGTCTGATTAGAGGTCATATCTGTAGAGATAACTGCCAAATCAATATCTTCTGAAAATCTCTCTATCACTCGATAAGCTTTGGATAAAGCCGTACCACCCTTAAATATCGCCTGTTCGATATGTTCACTCTTTGAGAGAGCCTTTAAAATATAGGTAACCTAATAATCTTTCTCAATATACAAAAACGAGATATTCATCGCTTGGGCTGTTGCTTTTACAACATCTCCAAAAAGTTCACGGTTATCATGTAGTCTCATTAGGCTATTTTCCATTCGTCTCGATTTGCCAATGTATCGCCACTAATTCCTATCTTATAAGTCGTCAAAGGATTGAGCATCTCTTTTAACAGATACGCCTCTTGCCATCGTCCCATCTCTTTCAATATCGCTCCTAAGATGGCTTTGACTCTAGGGGGATATTTTCTTACAAGTTTTAACATCTTTTTTATCTTCTTCTCATCAAATTTTCTAAGAATCTTTTTAATAGAGAGAACAACATCATTTGGCGAATTGTCAGGAATATTTTTTATATCTCGTAAGGCATCTAAAATCTGTAAAAGTTGGGTATCTTTTACCCCACCATTGGCAATATTTGGCACAAACTTTATATTGACATTTTCAATCCTAATTCGACTCGGAACACGATTTGAAGCGATGGTAATCACATTGGGTATCTGCGTTGTCAATCCCAATCGGTTATATCCCCCATACCCTGTTATATATCCCTCCTCTTCTACCAAATAACTTTTTGCAATCTCTTCATCACTAGGAGCTATCTCTCCAAATTGGGTCTGTTTTGGCTTATAAAATTTCCCTTTAGCAATCTTTTTGACCACACCTTTTTTAAAAAGACGAGAGAGTTCAATAGCCACAGATGATTTTTTACTGCTTGGTATATCGTTATAAGTGAAAATTTTGGTATCTTCTATCTGCTCTATAAAATCTCTGGTTATTTTGGCTACTGACATCTTTATCTCCTTTTTTTGATATGGGTTAATTATAGCAGATTTTGAAATGTTTTTCAAGGTTTAAACTTTTTAATTTAAGGTTATATTTATTTTTATCTATACTTAAATCTTTTGTTTTGGATTTTTAAAAGTGGCTATTTATGACACGGTACTTTAATTCGGTACTTTAATTCATGACACGGTATTTTAATTGTAAAAGGTATTTGATTTTTGTATTTTACAAAATGTTTAGTTTCAGTTTAAGCAATATTAGCTCAAATGGCTATAATAAGAATAGGTATCAAAGTTTATTTAAGTTAAAGAACTGAATATACTACAATAATTCTAATTTTTTTAGGTTTAAGATAAAAAGGAAAACAAATGGAAGATATAAATGATTATTATAAAGAGATGACTATTAAGTTAAGTAAATCAATCAATAGTAAAATCAAAATCTATTTAGATACAAAATATTGGGTTGATATATGTGATGTAACTCTCAATAAAAAAGATTGTAAAGATATAGAAAAAATATATCTCTATTTAAGAAAAGGTGTAAAAGAAAATAGATTAATTTGTCCTATCAGTTATAGAATATTTAAAGAAATTTTAACACAAAGTGATAACAAAAGTTTAACACAAACTGTTAAAATCATTGATGAATTATCACAAGGTTCTATTCTTAGGGAAGAAAGAGAACGCTTATCCTTAGAATTATATAATTTTTTTTATGATATATTAAATGTAGAAACAGATGAAAAAGCTAGAGAAAACTATTGGGATTTTATTGCAAATATAATGGGTTATGCAATGCCAAAACTTTTAACCTTATCGTCAAAAGATAACTTATTGATGCAAAAAGAATGGCTTAAATTAATTAAACAAATTAGATTAAAAGATATGCTAAATACTAAATTGAAAGATAACTTATTTAGGTTTAGAGATATGAAAATAGATACAAATATATATGATTTAAATAAGCACTTACATAGTACAAAACATAATACTTTTCAAAAAATGTATTTATCTGAATTAGGTGGTACTATTGAAGCTTATCAAAAAAATATTCATAATATTTTTAAAGATGTTGTAGATTATAAAGCAAAAAAAAATAGTGTTACTATACCAACTGTAGATACTACAGATAGTCAACGAATAAGAAACATGATATATCATGCTTTTAGAAAGGGTAAAATGAATCTATACTTACCTTCATTAGATATAAAGGCAATGTTACATGCAAAACTAAGATGGAATAAAACACAGAAATATAAGCAAGGAGATTTTGATGATATTGGACATGCAACTTCTGCACTTCCTTATTATGATTATTTTTTTACAGAACGGAGTTTGTACAATATGATAAAAGAGTGTAAATATGATGAGAAATATAATTGTAAAATAGCATGGAAAAAGAGTGATGTTTTATCATTTTTAATTAATTCCTAAAAATAGACTCTAGAACTCTAAGTGTCAAGTGATAATGATAAATTCAACCCTTAAGTCCAAGCCTATAATCGACAATATCCCCCAATTTAAGTTTTATTATTTGAAAGATGTTTTTCTCCTTAATCTGCACACTTTTAAAATTATAAAGAGCCTTCTTTTTGAAGAAGTTCAGATTTTTCTGTAGTATAAAGTTTATCAAAATCAAAATTTAGATAATAAATATAGCTAATAGCATCAACTTCTTTAGTTGGGAATAACTTACAATTAAAAGATATTGAACCATTTTTAACTGATATATAATTAGACTCTCCAAGTTCTGAAGAAGATACTTTATATTTTTTCTCTAAAGTACTTCTAATTATAGAAACATCATCACTACACAATGCTATTTCGTCTATAGAATATTCTTTAGTAGCGTATATAGCATAAACTTTTTTTGTTTTGGGGGTTACAGCAATATAATATTTATCATAATAGTTACTTGAAGATGTTGGGTAAATTAGATTCATTTTATTACCATATTTAATAATAAAGTGATTCCTTGTACTCTCAATACCCTTGAATTCTTCCCCAAATTTTATACCAAAAGCATCTTCTAAGTTGATTTTACTTATTTCACGATTATTACAAGATGTAAACATAATAGCAATTATTAAAAAAACAGCTTTCATTTTTTTCCTTTTAAAGAATATTTTATCAAATAAAAGCTTTACTCCTTATAGTTTTAGTTTTTAAATTATCTTAAGGTTACTACACTTTAGACAAAAAAAAGAGAGGAATAACTAGAATTTAGGAAAAATATGATTCTTATGAAATATGCAAATATACATAAGAATCATACAACTTATACTACAAAGTATCCAATATAAAAATAAAGAGTTGCTACTAACCTAATACCCCTGCCGTTAAATCTCCACTTTTATATAGTTCAGGAATTGACCATTTATCCATCGTGGCAACCTATGTAAATCGTCATGAACGCCAAGAGGATATTTGGCAGATTGCCAAAAATACAGGGGTCAAATACAGGGGTCAAATACAGGGGTCAAAGCCATTTTATAAACAAAACTTAAATATAACTTTATCGTCCTCTTTGTAATCTCGGTTAAAATCGTCATGCCCGTTGTCGGTCAAGAACTCATTCTTCCAATGGATACAGGTGCAGTTAACATAAAAATAACCGTAGAGCTTAATATTGAGGAGAATAATATCTCTAAATTCCCTAGTTCATTTACAAATCTAATGCGTTGAAGCGACCTGAATTGGAGGGGCTTGAGTATTGTGATGTGGAATAAAGATTAAAGAGACGGAACACTTTATGCATACCAATTTAAAAGACCACTTTTAAAATTGGAGCAACGATGGTAAACCGAAAACTGATAAAAGAACTTCTGAATGAATCCTCGTGTAGCCACAACAAAGACAAGGATAAAAAGGGAGGGTGTGACAAACCTAAACCAGGGGCGACTTCGGGTGGGTGTGCATTTGAAGGGGCTCAGATAGCTCTTTTTCCTTATGCTGATGCTGTTCATTTGGTTCATGCACCTGCTACCTGTCAAGGGGCTTCATGGGAGACCCGAGCGACCTTGACCAGTTATGAGGGTGAGGACAATACCCCTTTGGGTTATTACACCGACATTACAACCAATGATGTTATTTTTGGTGGTCATGAAAAGCTTGAAAAGAGCATTGAATACATCGCTGAACATAAAAACCCCAAAGCCATTTTTGTTTATGAAACTTGTGTTACGGCAATGATTGGTGATGACATGGACAACATTGCGTCGCGTATGGAAGAGAAGTATAAAATCCCTATTGTGGTGGTTCATGCACCAGGGTTTGTGGGTGGTAAAAATTTGGGTTCACGCCTTGGTGGTGAAGCTGTTTTGAACCATCTTATCGGTACACGAGAACCTGAGGAGATTCACCCATTTGGAATCAATCTGATTGGTGACTACAATGTCACAGGTGATATGTGGCAATACACCCCGATTTTAGAGAAGATAGGGATTAAAATCGTCTCTACTTTGGCAGGTGATGGACGAATTGAGAAGATTCAAACAGCACACAGGGCAAAGCTCAATGTCATCGTCTGTGCCAAATCACTCATAACGCTTACACGAAAAATGGAAGAGCAGTACCAAATTCCTCATGTATCGGTCTCATTTTATGGGAAACGCGACACCAGCAATGCCATACGAAGCATTGTCAATGCCTTTGGAGATGAGGCACTAAGTAAAAAAGCTGAAGAGGTGATAAAAGAGGAAGAGAAGAAGCTAGAAGAACGACTACTTCCCTACCGAAAAATCTTAGAGGGTAAAAAAGCCATACTCAATACAGGTGGAAACAAATCGTGGTCAATCGCTTCTGCCTTGCAAGATATCGGCATAGAGGTAGTCGCAACGAGCATACGAAAAGCAACCCTTGAAGATATAGAGATTGCTAAAGAGTATGTGCCGATTCTTATGAAAGTCCCAGCCAATGAACAAGCCAAACTGATAGATGAACATGGTGTGGATATTTTGCTAGCAGGGGGAAGAAGTCTCTATACTGCGATTAAAAAGAAAGTTGCATTTGTCGATGTAAACCAAGAGAAGAAGATAAGTTATGGGGCATATGGTGGGTTAGAAAATTTAGCCATTGATGTCTGTGCTGCTGTGAATAATCCTGTGTTTGGGGTTGTGGGTAGGGAGGCTCCGTGGGAGTAGCCTTTATTCTTGTTTATACCAAGGTAATACTAGTTAAAACCTATACCACTTTTTAGCTCTATTATTTCATTCTGTATTAAAGTTAAAAGTGTACTAATCTCTTTTTTATTATTTTTGTGAAATCTATAAGATTCTTCAGAATAAAAAGAAGAATAATTTGTGTCATCATGTACTTCCTTTGAATTATTAATTTCGTTTTGCAAATTTTTAAAAGGAATTATAATTTTTTGATATTGTTCATAGAGACTTTCTGAAATAATAAACCTATTGTTTTCAAGCTTCTTTTCAAGGGAATTACATAATGTTTCTATAATTTCATTCCCTGATGTTTCATACATCATATACCCATGTGTTTCATCAAAATCATAGGATTTATTTCGAATTGTCTTTAATCCTAAATAAAAATCATTTACAATAGACTGTAACTCTATATATAACTCAATTTTTTGAGAAAATAATTTTTGATACATCTCTTTTGTAATTTGGTGTTTTTTCTCCTCTTTTAACTCCACTGCCTTATTTTTCAGCTCTAACCACTTGAGGCAAACTGCACCACATATAGATATCAAACCTGTAACAGACCCTATAATTGCTAAAGTATCTTTTACATCTAAATCCATTCTTTTCCTTGTTACAACATTATACATATGTAGATTGGAGATTTTGTTTTATCTCTTAGTATCATCTACTAACCACAGTTTCATAATTCGTTATTGGATCTTTCCGTTGGTCTAATACAGCGATAACTGTAGCGACATAATCAGAGATATCATAATAAACTACATAGGGAAAACGTTTCGCTAACATTTTGTATGCTCCATACTCTTTCATATGGATGCCAGCATAAAAGTGTAGTGACTCAATGTCGGTAATAAGACTATCATAAAAATAGTTACCCAACTCAATAGCTTGTTTTTCATAAAATGCTCTACTAAGCTCCAAATCATTTAAAGAATCTTCTGTTACTAATACTTCAAAAATCTTCATTTATCGTCTTGCTTTGAGTTCATCAAGTGTATAAGTTTTGACCTTACCCTCTTTTAGTTTTTTCATTCTAGCTTCTAAAATCTCTTTATGCCACTCTGGAGACTCAGGTTCAGTTGTTTCTGTACGAAGTGATTCCCAAAGTGTTTCCATAAGATGAACACGTTGACTAATAGGCATACTTTTAATATCGTTGAATGACATTTGTAATCCTTAAGATTGAACTTATTTATTATAGCATAGAAAACTCAACATACAACCATGGCTATTTTGAAAATTCACGGAACACTTCTTGCATAAAAACCTTAAACCCCTCACTTTAGGATAATAAAATGACCAAACCACTACAAATAAACCCCATAAAATTATCCCAACCCATGGGAGCGATGTTCTTTTTTTTAGGTGTTAAAAATACGATGCCACTTATGCATGGGGCTCAAGGGTGTGCTTCGTTTTCTAAAGTCTTTTTTACGCGACACTTTTCTGACCCTATTGCTGTGCAGACGACGGCTGTGAATGACATTACGGCTGTGATTGATGGGGGAGATTATTCAATTTCTGAGGCGATTAAGAACATTACTAAAAAGGTAAAGCCTGATTTGGTCGGGTTGTTTACCACAGGAATGACCGAGACCAAAGGCGATGACATTAAAGGGGCAACTTATTTACTAAGAGATAAACAGAAGATGGTCTATGTGCATACGCCTGATTTTGAAGGGGGCTTAGAGAGTGGATTTGCTAAAGCGATAGAGGCGACGATAGAGCAGGTAGTAGAGCCTACTACGGTGATAGATAAACAAAAAGCGTTGATTATTCCTAATGTCAACCTGACTCCAATAGAAGTTGAGATACTCAAGGAGGAGGTGGCTTCTTTTGGATTTACACCGTATGCTTTGCCTGATTTAAGTGAGTCGCTCGATGGTCATTTGGGGGGGGTAAAACAGGGGGCTGTGAGCAGTGGTGGTATAGAGATTGCTGACATAGAAGCGTTGGGGGAGAGTGCTGTGGTGATAACCATTGGGGATTCGGTTAAAAAATGTGGGCTTAAGATGGTGGAGAAAAATGAAAAGACCACCCATTTGCATTTTGATACCATCTCAGGGCTTAAAAAAGGGGATGCTTTTTATAAAGCTCTTTTAAATTTTAAAGGGTTAAGTCGACCAACTCCTAGCGTGATACGATGGAGAAAACGACTGCAAGATGCCCTGCTCGATACGCATTTTGCTATTGGTGGAGCAAAAGTGGTAATTGCTTGTGAACCTGACCAATTGTTGTCGATTGCAACAACCATTAATGAAGCTGGAGCAACCATAAAAGCTGTGGTAAGTCCCACCAAAAGTGTGGCACTTGAAAATATACCTACCGAAAATATTGTGATTGGTGATTTTGAAGATGTTGAAGAGTATCTGGAGGATGCTGATATTCTAATTAGTAATTTTCATGGGGAAAGAATCGCTCATAAACATCATACAGCATTAATGTTACGGGGATTTCCAAACTATGAAGAGGTAGGGAATCAGTTAAAGAATGACCAGCTCTATAGAGGCTCAACCTATATGTTGTTTGAATTGGCAAATATCGTCAATCATTATAAATATGGGCATTAAAATTTTGTGGAACACTTCTTGTATAGATAGAGATAATAAAAATTAAATAGATGAAGGATAATCAATGCGTCCAGAGATAAAAATTAGTTCCAGTACAACGGCTGAAGGAAGTATTAAAGTTGCGTTTGCAACCAACGATACTGAGAACATTGATGCACACTTTGGGAGTGCTAAAGCGTTTCATGTTTATACCATTACGGGGGAGGGATATGCATTAGCAAGTATTATTGGTATTCAAGATAAAGACACGGATAAAACGGTTGCTCTTTTAGAGGGGATTGATATTGTCTATTTTGTTAATATTGGACCTACAGCTGCTACAAAGATTATCAACAAAGGGATTTTTCCTATTAAATACAAAGAGGTGGTTTCTATAGAAGAGGAGTTGTCAAAACTTCAAGTCATGTTGGGAACCAATCCTCCACCGTTTATAAAAAAAATCATTGAAAAAAAGGCTGCTTAATGAAAAATCTATTTATAGATACGCTTATCGGTCAAGTACGGGCTTTAGATCAGTTTGGAACTTGGACGAACCGAACCGATGAAGACCTCTTGTCGGAAAAGTATGTGAAGAGCAAAGAGGATTTGAGAAACATTCCTGTTATTGCCGATATTGATGAGATGCAGACACACGATATTCGTCTGATTTACCAAGCAGTAGCTTTAGCTTTTGAGAAAAAGACAGGGGTAATGTGTTCAGTAGTCATGGAGATGAGTCACGAAGGATTTGGACGGGCTGTGGTGATTGCCGACAAAATTGTTATTGTGAACAAATTTTTCAAAGATGCACATCGATACTCGTTTAGAACCTATGAGAAGTTGGCTGAAGAGGGTGAGAAAATGTTGGAAAATGCGATTACTCTTTACACTAAATATAAAGATGTAGCGTAGGGTGCATTTTCCAACGCACCGTTATGTGAAATTGAAAAAAAAGGAAGAATGAATGGCAAATATAGGAATTTTTTATGCCAGTGCCGGAGGAACCACAAAAATCATTACCGATGCATTGGTCGAAGCTTTTGAGGTTGATGAAGATAGCGTTATCTCTATGGAAGATGACTACGATGATATTGAGCAGTTTGATGATTTTGATGTGCTTTTTATAGGCAGTTCTACTTGGGGGCAAGGTGATGCACATTTTGAGTGGGTTGATCCGATGTTGGAAATAGAAGAGGAAGCTGATTTCTCTGGTAAAAAAGTAGCCTTTTTTGGTGCAGGTGATGCTAAAAAACATGGTGAACATTTTTGTAGTGCTTTGGGAAAACTACATAATACCTTTACCAAAGTGGGAGCTGAAGCGATAGGTTTTGTACCTAAAGAGGATTACAACTATGAATTTTCTTTGGCTGAAATGGATGGAAAGCTCTGTGGATTGGGGATTGATGAGCATAATGAAGCTGAGAAGACCCAAGCTAGAATTGAAAACTGGATAACGGTTTTAAAAGATGAGGTAAAGGAATAGATTATGCAAGCTATGGAAACACGCTCACTTGATGAGTTTTACGGTTTAACCGATGCTGAGGATTATTTTTATTTTTTTGATATTGAGTTTGACCAACACTTGGTGAATGTAAAACGATTTCATATTATGAAAGAGTATGGAACATTAATTAGAACAGGTATGAAAAATATTGAGCAAGATGAAGAACGACTAATGGACTTTTTAAAATTTTCTCTCTTGAGAGTCTATGGAGATTTTAAAACAGGTCATGCACCAAGTGCAGCCGATGTTTGGGGTATGTTTAAGAATGGAAAGTTAACGGGTTGTGCCAGTTGTACACCTGAACCAACCCAAGGAGGAAGTTGTGCTTGTTGATCCCAATATTGTACTTCATGATAATGTAACGGGTCCTCGTTCCGGTCGTGATGCTGATGAAGCAAAATTTCACCCTGGGCAAAAAGTGCAACTTCTTGAAGATATTGTTAATGATGGAACCTATCCACATTCACCGATAGGAACATTGATGATGCCTAAAGGTTCTATTGGTTATGTCAAAAGCATGGGCGATTTTTTACAAGTGATTCGTGTCTATGAAGTGCATTTTTTTGGAACAGAGATGACGATAGATTCGGTAGGTTGTAGAGAGCATGAACTTGAAGCGATGGAAGCTTATGTGGATGAGGTGGATGAGGAGATGGCAATAATGAAAGCCCATCGTGAGCGTATGAAAAAACAAAGAGAAGAGAGACAATAAGGTCTCTCCATTTCAATCTAAAGGAGAAATAAATGGCAAAAGTAATTTTTATCGGTTTTGATAAGGCTAAAGATGGTCTTTATCATGCAGCAATAGGTGAACCAATCATTAGATTGGCTAAAGAGAATGGTATTCCTGTTAATTTTGAGTGTCAAGATGGTGAGTGTGGTTCTTGTCTGATTAAATATGAGAACATAGCAGATGCAGAACCAACCAACTACATTGATGACAAAGAGCTTGATAAGCTTATTGAGATGGGGGTTTTAAAGCCAAAAGATGCAGAGTATTCTCAACAGTTTACCATTAGCCCTAAAGTGAGACTTGCCTGTCAAACATTGGTTAAAGGTGATGTCATCATCAAACCATTTTACAACTAAAACAAAACTAAAACTATAAATTTAAGGAGATAATACAATGACAACAAGAGTAGAAATCGTAAACGATTTTTTAGCTATTAATGTAAAAGAGGGAAGTACCATTCAGGACATCGTAGAGGCGAGTGGTTCAGCATTGCCATTTGGTTGTAGAGATGGTGAGTGTGGTACGTGTGTGGTTGAGGTAGAATCCGGAATGGAGTTTCTTTCACCCAAAACAGACAAAGAGCTTAAAGTAATGAAAGAGATTTGCTATGGTACCTGTACTCCAAACTCTAGACTCTCTTGTCAGATGAAGATTGCTAAGCCAAATGGTCTAGTGAGACTGAAATATTAATTGTCTTTTTATTAGACAATTAAAACTCCCAAACTGTTAAAAGTTTGGGCAAGATAACAGTATGGCAAACCATATAAATTTACAGTTTAAACAGAAACAATCACTACAACTCTCATTGAAGTTATGGTTACCTCTACTTCAAGCACCCATACAAGAACTTGACACGCTCTTAAAAGAACACTCTTTTGATAACCCTTTTTTAGAGTATCAATCATCTTTTGAATCAAGTTACTCCTCTGGCTCATCCGGTGCTGATGGCGACGAGAGACGTAATTTTATTGAGAACATGAATTTTTATAAACCCTCACTTCATGATGTTTTAGAAGAGCAGATAGATGAAAAACTCTTTCCTACCCCAATTTCTCAAAAGATTGCTCATGAGATTTTGTATGACATTACTCAAGAGGGTTTTTTTCAAGGGGACATTTCTAAAATAGCCATTAGCTGTAACACCACGGATGATTTTGTAGAGAGCGTACGAAAACGATTTCGTTATCTTGACCCTGTGGGTGTTGGAGCTGTAGATTTACAAGAGTCGTTCTCTTTTCAACTTGATGCGTTAACAATTTCAGATTCACTCTACACCTTTACCCAAACCCTTATAGAGAATCTGACTAAAATGGACAAATATGCCAAACATCACCATTTTGAAGAGGCAGCAAACCTTATTAAAGGCTTTAACAACCCTCCAGCCATTGAGTATCTGGAAGAGGAGCCTTATATTATTCCTGATTTTTTTGTCGATATTGATGATGATATTCACCTGCGTATTAACAGTGATTATTATCCTGATATTGTGGTTAAAAACCCTTTTAATTCAAAAAATGATGAGCTTAAAGCCAAACTCAAAGAGGCACGAGATTTAACCAGTCTGCTTGAACTGCGTAAATCAACGCTTTATAAATTGGTACTTTTAATTGTCGAAAAGCAGATAGGATTTTTTTTAGGACATGAGCTAAAACCCCTGACCATGTTGGAAATAGCCACCATCGTAGGATTTGAAGAGTCCACGATTAGCCGTGCCGTATCGAACAAATACATTAAATGTGAACGAGGAACTTTTGCTTTGCGTTCATTTTTTACCAATGCCATCTCTAAAGATTTGTCTTCAGCTGAGATTAAAAACTTTATTTCTGGATTGGTAGAGAATGAATCGCATGAAAAACCTCTGACCGATCAAAACTTAGTGGAGTTGGTAATGAAACGTTATGATATTAAGATGGTACGGCGAACCATCACCAAATATCGAAAACTTTTAGAGATGCCATCTTCTAAAGAACGAAAAAGATTGTATACTTTACAGAAGTAAGTATTGAAAGTTTTTCAACTCATAATTCAGACCTTTCTTATCCTATTTTAGATAAAATCAACGCCAAAATTCTAAGACGATTGGAGTGTAATTCATGAAGATGAATGGTGCACAGATGGTTTGTGAAGCACTGATAGCCGAGGGTGTAAAGACCGTATTTGGTTACCCTGGTGGTGCTATCATGAACGTATATGATGAAATTTATAAACAAGATGGTTTTGAACACATCTTAAACAGACATGAGCAGGCTTCTGTTCATGCAGCAGATGGTTATGCAAGAGCGACAGGTGATGTTGGTGTTGCTATGGTAACCAGTGGACCTGGATTTACCAATGCTGTCACAGGTTTGGCAACGGCGTATATGGACTCGATTCCTATGGTGGTTATTTCAGGGCAAGTTCCTTTATCACTCATTGGAACCGATGGTTTCCAAGAGATTGATGCCGTAGGTATCTCACGACCTTGTACCAAACATAACTATTTGGTAAGAGAGCTTTCAGATTTACCTCGTATTTTAAAAGAGGCATTTCACATAGCCCGTTCGGGAAGACCTGGACCTGTTTTGGTTGATATTCCTAAAGATATTACAGCTGAATTTGGTGATTTTGTTTATCCTGAAGAGGTGAAGATTGCAAGTTATAAGCCAACGATTAAGGGGAATAAACGACAGATTGAAAAAGCCATTGATGCCATTGTAAAAGCTAAAAAACCTCTTCTTTATATTGGTGGTGGTGTTGTTCTCTCTAATGCCAGTGATTTGGTTCGTAAGATCGCAGAGATGGGTCAAATTCCGGCTGTTGAGACCTTGATGGCACGAGGTGTTATGGGGCATTCAAATCCACTACTTCAAGGTATGTTGGGAATGCATGGTAACTACTCGTCAAACATGGCAATGTCTGAGACCGATTTGATTATCTCTTTGGGTGCCAGATTTGATGACCGTGTAACAGGTAAACTTTCAGAGTTTGCAAAGTATGCTGATATTATTCATGTGGATATTGACCCTGCAAACATTGGTAAATTGGTGGATGTTGATTACCCAATCGTGGGTGATGTTAAAGAGGTTCTTGATAAGATGATTGCCGGTCTTGAAGGCAGGGTTAAACCTGAGCGTTATTCAGACTGGAGAGAGGTGTTAGAGCGATATGACAACTTGCATCCTCAATCGTATGTGGATACGGATGATGTGATTAAACCTCAATGGGTTATTGAGCGTATGGGTGAACTTGTGGGTGAACAAGCAATTATTACTTCAGATGTTGGACAGCACCAAATGTGGGCAGCACAGCACTATCCGTTTGACAGACCACGTCAATGGATTAACTCGGGTGGACTTGGAACCATGGGCTTTGGTTTTCCGGCAGCTTTGGGTGCTAAAAAAGCATTTCCGGATAAGACCGTTATTAATGTAACAGGAGATGGTTCAATCTTGATGAACGTTCAAGAGTTGGTAACAGCTGCTGAGTACAAGATTCCGGTTATTAATGTTATTTTGAACAACCATTTTCTTGGAATGGTTCGGCAGTGGCAGACATTTTTTTATGAAGAGCGTTATTCTGAGACCGATTTGACCTTTCAACCAAACTATAAAGCATTGGCTGAAGCCTGTCATGGAATTGGTTATGATGTTACTACGAAAGCAGAGTTTGATGCAGCGTTAAAAGATGCGATTGAAAAAGATAAAGTAGCTTTTATCAATGTTCAAGTGGCACGATTTGAAAATGTTTTACCAATGGTACCTGCAGCAGGAGCATTGTACAACATGATGTTGCCTAAAAAGGGAGATAGTAAAAAAGAAAATAGTGGAAAGGAGGCAAAGTAATGGCTGATGTAAGAAGAGTAATTTCAGTATTGGTTGCCAATGAGAGTTCCGTACTTTCAAGAATTTCAGGACTTTTTGCAGGACGTGGTTATAACATTGAGACCTTAACCGTTGCACCTGTACCTGATTCTGATTTATCTCATGTTACCATTGCTACGAATGGTAATGAGCGTGTTTTAGAGCAGATTACCAAACAGCTTCATAAGTTGGTTCCTGTCTATAAAGTTATTGAGCATGAAGAGATGGTCGAAAAAGAGATGGTATTGGTTAAGTTCCCTATTGAAGAGAGTTTGGCTGATATTGAAGCGTTGTGTGGTGCATACAATGGTGGAATCGTGAATGTTGGTGTGAGTATGTTCATCGGTATGGTAGCAGATGAGCCTTGTCGAGTGAAACATTTTATTGAAGCAGCAGGGCGTTACAATCCAATGGAAATTGTACGTGGTGGAGTGGTTGCAATAGAGCGATAAAAAATGTAGGGGCAGAGCCATGTCTCTGCCCACGATAGGAAAAAACTATGAAATTAAGTCAACTATGTCAAAAAATCAACCTCCCTTTTTCCGGAGAAGATAGAGAAATTATCGGACTTCATACCCTAAGTGAAGCAACTTCTTCACAAATATCCTTTTTAAATGATAAAAAATACATAGATCAACTCTCTAGCACTCAAGCAGGAGCTGTATTGGTTGCCAAACAGTATGCCGATTTATTACCTAAGACGACGATTGCTTTGGTAACCGATGAAGCCTATCTGAAATTGGCATTAGCATCCAAGTTTTTTGCTCATCAAATTAAGACAGAAACAGCGCATCCAAGTATGGGTGAAGGATGTGATATTGATAAACGTGTGCGTTTTGGAACAGGAGTGACTTTAGGTGATAATGTCACCATTATGGCTGGTGCTTATATAGGTGATAATGTGAGCGTTGGTTCCAATACATTAATTTATCCGAATGTAACACTGTATCATCATTCTGTAATTGGAAAAAAATGTATTATCCACGCCGGAACGGTTATAGGTTCTGATGGTTATGGTTTTGCCCATACCAAGAGGGGTGAACACGTTAAGATTTATCAAAATGGTAATGCTGTCATTGAAGACGATGTTGAGATAGGGGCGAATTGTGTGGTGGATAGAGCCGTATTTGGTACGACCTACATTCGTAAAGGCTCTAAACTGGATAATTTGATTCAGATAGCACACAATTGTGATGTGGGTGCCTACGCTTTAATGGCATCACAAGTAGGATTGGCTGGATCTACTACTACCGGACGTAATATTGTGATGGGTGGACAAAGTGCTTCAGCAGGGCATTTACATATTGGTGATTTTACGACAATTGCAGGAAAAGGTGGTGTGACCAAGTCGCTTGAAGGAGGAAAAACTTATGCAGGTTTTCCTGCGATAGAGCATAGAATTTGGTTACGTTTACAAGCAAAAATAGCGTCGTTAGTGAAAGTAAAGAATCAGTAATCTTAAATTAATATTAAGTACAACTATTATATAATTCATTTATGTAATAGTTAATATAATTTTAATATAGGATTTTTCATGTCAATAAGTAGACCTATTCCCACCGATAAAGAGATAAAATTAAACTCTAATAAAATGATTGTCAGTAAAACCGATGTTAATGGAAAAATAATTTATGGCAATGAGTATTTTTGTGAAGTATCAGGTTATAAAGAGAGTGAGTTAATTGCTTCACCTCATAGCATATTAAGACATCCCGATATGCCGAAAGCTGTATTTTTTCTTATGTGGCAATATTTAGCTAAAGGAAGAAATATTATGGCTGTAGTAAAAAACTTGGCTAAAAATGGAGATTACTATTGGGTGACTACCGATTTTGACATTAGACGAGATGCCATGGGCAATATTAAATACTATGCAGCATTTAGACAGGCAGCACCGAAGCATGTTGTCATAGAAATGGAAAAAATTTATGTTAAATTATTAGAGATTGAAAAAGAGCATGGTATGAAAGCTTCTGTGGCTTATTTTGAAGCTTTTCTTGAAGAAAAAAACATGAACTATGATCAATTTATTGGAGATCTTGCAAAACCAAAAGGTCTAACAGCCGTCTTTTTTGAGAAGATGAAGAGCCTATTTGATTAAAAACCTGAGTTCGACGGAATACCATAGCCACAAAAGTCTAAAAATAGGTTAAAAGATTCAGAGGCAAAACTACTTTTGCTAGCATAAAAAACTTTCGGATAAAATAGAACAGTCCAAGAAAAACAATACCATACAGAACACTACTGGGTATGTTTTTTAATAAATAATTAAAGAGTGTATTGAAATTGCCTTTATAAATTGTTTTGAGTAGATTTGCTTGGAATCCCATTCGCTTCATGAATCTTTTTTCTCCTAATTTATGAAGACCTTTTAATCCTTTTTCTCCATAGGTAGAAGCATAGAGAATATTTTTACTTTGAACATTCGGCATGGCTTGTGCATAGTTTAATGCTTTATTTTGTGTTGTTTGAAGTAGAATATGACTTTTTTTACCAAAGTGTGAACTAAAGGAGACGATGTTTTCTAACTCTTTAAAGTTTTTGGTGTTTTTTAAAAGATTTAATGTCTGATGTAGACCCACTTTTTCATAAAGTTTATGAATAGGTTCTAAAAGTGTTTTGATTTGCTCTAACGATTTTGTCTCTTTAGCTACTTTGGCTTGTTCGAGTAATTTTTTGTTGAGCCAAGAGGGGAGTTTGTTAACACGTTTTCCATATTTTAAGACGGATATAGATGTTTTTATGGGAGCAGTAGCTCCTAAAGTATAGACCGTAGAGGCTGTTGCAAGAAGACCTAATGAGGATAGGGCAACCATAACATTGTCTACTTTTTCATCGTTATAGTAGTGTTGTCCTTGAATGGCTAAATCACGTACATCGCCCACAACTAAAAAGTCAGAAGCGATGGCAGAGGCTTTACCAATATCTTCATCACTCCCACCTTTGATGATTCCTTCTAAAAATTTATCTGCTTTATATTCATAACTGCTACGTTTTGATTCTATTTCCTGAAGGAGTTTTTGGCTTTTAGGATTTTCTTTAACATAAGGATAATCTATAAAATATGATAGATATTCATGAGCATCAACGTATCTGTTTTCTTTGATTAATTGTTCAGTATGAGGAATAGGGTCAATATGTACTAAGGTTCGTATATCAAATGTTTTTCTCTCATCCAATAAAAAAAGTGAGATACCAACAAATATTAACATAAATAATGGAACTAAAATTTTAGTAACCATTTAAAGTCCTTTAAATGTGACTGTTCACATGAACTCTCTATTGAAGTGACTCATGTGTTGGTGTAATCTTTTATAGAAATATCTCGTCTAAAATGGTATTGACATACTCGTTTGCTTTAAACTGAATAAGGTCATCAGGTTGTTCACCTGTTCCTATAAAGTAAATTGGCAGCTGTAGTTCATGTGCAATAGAGAGTACAGAGCCACCTTTAGCTGTTCCATCAAGTTTGGTAATGATGATACCATCAATACCAATCATCTCATTAAATATTTTAGCTTGATTTATACTAGAGCTACCTTGTGTTCCATCAAGTACCAACATTTTTCTATGAGGAGCATCAGGCATGGCTTTATTGGCTGTACGTACCATTTTTTTGAGCTCTTCACCTAAATTGGTTTGGGTATGAAGTCTTCCGGCCGTATCAATAAGCACATGATCAATCTGTTTTGAGCGAGCTGATGCTATGGTGTCATAGACAACAGCTGATGGGTCGTGTCCTTGTTGGGTAGAGACAATAGGAATATTGAGTTTGTTTGCCCAACGTGTCAGCTGTTCTATGGCAGCTGCACGAAAGGTATCGGCAGCACCGAGAAGAACGCTTTTTCCCTCTTTTTGATGAAATTTTGCCAACTTAGCAATGGTGGTGGTTTTTCCTGCACCATTGACACCAATAATCATATCAACAAATGGCTTAACATCTAAATCTTCTTTCCAGTCTGCTTTGTATTGAAAAACTGAAATCAGTGTATTGTAGGCGTGAACCCTCTCAATTTGATTGGGTAATTCATCTAAAAATTTCTCTATGAGTTCATAGTTTACATCAGCTTCCAAAAGAATATCTTCAAATTCACTTTTGGTTATTTTTTTCTTTTTTGTCGGTGCGACTTCGTGGATGGCTTCATTGGTCTTTTTAAAAACTTTTTTTAATATATTAAACATTATTCCCCTTTTGTTTTTTCTAATAGTTGTTTGATATCACTCTCAATCATCTCTTCAGGCATACTGCCCTCATAGTGGGTAAAGTATTTTCCATTAACAAATAAAATCATAAGGGGTAATGAAAAATTTTGTGGTAGTCGTAACTTCGGTGCAATCATATTTGAAAATTTTAGATTTTCTTCTTGATTGGAGGAAACAAAAAAATGTGCTTCTTCTGCAATGATAAATTTATTAAGTTTTTCATCACTAATGTCGTCATGAACCAGTGCCGATAAAATAAAAAGATGCTCTTTAAAATTTTTTTGTAAGTTACTTAAGTGAGGAATTTGTCCCCTGCATGGAGGACACCATGTTGAAAATAGACTGATCATAACAATTGGTTGTTGTATATTGGTAAAATTGTAGATGTCATTTTTTACATGGACAAGTGATCCTTGTTTTTGCAAATCTTCAAAATTAAAACTATACTCTTCAGATATAATTTTTTTTATAGTAATTGTTTCATTTTGAGTAGTTTTATTTTTTTGAAAAACTTCATCCTGGGAATTGTTTTTCTCATCACTACAAGCAGTCAACAATAAAAGTGTGATTATTAAAAGTATATAAAAATTATTTTTTGTTCTCAAATAGTGTCTTTTGTAAGTAAATTTTAGGGATTATATCAAAAAAATATAAAGTTGTAAATATGGATAAAAAAACTTTTAGGAAGATTTGTATGGATCGATTAAAGCGAAAAAATCAAGTCAATAATTATAAATTAGATAAAATTGTGGTACATAAGCTATTTAACGTCATCGAACAAAGTGACATTAAAGTGATTATGCTTTATATACCATTAAAAATAGAAATTAATATTTTAGGTTTAATTACAAAGTTAAGAAAAGAGAAAAAAGTAGTTTTAGTACCATTTATGGAAGGTGAAAGCTTTAGCTTGGTAAAATATAGACTGCCTTTAAATATTAAACAATTTGGTGTAAAAGAACCCCATTATTCAAACAAATATAATAAAAAAATAGATTTAGCAATAGTCCCTATAATAGGGACAGACAGTACATTGAGAAGGGTAGGATTTGGGAAAGGATTCTACGACAGATTTTTTCAAAAAAATCATAAAAATATTAAAAAGATTTTATTTGTAGGAAGAAAATATTGTGTTAGTTCTGAAATTATAACAGATGACTACGATGTTAAGGGGGATGCTTATATAACACCAAAAAGATAGTTTATAAAAAGAAAATCAAGGATTTAGGCTCCTTAAAAAAGGAGAAAAAATGATAGAAAGTATATTAATAGTAATTCTACTCACACTTTTAGGAGTGGGTGTTACTTATTGGTTTATGCGTAATGAAAATAAAAAACAATTTAAACATTTAGAAA
The DNA here is from genome assembly GCA_018822805.1 of bacterium. Taxonomy (GTDB): domain Bacteria; phylum Campylobacterota; class Campylobacteria; order Campylobacterales; family Sulfurovaceae; genus UBA1140. The sequence continues at coordinate 57,995 of JAHJJU010000105.1, forward strand.
GTGAAGCAAAAGCAAAAGCTTCGGCTATAGAGTACGAAGCAGAACATATATTGAGCGAAGCTAAAGTTCATATAAAAGAAGAAGAAGTTCTTTTAGATAAAAAGTTTCAAGATAAAGTTTTAGAAATAACAAAACAGAAAACAGAGTTGGATTTGGAGTTAAAATCTCTGCGTAAAAAAGAGAAAGAACTTTATAAAATCAAAAAAAATTTAGAGAAGAAAGAGAATTCTCTTTTAAGTTTAGAAGCACAAAAAAGAAAAGAGATTGATTTTACCATTGCTCTTTTAGAAAAAAGTGCAGCGATGACCAAAGAAGAAGCAAAGCAATATCTTTTACAACAAGTAGAAGAACAGTCTAAGTTAGAGTTGGTTCAAACCATTCATAAATATGAAAAACAGGCACATCAAGAAGCAAAGAAAAAAGCGAATTATATTTTAGCCCAAGCTGTAACACGTTATGCCGGAGAGTTTGCAGGTGAGCGACTTATCAATATTATTAATCTTCCAAGTGATGAACATAAAGGTCGTATTATTGGTAAAGAGGGTCGAAATATTAAAAGTTTAGAACAGTTGCTTGGTGTGGATATTATTATCGATGAGACACCGGGTGTGATACTTGTGAGTAACTTTAATCTCTACAGAAGAGCCATTGCAACAAAAACCATTGAAATTTTGGTTGAAGATGGACGAATTCATCCGGGACGAATTGAAGAGGTTCATGAAAAAGTAAAAGAAGAGTTTGAACAAAAAATCTTAGAAGATGGTGAAAATATTGTTATTGAGCTCGGTTTACTTCCGATGCATGAAGAGTTAATGAAGTTACTTGGACGCATGCGATACCGTGCCAGTTATGGACAGAATGCTTTGGCACATACGCTAGAAGTTGCAAAATTGGCAGCAATAATGGCTGCTGAAATGGGTGGTGATGAAAAGTTGGCGTTACGAGCAGGATTATTGCATGATATTGGTAAAGCTTTAACTCAAGAGGTTGGTGGTAACCATGTTGATTTGGGTGTTGAAGTGTGTCAACGATATGATGAGCATCCAACCGTTATCAATGCCATTTATGCACACCATGGTTATGAAGAGCCTGATGGTGTGGAGAGTGCAGCTGTATGTGCTGCTGATACCTTAAGTGCATCCCGACCGGGTGCAAGAAGAGAAGTTCTTGAAAGTTTTGTTAAACGTGTTAAAGAGGTGGAAGCCATAGCCTTAAGCAAGCAAGGGGTTATTGATGCCTATGCAATTAATGCCGGTCGTGAAATTCGTGTTTTTGTGGATGCTGGTAAAATTGATGACACAAATGTCTATCTCTTGTCTAAAGAGATTGCAAAAGAGATTGAGAATAAGGTACAATACCCCGGCGAAATAAAAGTTAATGTTATTCGTGAAAAAAGAGAAATTCAATATGCAAGGTAGAAATATGAAAAAAGTAACTTTAGCGTTTTTAATGACGGTTTTGGTATTGCTTACAGGATGTAATCCTAAAGAAGCAAAAGAGAGTATGGCAAGTAACACAGCAGTTCAAAATGCTTCAACGGCAAATAGTACACAGAGCAATGAGCAGATGACCATTGTTGTTTTAGAAACAAACCAAGGGAATATAGAGTTAAAACTTTTCCCTAAAGTGGCACCATTGGCTGTTGAAAATTTTGTAACCCATGCTAAAAATGGCTACTACAATGGTCTGATTTTTCACAGAGTTATTAAAAACTTTATGATTCAAGGTGGAGATCCTACGGGTACGGGTACCGGTGGTACTTCTATTTGGAATAAAGAGTTTGTTAATGAATATGCACCTAATGTGATTTTTGATAAACCATTTTTATTGGCGATGGCAAATCATGGACCTAATACCAATGGTAGTCAGTTTTTCATTACTACAAAAACCACACCATGGTTAAATGGTGGTTACACCATTTTTGGTGAAGTGGTATCCGGGCAGGCTATAGTACAAAAAATTGAAAATACACAAACAGCAGTAGCTGATAGACCGGTAAATGAGCAGAAGATTATTAAGGCTTATGTTAAGTAATAATGCAGACAACAGATCTTAACAAACTACGTCAAGAACGTTTAAAGTGTCTTGAATGGAAAAATATTAAACCTTATTGGGAGGCTATTAAAGCTCTCCCAGCTCCTAAAAATGTTCAAATCAAACTTGGTGACACTGTTGAAATGCTTCCGGATGCCTTAACAGAGGAAGAAGAAACATCTATTTATGAGAGTGCAAAATTAATGCATCCATGGAGAAAAGGACCTTTTCAAGTCTCCAAAACGTTTATAGACAGTGAATGGAGAAGTAATCTTAAATATAATTTATTACGTCCTCACTTTAATTTAAAAGATAAAACAGTTGGTGATATTGGATGCAATAATGGTTATTATCTTTTTAGAATGATGGAAGATCAACCCAAAAGATTGATTGGATTTGATCCTTCGGCTGTGACATTTTGTCAATTTAAATTTTTAGATCATTTTATGCAAAGTGGTATTACTTATGAGCTTTTAGGTGTGGAGCATGTTGAGCATTACGAACACAAATTTGACGTCTTATTTTGCTTAGGGGTACTCTACCATAGAGCTGATCCAATAGGTATGCTAAAATCGCTATTTAAAGGCTTAAATGAGGGTGGAGAATTGATTCTAGATACCTTTATGATTGATGGAAAAGAGGATGTCTGTTTAACCCCTCGTGATCGTTATTCTAAAATGGGAAATATCTATTTTATTCCGACGATAAATGCTTTGAAAAACTGGTGTTTAAGAGCTGGTTTTGAGACGTTTGAAGTACTGAATATCGTTAAAACCGAACATGAAGAACAACGCAAAACAGAATGGATTAATACGCAATCATTAAGTGATTTTTTAGATGAAAATGATCAGAATAAAACAGTTGAAGGTTACCCTGCTCCTAAAAGGGTTTATATAAAAGCAAAAAAGTTAAAGAAAACAAAGTAAATAGTAAATTTATTTTTAAACCGTCGAAAAATAAGGTATAATTAAACAAATTTAAGTTGTTCGGAAAACTTTGTAAGCTTGTAAACGCATATGTATAATTATGTTAAAAATTATTTTTATTTTTAAATAAGTGGAATTTTGATATAACCTCCGAACATATAGAAAAGATTAGGATAACAATGAGAATATTAACCATTGGCTTTGATGACGAGTTCATAAAAGATTTAGAGATTGAACTTGAAAAATATTTTATCTGTATTGTAGACAGTGCAAGAGATTTGTATGACGCTACAAACTTTACAGATTTTAGACACTATGAACTTATAATCATAGTAGATGAAGGTGAACGATATACATTAGAAAAATACAGTAACGAAGTAAAAAAGAAAAAAAGAGAAACAAAAATTATTGTCTTAACGAACAATAAAAAAAATCAAATTCCACTTTTTGAGTTGGGTGTTGATGATGTTGTTACTCATTTTATAGATTCCCCGGAATTGATTGCTGTGAGAGTTCTTTCAAATATGAGAAAACTTTTTGGTACACAAATTGATGTTGGCAAACTTGTAATAGACATTGCAAATAAAAAGATAGAATATGATGATAAAATTGTCTCTTTAAATGGAAAAACATTTGATATATTGGCGTATTTGGCACTTAGAGAAGATCGTGTTTTCTCAAAAGATGAGATTATTAATGCACTGTGGGAAGAACCGGAATATGTGAGTGACAATACTGTTGAAGTGGCAATCAATCAAATTCGTAAACGTCTTAAAAGTATACTTGGTTTTCAAGTAATACATACGGTAAGAAGAAGAGGTTATAAGTTTTCTTACGACAAGTAGGGTCTTTTCCCATGAAAACACCGTGTTATAATATTTCAAATATATTGAAAATTTGAATTTTAATTTGATGGTGTTGTGAGGCACAACACCCTACTATCCTTAATTATTTTTTACATAATTTAGCCACATTGGCATTCCTTTTTGCTCTTGTTTTAATGTCGTGCTCATTCCGTGACCCGGATAAACAGTAAAGTCTCTCTCTATTTTCATCGCTTTTTCTAAACTTTGAGCCATTGCTTCTCCTGAAGAGAAGGGAAAGTCCCATCTTCCAATGGATTGTTGAAAAAGAAAGTCACCTGAAAACCATACATCTTCAATTTCTATAATGGAGTTACCCGGTGTGTGCCCCGGGAAATGACGATAGTTGATTTTAATGCCCTCTATAGTGATTTCTTCATCTCCATCAACAAGAACATCAGGAGTACTGCTTGGTGGAGTTTGTCCTAATGGGCATTTTTGTAACATAAAAGCATCTTTTTTTTGAATATAGAGAGGAATGTTTAATTTTTTTTGTAACGCTGCATTACTCCAAACATGATCATAATGTCCATGAGTATTGAGTATGGCAATAGGGTTACTTGTGTTGTTAAGTACCCAATTTGTGGCATTTATACCTGGATCGATTATGATATCTTTGTTGTCAATAGTAACGATATAACAATTGGTTTGGGTCTGTCCCATGGGCTGAATTTTAATTTCCATGACTAAGCTTTCCTGTTGTAAATGAAATAGATTTGCTATAATAATTGTTATGAATATATATAAAGTTTTAGAAGAAGCCATTACAAGTGATCGTATGGAGACTAAAGAAAAACTCACACAACAATGTTTTGAGTATTGTAGCCAAAATGAATTTATATCCTCTAAAGGATTTCAACCTTTGCTCTTTAAAATTCCCTCTTATGCCAATAGATGTGAGATCGTAGAGCCCAAAGCATTGAAGAGGAGAAAAGATTTTGATACGTCGGAAGGATTAGCAATTTTGGTGCATTCTATTGCACATATTGAGTACTCTGCTATTGATTTAGCTTTGGATGCCGTGTACCGATATCCTAGTATGCCACAGGCATACAAAATTGATTGGTTAGAAGTAGCCTTGGATGAAATTCGGCACTATAAAATGTTGAATGAATTGCTTGAAGAGCTAGGGTACAACTATGGCGATTTTCCTGTACATTGTGGGCTTTTCGATGCCTCTTGTCATACTGCAGATGATATCTTAGATCGAATGGCAATTGTTCCACGCTATTATGAAGCAAGTGGATTGGATGTAAATCCTCAAATTATCAAAAAACTTGAAAATAAGCGTAAAATCCCTTCAGTTCAAAAATTAATTGAGCATTTACATCTTATCTATAAAGAGGAGATTGTTCATGTTCAAAAAGGGGACTATTGGTTTAAAACTGTTTGTAAAAGTAGAGATTTGAGTGAATCCGTCTATTTTGAAATTTTAGAACGTTATAAATTGTTAGATAAACATCGTCCGCATGTAAATGTGAAAGCACGTCAAGAAGCAGGATTCACTTGTCAAGAGTTAGAGATTTTGGGAAATGTGAAATGTTTGTGACAATAATCTTTAAAAATAATAAAAAATTTAACATAATTACTATAAAACATATATAAACATAAAAAAGTATATGATGTTTAAAATAAGATTTAATGAAAATGTAGTATAATGCATAATATCAAATAAATAAAGTAGAATAATATGAAAAATACAATAGAATTTTTTAAGCCATCGATTCAAGATAATACCAAACAATATATAGAAGATGTTCTAACATTTTCTGACAATCGTAAAGTTGAAAAGTTAGAGAATTCATTCCGAAATTTCATTGGTTGTAAGCACGCACTTGCTACGAACAGTGGAACATCTGCATTGCATTTAGCTATGTGTGCTTTAGATTTTAAACGAGGTGACAAGGTTATTTGTAGTATTAACGTTTTCCCTTCGGTACCTCAATCGGTTAGGCATTTTGATGCTGAACCAATTTTTGTAGATATCGAAAGTAAAAATTATAATATTGATTTGGTAAAGTTGGAACAAGCTTTAGAAAAAAACCAAAGTAAGAAGTTAAAAGCAATAATTATTAACCATATGGCAGGACATGTTTTAGATTTGGAAAAAGTATATGCATTGGCAAAGCAATATAATGTAAAAGTGATAGAAGATGCATCTAATGCAATGGGTGCTGAATACAAGGGTAAATATATTGGTAATACGGGTGCTGATATCACAATTTTTTCTTTTGCACCCCATTTATGTAACTCATTGACCAGTGGTGGAATGCTTGTTACTGAAAATGATACAACCTATGCAAGAGCACAGCTTTTAGGTTTTCATGGAATGAAAGGTAGAGAGTGTGATGAGTTTGGTAACATTAATTATATTTATGATGTTGTTGATATCGGTTGGAAATACGATTTGGATCAATTGGAAGCTGCTTATTGTTTAGCTGATTTTGAAGCTCTAAAAAAAACCATAAAAAGAAGACAAGCAATTGCTACTAAATATACGGAGCTTCTTGCAGACATTCGTCACGTAAAATTACCGACATTGGATGAAAAGAGTATTGCGACGCAATATATTGTAGAAATTGATAAAAACCGTGATCACTTTGTTAATGAACTTAAAAAAGAGGGTGTAAAGATTTCTGTACACTACATGCCATTACATTTAACTGAGTATTATAAGCAAAAATATTCTATGAAAGTTTTTGATTATTCTGTAGCACTTGGTTGTTTTCAACGGGTTATGTCTTTACCGATTTATGCCTCATTAACAGATGAAGAGGTTATACGTGTATGTGATGCTGTTAAAAAAGTAGCGAATGCACATATTTAGTAGCTTTTTTAATAGCTTCTCTATGGTCTCTTTCTTTGAGAGACTCTTTTTTAAACCCAATTTTTTTGATTGGGTTTTAATTCTTTTTCTTTCTCCTTTATCTTTATTTTATGCTTTTGTTATGTTGATAAGAAGAGTAGTAACCCCTAAAAGAAGTTATGCTGTTCCTATAATAAGTATTGGGAATTTAACCGTTGGTGGTAGTGGAAAGACTCCTTTTGTTATTGCTTTGGCATCACGTTATGAGAATGTTGCTATTGTCTCGCGAGGTTATGGTCGTCAAAGTAAAGGTTTAGTAGAAGTTAGTCGAAATGGTAAAATTTTAACCGATGTTTTTAACGCAGGTGATGAGCCCATGCTTATGGCAACTTCATTAAAAAAAGCTTCGGTAATCGTAAGTGAAAACCGAGAGTCGGCGATTGACTTGGCATTAAAGCAGGGTGCTAAGATTTTGTTTTTAGATGATGGTTTTAATCGAGTGAATATTAAAAAATTTGAAATTTTACTTTTCCCGGAGAGGATTAGAAATTATTTTACTTTTCCTGCCGGTCCTTTTCGAGAATTCTTTTTTTCGAAGTTGTTTGCCCATTTGAATCTTTATGAAAATCGAGATTTTAAACGGGTGGTGACGGTTGTAGAACAAACTGAGAAGATGCTACTTGTAACGGCCATTTCAAATCCTGAACGTTTAGAACCTTTTTTACCAAAGGGTATTGTCGATAAAATTTATTTAGAAGATCATGCTTATTTCAATGAAAGTGTACTTAAAGAAAAGATGTTAAGCACAGCTGCCACTTCTCTTTTAGTGACTCAAAAAGATGAAGTAAAAATGACAGGCTTTAAGTTACCCCTTTCGGTTATGAAGTTAGAATTGCAGATTCAAAATAAAGTCTTAGAGAAAATTGATAGGTATATTGGAGCGTATAGAGATGAAAAGTAAAATTGAAGTGGTAAAGACCCTTTTAGATGCATTGCCATATATAAAAAAGTTTGCAAATGAGAAGATTGTGATTAAATATGGAGGTTCAGCACAAACATCTGAAACGTTAAAACAGCAGTTTGCTCAAGATATTGTCTTATTGCATACGGTAGGAATGAAGCCAATTATTGTACATGGGGGTGGTAAGAGTATTACCGATTTACTGGCTGATTTGGGTGTTGCTACTAAATTTGTGGATGGTCAAAGGGTAACAACCAAAGAGGTAATGCGTATTGCAGAGATGGTTTTATCGGGCGAAATAAATAAAGATATTGTCTCTCTTTTGAATAATCAAGGGGGTTCTGCCATTGGTATTTCCGGAAAAGATGCCAACTTTCTTGAAGCTGTACCTAAAGATTTTGAGAACTTTGGTTACACTGGAATTATTCAACATGTGAATCCTAAAATAGTCAACAATATTATTGATGATGGCTTTGTACCGGTTATTGCACCTATTGCTTCAGCACCAACCATTGGACATCCTGGATTTAATATTAATGCTGATTTGGCTGCGAGTAAAATAGCCATTGCTTTAGAGGCTAGAAAGGTTTTATTTTTAACCGATACGGAAGGGGTTTTAGATAAAGATATGAACCTTTTAAGAAATTTAGATATAAAAAAGACAGAAGAGTTAAAAGCCAATGGTACAATACATGGTGGAATGGTTCCAAAGGTCGATGCTTGTATTGAAGCATTACGAGGTGGCGTTAAAAAAGCACATATAATTGATGGACGCCTTGAACATTCTATGTTGTTAGAAATTTTAACTTCAACCGGTGTAGGTACGTGTATACAACTTTAAACAATATTGTTTAAAAATTATTTTATGAGCTTTATAATTTGAGATAATCTGATACATAACTCTTAAAGAAAAGTATAATTGGCTTATTTAGCTATGGGGTTATTCAATTATTGAGTATACTAATTTTTATGAAAGAAAGCATAAAAATATTTTCCCAAGATCTTAAGAATTCATTTAAAGATTTGTTACCCATTGTGATTGTGGTAGCATTTTTTCAGACATTTATTATTCAATCGATGCCTGAAAATTTGATTTCTATTATCATTGGTCTTACCATTGTTGCTGTAGGATTGGCACTTTTTATTAGAGGACTTGAATTGGGTATTTTCCCCATAGGTGAGAACCTTGCTGTGGATTTTGCAAAAAAAGGTTCCGTCTTTTGGCTCTTACTCTTTGCTTTTACCATTGGTTTTTCAACCACAGTTGCTGAACCGGCATTGATTGCCATAGCTGATAAGGCAGCTGTGATTTCAGGAGGATTGGTTGATGCCTTTTGGCTAAGAATGACCGTGGCTCTCTCTGTTGGTTTTGCCATTGCATTGGGGACACTACGTATTCTTCTTGGGCATCCCATTCAGTATTACATTATTGCCGGTTATATTCTTGTTGTTGTGGTGACATTTTTTGCACCCAAAGAGATTATTGGACTGGCGTATGACAGTGGAGGGGTTACAACCTCAACCGTAACCGTTCCTTTGGTCGCAGCTTTAGGAATTGGTTTGGCATCCAGCATTAAAGGGCGTAATCCTGCGATTGATGGATTTGGTTTGATTGCTTTTGCCTCTCTGACTCCTATGATATTTGTTCAGGTGTATGGAATTGTTGTCTACTCTTTAGGAGATACCTCTACCGTACCTGTAGTTGCTGAGGTTGTTGAAAGCACTAAGAGGGTTGCTGTTGTTCATACCTTTTCACTGGTTGATACACTGTTAGAGTTGGTAGGGGTTATTAAAGATGTGGCTCCTATTTTATTGGTGATTTTCTTTTTCCAATATGTGGTTATTAAAAAGCCAGTGGCCCATTTGCATAAAATAGCTACAGGTATTATTATGGTGATTTTTGGACTCTATGCGTTTATTGTAGGTCTAGAGATGGGGCTGTTTCCTATTGGAGAGAGCATCGCTTATGCCTTAACGAGTATGAACAATAATGGGCTTATTTATCTCTTTGGTTTTCTGATTGGTTTCTCGACCACCATGGCAGAACCAGCACTTTTAGCCATTGCACTGAAGGCTCAAGAGATAAGTGAAGGGATGATAAAGCAGAATGTATTACGAACTGTGGTAGCATTAGGTGTGGCAATTGGTATTGGATTGGGTGCCTATCGTTTGGTATCGGGTGATCAAATTCATCACTATATTATTGTTGGGTACTCTTTGGTTATTCTTTTAACGTATTTTGCACCCAAATACATTGTACCTATTGCTTATGACAGTGGAGGGGTAACAACCTCAACCGTGACAGTGCCGTTAGTGGCTGCTTTAGGGCTTGGTTTGGCTGAAAATATTGAAGGACGAAACCCTCTTATTGATGGATTTGGTCTGATTGCATTTGCGTCACTTTTTCCTATGTTGACGGTTATGGGTTATGGTATTTATGCAGAGTATAAAAATAAAAAATTAGAAGGGATCACCAAATGAAATTTACAGCATTAGTTGCAATTATTGAAGATAAAGATGAAGAGGCAGCCATAGATGTAGCTAAAGAAGCCGGTGCCGGTGGTGTAACCATAATGCATGGTAAAAATATTGGTCTTGAAGAGAAAAAAGTATTTTTTGGATTAACGTTAGAAGAGAATGTCTCAGTACTTCTGTTTATTTTACCACGAAAACTCTCGATGAAAGTGATGAAAGCGATTCGTGAAAAGTTTAATTTGGACAATTCAAAAAATGGTGGTTTAATTTTTACATTGCCATTGAGTCATGTAGCAGGTTTAGATATGAACGAGTTGCATAAATTTGAAGATGACATTAAGTCGATGTTATAAAAGGTCAAATTGATCTTTTTATAATATAAGTCTTAGCAAATAAATGTTAAAATATATTTTAAAATATTTAAAAGGAACAGAAAATGCTAGTTGAAAATGTAATGACTCCAGCAGATAAATTAATCAAGATTTCACCAATGGCAACAGTAAGGGAAGCCTTAAGATTAATGAAGTTAAATAAAGTTCGTTCGATAATTGTTGAAAAGAATTCTCCTAACGGTGCTTACGGCTTGGTCACTTTTAAAAATATTTTGCAAAGCATTGTGGCCGAAGATGGTGACATTGACTTGTTAAATGTTTATGATATCGCAGCCATGCCGGCTATTTCTGTTTCAGCCAAATTAAACGTTCAGTATGCAGCAAAAATGATGGTTTCTAGTAGTATCAAGCGTCTTTTAATTATTGATGATAATGAGTTAAAAGGTATCTTAACCATGACCGATATTATTGAAATTTTAATGGAAAATGTCGAGTAGTGTTATGAAAGTACCTAGAGAGGTACTTTTATTTTAGATCTTAATTGGCAACATTTCGATTGGCGAGACAGCGTGGATACTCTCGCTCTTCACAAAGCATTTCTGCATATTTTGTAAGGGTATCTTCTGTTAAATAAGTTAGATGATCAAAGTTTCTCTCTCCTAAAGCAGATGCTTCAAGATAATTCAGTTCAATAAATTGCTTGACAATGGTATCGATCATATCTATAACTGAAGAGACTTTTACAATCTCACAGCGTGCATAACGTTTTGACGGGAAAGAGACTTCTGCAACACGTAAAGTGGGATCATCACCGGGAATTTGCTGTGCTCCAAAAAGAGGTTTTGAACCCACTTCTGCTTCTTTAAATGAAGGAATAAATTGAGACAGATGTTCTATGGCATTGCTGGTTCGCTGATGGGTCTCTTCACTGCTCCATGATTTTTCAATTTTATCTATAAAGTTTTGATCAAGCTTTGGTTGACAACTTAATTGTGTATTGGCAACCAAACCATCTTTATAGAGCGTAATGTTGTTGGTCATTCCATGAAGCTGAAAGTAGCCACCGGGGTAAGGGGTAAATTGCCCCATTCCTTGTGGTGTGCCACGTTCACCATGAAAAATAATTTCAGGGAAAAGGGTATTTGTATTTTCTTCCCATTTACTTACATAAGCTGCTTTAAACTCCACCATTCGTTTGCAAGGTGTACCCAACATGTCGTCTATTTTTCCTGTTCTAAAACCCGTTGCATTAATGAGATAATCAAAAGTTTCTTCTTGACTTTGCTCTTCAGTGCTGTATTTAATGTTCCATTTTTTATTTTTATTATCCTCTTTGATGTCAGTTACCATAGTTTGGGTACGTAACTGAACACTCTCCAACTGTTTCAGTGCCAATGCAGCACCACTTGCCAAACGAAAGAGGTTTAGTCCATACTCCTGCACCATGATGAGTGGAAATTGTACTTTATCCAAATTTACATTTTTAGCAACAGGAATCATCCACTCATCCGAAGTCTTAGGCTTTTTTACCACGAAACGTTTTTTGAGTAGTTCCAGTTCTTCTCTTTCATAAAGTTTATAGTAGTCGGTACTTTCACCTAAAACCTTGTTCTTCTTATCGGCTTGAATCAGTGCTTCATACTCTTTAGTAAGCAGTTCCAAACGTGGAAGCAAAGCATCCGGTGTTCCACTATCTGTAATAGGCAAAGCAATAACGGTTGGGCGATAGTCCACGACAAAAGGGTAAAACCGTAAAAAATCAATCGACTGTTTCAGTAGCGTAACACACTGTTTGTCCGAGATTTCACGGTACAAGTTCCCACCGGCATGTAGGTGACAAAAGGGTGGACCACTCACCAAGCTTGTTTCTTTTTCAAATAGGGTAACATCGAGTCCCAATTGACCCAAGTAGAGAGCCGTAGATGCTCCTGCTACTCCCCCTCCGATAATGGCTATTTTTGCTTTTTTTAACATGATTGTGACCTAATGAATAAGTGTTGGAAGCATATCAGCAAAGTTGTCAAAAACAACAGAGGGTTGATGAACGTTAATACTCTCTCCGTAATTGTACCCATAACTCAGACCAATGCTCTGCATGTTACAGGCATTGGCTGCTAAGATGTCATTTTTAGAATCTCCTACCATCACTGATGCTTCTACTGTTACATTTAATGCTTCACATACATGAAGCAGTGGCATAGGATGGGGTTTACGCTTCTCTAAGCTGTTTCCCCCTAAGTGGAGTTCAAAAAACGTTTTGAGTTCAAGTATTTCTAAAATGGGCTCAACAAATTCAAAGGGTTTATTCGTAACAATTGCCAATCTGTATCCATGCTCTTTGAGTCTTTGGAGTGTTTGTGAAACATGAGGATAGGGTACGGTTTCAACAGCTAAATTCTTAGAATAAAAGTCTAAAAAAATCTCTAACGCTTTGCTTACCAATGTTGTGTCAAGATTTTCATCGATTTCTCTTTTCCCTGATAAGGCTCGTTTGACCAGCATCTCTGCTCCATTCCCCACCCAATAGTGAATGATATCGGTACTAAATGGAGTACGATTCAGTGTGGTAAGCATATGGTTAACAGCCAATGCCAAATCGGGTGAACTGTCTATAAGTGTGCCATCTAAATCAAAGATGATGACTTTTTTATCTATAAATTTCAAATTTAAAACCTTGATAAGTGATATTTTTGCAGTATACAAAAAGTGTTAAAAAGATAACTTAATAATGTATCGATATTATAGCTATAATCTAATATAATAAATAAAAAAGATTCATAAACCATCTAGGAAAACCCATGCAAACCAACAGAATAGTAAACGACACGGTTTACGGTCATATCCCTTACTCCGGAGTAGAAGAGAAGTTTTTACAGAGTAAGATTGTTAATCGTCTGCTTTTTGTTTCTCAGAATGCTTTGGCATATTTTGCCTTTCCATCCATTACGACCAAGCGTTACATTCACTCTTTGGGAACCATGCATGTGGCTTCGTATATGTTTAAGTATTCACTCATTAACAGTTCAACCAAAAGCCGTAGCAAGTTTTTAAAACAGGCGAGAGGTGCTATCAAACATCTTATAACAGAGCATGATTTGGACATTGACTTGAAGTCGCTCAAAATCAAAGATAAAATGCTCTTAATGTTTGCTACAGCGTTTGAAGCCAAAGAGAATGTCACTTACTTGATTCTGCTTCAAGCCTTAAGGTTGGTCGGTCTGTTGCATGATGTGGGGCATTTGCCTTTTTCTCACCAAACGGAGTATGCGTTAAAACGGCTTTATCAATCGGTAGAGAAGATTAAGTTGCCCAATAAAGAGCAAAAGAAATTTTTAGAATTTTATAGAGAAATTACCAAAAATGGTACGATGGTACTGCATGAGAGTGTGGGGTATGCGTATCTTGATATGCTCTTTAACCATGAGGTGTCAGAGCAAAGTGATACCTCAAAAGAGCTGGTGAAACTCTACTACTTAATCGTTAAAAATATTTTTGACGATGTTAAAACAGATCTGTTCTCTTATGCTACTTTACATCAGTTTATTGCCTCTACGGTTGATGCTGACCGTATTGACTACATTAACCGTGATATGTTGGCGAGTGGGTACATCTCTACTTCGGCTGATTTACTTCGGATTACACGTGAGGCGATTTTAGTAGAGGAGAAGGTAGGTGATAAAAAAGAGTTTATGCTTTCGTTTATGACCTCAACACTTTATGACATCGAACATCTTCTAGAGAGTCGTTTTAACCTCTATAAAAAGGTCTTTTTTACCCATAATATCAGTCGTTTGGATACGCTTTTGGAAAAGGTCATTACCTTTTTGGCAAAAGAGTACCTCTCCATCGCTCCAAAAGATAAAAAGGTCTATGAAACCATTGCGATGATGTGGAAGTTTATTTCAGAAAACAATCCTTCTAAACAGCTGGACATCATCTCTCAGCTTGATGAAAATTGGTTAATATCTCTTTTTAAAAAAGAGTACTTTAAAATTAAATATCAACTTAGCCTTACCTACCAAGAGCGTTACTACTTGGCAGCGTTTGAAGACATACTTTTTGGTAAAAATATGTTCAAAGCCAACTGGAAAAACCTTACAGAGTTTTACAACACTTTAGGACTTACCAAAGAGGAACGTTTCCTTGTGAGAGAGAAATTTGGTGTTATCTCAACTGAACAACGTAAAACATTAGAGGAGTCTTTGGGGAATCTTACGGATACCTATGGAAAAGATGATGAGTTTTATGCTTATTCTATTATCTCCCTCTCTATCGGATTAGATAAAAATTTCTTACTCTATGATGGCGAAAAAACAGTACTTATTGATGAAGTTTCAACCGTTAGAAAAAGATTGAAAACATCACGAGCCAATTCGGTTCCCTTTTTTATATTTTCAAATCAAAAAGTTTTGAGCAAAGAGATGAGAGAAGCTTTAAAGACGATACTCTTTGAGGTCTTTTAATTCAAATTATACTATAATCATTTAAATTTAATATCGGACAACACATGAACTTACAAAAAGTAATCTCGGGTTTTTTCTTCATTTTGGCAATGACACTCAATTTTGGATTTTTTTATGGAGATATGGACAATGTAGAACTGCACAGTAGCTATGAGTTGTTTGCAGCACTGGTGATTTCTTTGATTGCTACGGCTTTAAAAATTGGAGATAAAACACAGATAGGTTCAGTGTTGTTGGCGAGTTCTTTGGTGGCAGATATACAATTGATTGCTGCTGTTTTAGTATGGACGGTTGTGGAGTATACCTCTACGTTTACACCCAGTCATATGGCAACCATTATTTCCTTGTCGGGTGGAGCATTTTTAGCCAACTTAACATCCGTTATTTTATACATTGGTGAAACATTAAAATCTAAAAGATAAACCATGAGTGATAATGCTTTATGGATTATTTTACAGCGTCTAAGAAAACCGATTATTGTCATTATAGTGACGTACGCCATCTCTATTTTGGGTATGGTACTTATTGATGGTATGGATGATCAAGGCAATGTTTATCATTTAACTTTTTTTGATGCTTTTTATTTTATCTCTTATACAGCTTCAACCATTGGTTTTGGTGAGACCCCGTACACCTTTACGTATGAACAGCGATTGTGGGTACTGATTTGTATTTATTTGACCGTGATTGGGTGGTTTTATGGAATTGGTGCGTTGGTAAGTATTATTTCTGATAAAACACTTAAATCTGAGTTAATGAAAAGTCAATTTAGAAAACGTGTCAAAATGCTTAAATCGGATTTTATTATTATTTTGGGATACAATCATGTTCATTCACAAGTGATTAGAAAATTGGTGAATGTGGGATTAAATGTGGTATTGATTGACAACAGTGAAGAGAATATTCATGGATTTTTACTTGAAGATTTTTCAAAATCTGTTCCTGTGATGGTGGGGAATGCCCTTTTAACGGAAACCTTAGAAGATGCAGGAATACATCAGACAAATTGTAAAGCCATTGTGGCACATTTTTTTGAAGAAGAGAAAAATTTACGCATTGCCATTTTAACCAAATTTTTAAATCCGAATGTCACCATGATTACCAAGGCAACGTGGAAAGACACCATTAACTCACTGCTTGACACTGACATTGCTAAAGTAGAAAATCCCTTTGAAATTTTTGCAAAACGTATTGACATCGCTTTGACTTCACCTCATATACTCATACTTGAAAACTGGATTTATAAAAATGCTGACTTGGCTGACGAAGCCAGCTTTTTACCTCAGGGAAAATACATTATTTGTGGGTATGGGCGTTTAGGCAAAGCCATTCAAGAGAAGTTTGATAAACACGGTATTGAGTATGTGATTATTGATGAGCATCTTATGGGAACACGTGAGATGATAGAGAATAAAACCTTTATTCGTGCCAATGCTGACGACAAAGAGATTCTACTTCAAGCAGGTATTGAGAGAGCCGTAGGCTTGGTTGCAGGTACACAAAACGATATCGATAACATCTCTATTTTGTTAACAGCTAAAAAACTGAACCCCAATATCTATGTGATTGCACGAGAAAATACCATGAAGGAGGTGAGTATTTTTGAAGCGACAAAAAGTGATTGGTTGTTTATTATTGAACGGATATTGATTAACAAAACAGCTCTGCAGTTGGCACATCCTTTAAAACATGCTTTTTTAAAGAAAACACTCTATCAAGATGAAGCATGGGGAAGGGCATTGGTCAATTTTTTGAAAAGTCAGTTGGGGGACAATCCTAAGCTTATGAAGTTAAGTATTGATGAAGAGAGTGCTTATGCACTCTATCATGAAATAGAGCGAGGAGAATTAGTAAACATAGATGTTTTATTACGCTCTTTAGAAGACTGGAACAACAACCATAAAGCCATTGCATTGTTGTTAAAACGCAATGGTAAAGAAGTGCTTTTACCTCAAAATGAAGTTTTACAATTGAATGATGAGATTCTATTTGCTTGTGATGAAGAGAGTGCTGAAGAGATCGAACTCATTGCCTCAAATATGTATGAGTTGCATTATGTCTGTTCGGGTAAAGAGAAGCAAAATTGGTTGTTGGGGAAGCTGTTTAGAGGATAGCCTTGAAGTGAAGTAAATAAGCTTATTTTGCTATAATTCAAACAAAAATATCTAGGACAATAAAGTATGCAATTTATAGAGACACGTGGTAATGATGGAGTGAGTGCTAAAAAGGTAAGTTTTTCAGAGGCTATTTTAAGTCCAAGTGCCAGTTTTGGGGGTATTTATGTACCTGAGACTTTACCTACCTTTGACACAACATTTTTAGAAAAGCATCTAAATAGTCACTATAAAGATTTGGCATTGGATGTGCTAAAAAGTTTTGAAATCGACATAGATGATGCCACACTAAACGTAGCATTAAGTCGTTATGATACCTTTGATGACCCTATGAATCCTGTACCCTTAAGTAAAATAGAAGATGACTGTTTTGTAATGGAGCTTTACCACGGGCCAACACGTGCCTTTAAAGATATGGCGTTACAACCGTTTGGGTACATTTTGGCAAAAGAGGCTCAAAAGAGAGGTGAGAACTATTTGATTATGGCTGCAACCTCAGGAGATACGGGTCCTGCAACGTTAGAGACTTTTAAAGATCAAGCCAACATCAAAGTGGCTTGTCTTTACCCGGATGGTGGAACATCGGATGTTCAGCGACTTCAAATGGTAACTGAAGAGGCAGAAAATGAAAAAGTGATTGGGGTTGTCGGTAATTTTGATGACACACAAAACATGCTTAAAGAGCTTTTGGCTTCTGAAGATTTTAAAGCAGAGTTAGAAAATAGAAACATTAAACTTTCAGCTGCAAATTCTGTGAATTTTGGGCGAATTATTTTCCAAATTATTTACCACCTTCATGGCTACTTAGAGTTGGTACGTCAAAATGAGATAAGCATGGGTGAGAATGTTTATTTGGTTGTACCATCGGGAAATTTTGGTAATGTTCTTGGTGGATACTATGCTAAAAAAGCCGGTCTTCCTATAGAGAAACTTTTGGTAGCTTCAAATGTAAATAACATCTTAACCGATTTAATCGACACAGGTGTTTATGACATGGGAAGTCGGGAACTTATTAAAACAGAGTCACCGGCAATGGACATTTTAAAAAGTTCAAATGTTGAAAGAGTCTTGTTTGACAAGTTTGGAGGAGCAAGAACCAAAGAACTTATGGATGCCTTGAATTCTGAAGGTAAATACATTTTAACATCAGAAGAGTTGGCATCAATTCAAGAAGATTTTGAAGCAACGTACAGCGAAGATGATGAGTGTGAAGCGTATATTGCCAAATATGCACAACAAGGGTACATTATGGATCCACATACAGCAACATGTATGAAGTCGTATGAGAAGAGTACACCTAAAGATTTAAAAACCATTGTCTACTCTACAGCAGAGTGGACAAAGTTTTCTACCACGGTAGCTCGTGCATTGGGGTCAGATAAAACGGCTAACGACATAGAAGCGTTAAAGTGGATTGCAGAGCATACTTCCCAAAAAGTACCTATGATGATTGATTCGTTGTTTAGCAAAGAGATTAAACATGGAATGGTGGTTGAAAAAGAGTTGATTAAAGACGAGATGCTTAAATTTTTGTAAATACCAATATTATTGAATGCTGCTCATATAAGGAATAGAATGAAAATATACGACGTTATTGTGGTCGGTGCAGGTATAGCAGGGTGTTCTTCTGCCTATTTTTTGAAAAAGAAAGGTTTAGATGTTTTGGTACTTGACCGTTCAGGTATTGCAGCATCGGGTGGTTCCTCGGCTGCCGGTGCTTTTGTCTCTCCTAAAATCGGTAAAGGCTCCAAGCTACAGACTTTAACCAATGAAGCTTTTGAGTTTGCTAAAGATTTCTACCGTGAACATTTTCCTCAATATTTTAAACAAACAGGTGTGATTCGTATTCCTAAAGATGGTTCTGATGCTAAAAACTTTGATGAGTATGAAAAGTCCAACAGCTCAAGTCGTGAATTAATGGAAACAGAGCAGTTAAAGGCATTGGGTATAGATGACTCTTTTAAGAGTTTTTTATTTGATGAGGCTGGAATCTGTGATGCTCCTGGGATGTGTCAAGCACTGATTGAAAATATTCCTTATGAGCAGTATGAAGTACGCAGTTTAAACTATAAAAAGGATTTATGGTTGATTGGTGAGCATCGTACTAAAAAGCTTATTTTGGCGACAGGTTATGAAAACAAATTTGTCGATATGCGTTATATGGGTGTTAAAGGCACATGGGGAACACGTGGTGATTATGAGACCAATATTAAGCTCGATGTCTCGATGCATAAGCAAATATCGGTTTCGGCAAATATTGATGGCATTGTTAAAATAGGGGCAACCCATGAAAAAGGAGTTGATGTTTGCATTCGATGCAATGGGGAGCCATTAGAAGGCATTTTTGGAACAGCAGGTAGCATGGTGGATACCTCTGATTTTAAACTCAAAGAGACCTTTTGTGGTATGCGTTCAGGTTCAAAAGATTACTTTCCTTTGGTTGGTTCGGTGATTGATGTTTACGAGATGTTAGAGCAACACCCTAAACTTCCAAAAGGAGTTAGATTGAAAGAGGCTCCAATGAAAATAGAGAACCTTTATGTTTGTAATGGTTTAGGAGGTCGAGGTTTTGTTTTTGGTCCACTTATGGGAAAAATGTTGGCAGATAATATTGTAGAAGGTAAAGAGGTAGATGCACGGGTGAATCCTGACAGACTCTTTTTAAAATGGTGTAGAAAGTCTCCTGATTTGGAATCGTATAGAGTATAATAGGTCAAATAGCCAGATATTAATTTAAGGATAAGTCATGTCATTAGAAGACAAAACACGTTGGGAAAGTAAGTACCAAACAAAAAATATGCCCAGTGAACCCGTAAAAATTGTAGAACAATACGCCAAACTTGCCAGAGGAAAAATGGCGTTAGATATCGCATGTGGTCAAGGTAGAAACAGTAAGTTTTTAGCTGAACAAGGTTTTAAAGTAGATGCCTTGGATATTAGCCCTACAGCACTGAAAGTCTTAAAGGATATAGAGAATATTAGACCTAAAGAGGTAGATTTTGATACTTATAAATTAGAAGAGAACCGATATGACTTAATTGTTTGTACTTATTATTTGGAGCGTTCACTCTTTCCTCAAATAGAAAATGCCCTAAAAGAGGATGGAATTTTAATTTTGGAAACCTTTATGCATCACCCTGACAACACAAAAGAGCCATCTAACCGAAGATTCATGTTGGAAGAGGGTGAGTTAGAAGTGACCTTTGATGATCGTTATGACCTTATGCATATTTCAGAGTTTATGGACGAAGATATGTGTGGAGAGAAGACCATGAAGGGTTCTATTGTTGCCAAAAAGAAGCGTGGTGGCATGACCGATGAGGATTTTTGGGCGTAAGGAAGTGGAGACTTCAATCCCACCTCAATTTTTAGTTAAATGGAATAAATGCATACCCATCGTTCTGTAAAGCAATAACCCGTGTAATCGAGTTTCGAACGGATGATACAAAGGGTAAAAGATCTTTTTTAGTAATATCATGACTGTCAAGAGCTATTTGACACGCTTCTACAGAGACAGCATGTTTTTCAGAAAGCTCTTTCATTCGTTTTTGAATTTTCTGTAATACTTCATCATCTTCTGCACTCTCTTTTGAAACCACATCGGTACAACCAGAATGAATAGTAAGCACTATTTTATAAGGGGTTTTGGTCTCTTTATACTCCAATGCACTCTGCTCAATAAGCCAAAAACGAGAACTAACAAAATCAAAATCATCTGATGAACAATCAAAAACCACTTTTTGCTCTTTAGGGGTATCTGCTGTGAGGGTTAGTGGCAGTAGCACTGCCAATGTAAGTAGAATTTTTTTCATATATTCGCCTTTGTAGTATTAAAATTTATATGAGTCTATAGAAAATGCTATTAAAGATAAATTGATTTGTTAAAAATTATGCCAATAAATCTTCAAGCACCTCCTCAATCGTCGCAAATTTAAATTTAAATCCACTCTCTAAAACTCTTTTGGGTACAACACTTTGTCCATCGGTTAAAACCGTTGAGCCTTCACCAAATAGTAGTTGTAACACAAATGCAGGTAGAGGTAAAATGGTTGGTCGCTTAAGTGTTTGTCCCAGTGCTTTGGTTAAACCATAATTGGTGGTTGGCTCTTCTGTGGTCATGTTGTAGATACCTTGGAGTTCTGTCTGTTCCAAAGCATGAAGATAGAAACGTTTTAAATCTTCTATATGTATAAATGAAAAGGCTTGTTTCCCATCTCCAATGATTCCACCAACGCCAAGTTTAAATGGTAAAAGCATTTTTTGTAATGCTCCACCATTTTGACTTAAAATAATACCGTATCTAAAAATAAGGGTTCTAACGCCTAACTCTTTAGCTTTTTGGGCTTCACTCTCCCAATCTAAACAAAGCTTGGCTAAAAAGTTCTCTTCATGGTCATTGCTATATTCATCATAGTGTTTATTATTTTTATAAATACCAATGGCAGAAGTCGAAATGAGTGTTTTTGGGTGTTGCTTCATAAGTGAGATGGCTTCAACAAGCATTTTGGTGGTATCTATTCTACTTCGGTAAAGCACTTTTTTGTAGCTGTCGCTCCAACGTTGGATGATGTTGGCTCCTGCTAAATTAATAACGGCTTCAACACCCGTGAGTTTAAGGCTTAATAATCTTACATCTTGTAAATCGCTACGTTTGATTTGAATGACTTCATAATGATGTTTTTTTAATAGATGACCAAGTTCTGTTCCCACAAATCCAGATGCACCTGTGATGGCTATTTTTTGCATATCATGCTCCTTATGAGGTTTAATATCATATTATCATCTTTTGGTAAAAGTTTTCTAAATTAATTTATTTTTATGTTAAAATTTTAAAAAGACAAAATTAATTTTATATAAGGGGAGAAAATGATCAATAAAAAAAGAGCTTATAGTTCACTATTGGCTTTTTTGTTTTTAACAGGGTGTGGAGGTGATGGTGGAACTACTGAGAATAGAGAACTCATTAAAGGTAAACTGGTAGATTCACCTGTGATAAATGTTACCTATACATGTGAAAAAAAAACAGCATTAACAAGTGAAGATGGTAGTTTTGAATGTTTGGTATTGCCCATATCGTTTTCTGTTGGGGGTATAGAGTTGGGTACAATCTATAAACAGACAGCTGATTCAAGAGTTCTTCCACAAGATTTAGCAGGTGTTAGTAGAGCCGATATAGACAATAAAGAGGTACTTAAAATAATCGTTCTGCTTCAAAGTCTGGATGATGATGGGGATATTAGCACAGCTATTACTATTCCAAATGATATCAATTTTGGAAAAAATAGAAAAATATCTGAGATGGATATAAGTGAAGTAAAACAGTTATTGACCAATAAAGGTATAGAGTTGGTATTAGAAGCAGTAGCAATAGAGCATCTTCGAGAGAACAGTGGTGATATTACTCTACCTATCATTACACTCAATGGAAGTGCGACTGTAACCATAACCAAAGACGATGCTTATGTTGATGCAGGAGCTACAGCCAAAGATGATAGGGATGGTGTTCTTCAAGTTGTTACAACAGGAAGTATGGAGAGTTCAACGGTTGGTATCTATACCATTACCTATACAGCAACTGATAAAGCAGGGAATAAAACTACCACTGAACGAACGGTTATTGTTAAAGAGAGAGAGGTAGTTGATACTACAGTAGCAACTACTACACTTAATGAAAGTACCTTGGTAAACGTAACAGAAAGTAATGATACAGATGATAAAGAGGTGCCAATCATTGTTACTGAAATTATAACTGATACTACAGGGCTAATGTGGCAAGATAACAGTGATACCAACACCTCATTAAAGACATTGGTTCAAGCAGAAAGTTATTGTAAAAAATTAACCATTGCTGGTTATAATGATTGGAGATTACCCTCTATAGAGGAACTCTTTAGCATAGTGGATACTGATAAATTTGATACAGCTACTAATGGCAAGTTCATCTATACCAATGCTACCAGCTACTGGTCATCTAATACCTATACCTCTGATAATTCACTAGCACTGGGAATAAACTTTTATGATGGAAGTGATGGACTTAGCTATAAAACAACACCCCATTATACAAGATGTGTACGAGGAGAAGCTCTAGTTGGTCCTGTTATGGTTAAAACTAAAAGTCAAATGGTTAATGATATCAGTAATAATCTGACTTGGCAAGATAGTGAAGATATTGACAAGCAATTTATAACGTATAAACAAGCGACAGAGTATTGTAGCAACTTAACTTTACAGGATAAAAGTGAATGGAGATTGCCTACTATTGTTGAGCTTCGCTCTATTGTGGATAGGAACCGTTCAAATCCAGCCATTAATCAGGTTTTTGAAAATGGTGTAAATGGGTTTTTCTGGTCCACAACGCTTTACAAGGCAGACAATACTAAAGTATGGAGTATACTTTTTACAGATGGCAATGATTACCAAGCTATAAAAACTGATAAGGGGTATGTAAGATGTATAAAAGAAAACTAAGGGGTTTTTTATTATTGTTGATACTTTGTTCAACTGTAATGAGTGCCGATACCACTCCACAACTCTACCACACCACCGACTACCAAAGCCCAAGTGAGACTCAAAGCAACAGAATCGTAACCATCCCTGGTTACGATATAGATGCCAATGCAAGTGTATACTACGAAGAGGTTACAGATACCAACACGATTCCAAATAACCCAGACTTCCTGCCATCTGATAATTCAAATAAAAAAGAGTTTCTAAACGTCATATCCAATAATGATGCTCCATACTCTCTATCAGTAAAATTCCCAAAGTCTGCAACCCAAGATAAGATATATGCACTATGGGTAAAAAACAGACAAGGCAGTTGGAGTAAAAGAGTACTCCTAAATGACCCAAGACCCCAATGGATATTTCCAAAAAGAGGATATACAACTAAAGGATTCTCTACATTTGGAAGAAGATATTTTTTAGCTGGACGAAACCTAAAACTGGCAGCAGATAAAGAACTACCAATCACTTTAACAAATGACACTACAAATATTACCTATGAAGTAATACCAAAAATATATAAAGAAAAAAGTGCAGAACATCTACTCTACTTTGACCTGCCTCAAAGCATGCAAGAGGGTAACTATACCGTTACGATGTTTAATAGAGAAAGCGAGAACAAACTATTAATAGAACCAGACCCAACAGAAAAAAAGAGATTCAATATTACAGACTATGGAGCCATACCCAACGATAATCAAGATGATACACCTGCCATGAGAGATGCAATCGCTGCTACAGTAGCCAATGGTAGTGGAGAAGTATACTTTCCCGAGGGGACTTGGAGACTTGTAAAAACAGAACATTCGAATTTGTATGGAGGAGAACACCTATTAGGACATATTGTAAAACCAAATATAGACTTGGTTGGTGCTGGAAAAGAAAAAACGATTATAAAAAGAGTAGATGAAAACTGTGATGAAGCTTTTTTTACTCTCCAAGGAAATAATATCGTTAAAGGAATCTCATTTATTGATGAGTTAAGTAGTGAAGAGTATAGAGTACACTCTATGGCACTCTATATAGGAAAACCACCGTGGTGGAAGCATATAGATGGCCCTGAGGTTGTTGAGAATGTTCAGATAGAGGCGTGTTACTTTAGCAACATGGAATATGCCATATCAACTAGAGGCTTACCTGCACGAGAGCTATATGTATCAAATAATATTTTTCATCCACACTCTGAAGCCGTGGGACTTGGAGGAGACCCAACGCTAAAGTATCCTGATAGTGATCACTTTACAAATAAGGATGGTGTGATTTTTAACAATACAATGTTTCCTGGAGGGGCTATGCTTTACGGTGACGTTAATGGCGAAACCATAGCCATTCAAGGGCCAATTGCTATTGAACTCAGTGGAACTGTTAGATTTTCAGTGGTTGATAATCTACTGGATGGTAGAGGAGCCTATAACAGTTTTAGAGCTGGTATGTTTTGGCATACGGCAGACAGTTCTGAACACACATTAGTAGCGAATAATAAACTACACTGTACAGGTGATAGAGCAAACTGGGGTGAAGCTATAGCGATAGATACAAACTATAATGACTCTGCTTTTATTGGTCAGTCAGAGATATTAGAAGCTACGCTATCGACTATCACACCTGTTAAGACACTGGAAGCCAATGTAACGAATCAGTATTTAAACTATTGGGTATATGTCACTGAGGGGCCAGGAATTGGGCAAGCTAGAAAAGTTGTTCATAATAAAGCAGCACCCAATACCCCTATAGAGATATTTCCACAATGGGATGTCGTTCCCGTTGTTGATGAAAGTAAAGTAGTAATTTCACGTTCATATAACTGGTTGTATATTGTCAATAACCTTGTAGATCAAAAGAGTGGATGTAGTAAAACAAACCCTCTTAATGAGTCTGGAGAAATCTATTTGGGTGCCATGAAAGCTGATAGTGTTGTCTCTTACAATACTCAGTATGATACAGCTGGTATTAGTATCTCGGGACATAATGGAGATGATGGCACACATAGTTCTCCTTATAACATACTGATAAAAGAGAATTTTATTGATGGTAAATACAGTGAAGAGTCTAATGGTGGAGGCATAACACTATCCTATGGTAAACTCTATGAAGATAGAGAAGACAAGTTAATTATGTATAATGTAGATGTTTTTAAAAATAGGATTAATAACTCTTGGTTTAAGTATGGAGAATCTGATAAAACAGCCATCGCTTATTTTTTAGGACACTGGAGTCCTACCTCTCCCAAAGCATTTAAAAATACAATCATCTCTCAAAATAGGATTTCAAATGTTGATAACGGTATAGGTTTATCACGTGCAAACAGCAGTGATGTTCTTTATTTTAACCACATAATATGTGACAATATTTTTGAAAATATAGATGTTGAAAAGGTAGAAGCGTTTGGCGTAGATACGGTAAGGTGTCATTGATGAAGTACTATACATTCATACAAAATTCTCAAAAAACCAATAAAAAGCAAACATCAGTCCAGGGGTTTTGGCTTTTGAGGTATCAAAAATAAAGGCTTTGGCTTCTTCAAGAGGGATGAACTCTAAAACAATCTGCTCATCATGAATGCCTCCTCCCTCATGTACTTTCATACTTTCGTCTATTTCGGTGAAAAAGAGAGATTGTTTAGAACCACTGACACCGACATTGGTAAAAAATGAGGTTATCTCTTCGATATTTTCCAGTTCAACATCGTAACCACACTCTTCATTGATTTCCTCTTTGGCTATCTGTTTTAATGAGGTATCTTTGTCGACAATACCGGCACAAAGTTCATGGGTGAGGGAGTGATTTTTGTCATTCATGTAGACAGGTGGGCGAAACTGTTTTACAATTAAAAAGGCTTCTTTTTCACGGTGGTATACCAAAATGGCGACACTATCATGGGATTTTACAGCTTCCCATACTTTTTGAACACCACTCTGTTTGTATTCAATTTGAATTGGTTTTACAAAACGGCTCTCTTTTAAAGGTTTTAATTGAAACTTTTCTATGTTGCTGTTGGGCATGAGGAATTTCCTTATTGTATGTTAATATATTTATGTAAGATTGATACGAGTGGCTGTTAAAAAAATATACTCTCGACCGGTAATGGTGACTCTAAATTTCTTTTGTTGTAGGTACTTTTTAGCAAAGATTACATCATTAAAAAGTAGGGACATTTCAGAGTAGGAATAGTTCGGAGCTTTGGCTCCGTAAATCAGTTCTGTATCTATCCAACGGCTATTAGGAAAACCTAAAATCAAAGCTCCATCATAGCTTAAATGTTCTTGCACCAGTGACATTAAAAAAGTTTTGTAGTGAATGCCGGGACTCTGCAGGGTACCAATACTAATAATGAGATCTGATTTTGATAAATTTAATGTAGAGAGTTTATTGATGTCGTGTTTATAAAAGTGTACATTCTCTTTTGAGAAACGTTTTTTCGCAAACTCCAATGCTGTTTGAGCGTGGTCAATGCCCACCAATTGCATGGCATCAAAGCATTTAGATTTAACCATTTGAGCGATGAGTTCAAACTCATCTCCCTTGTTAATCCCCAAATTTAAAATCTGTTTTCGTTCTTCGATTTTAACAGCTTCAAGAGCTTTGTGGTAGGCATGTAAAAAGGTGGGCTCTTCATTTTTACTGATGTTAAAAAATTTAGATTGGGTTCCATATTTCTCTTCTCTGTTTTCAATGGCTACTGAGTGGAAAGAGTCCTGAGTATTGAGCTTTTGAAAGGTGATTTTGACAATATGTTCATTCATTGCTATGGGCGTTAGCATTTTACAGTGATGCAGTTCGGCTAGATTTATCCATGCTTTGTAGCCTCGGTAGATGTAGGTTTGCTTATCTACCTCTATGAGTTCACCACTGTATTTAGAAGAGATATCGGGGTTTAAAACCGTAAAGGTAAGTTGGTTATGAGTCTGTAACTCTTTTTTTAACCACTGTATAATCGTAAGGAGGGATTGGTTAGTGAAATGATGCATGGAGATTTTGATTGCCTTTGGTTCATTTTTGGATTTTATTATATCAAAATGGTGGTTTGACATAAGTAAGTTTACTCCTTTGTCAAATGCCACCCACAATCATAAGGACAAGGATAGAGTTTTAGTTTTATTCGTTGTTCTTTATAGAGAAGATTTATTTTTTGTTGAGTCTCTTTTTGAGTGAAGTAGAGGTCTTTAAAGTTACCATGACTATCAGTACAAAAGCACCTGTCTATGGCTTCTAACTCATCTTTATAGTTCTCTGTTTTCTCTAAAATAATGGTTTTAATATGCTCTATATGGGCATGCAACTCTTTTATGGATACGACATGATAGTAGTTAAGTATCTCATCATTTGAGAGTTCGGAAAGATGGGTATAAACCCGTCTTATGGTTTTAAAAACGTTATTGTTTTGCACTATCTTTTTACGGATGGGTTTAAGTGATTTTTTCAGGCTCATACGATTAGGGTTCCTGATAATGAGCCTGTTGCACGTGATAGGTTGGATTGATTCAAATCACCTTACACGCCAAATCTTAGAAAAGTCAAAATCTATTTTGCATTTATTCATGTCAAATTCATACATTTCATCAGAAAAATCACTTGCTTTTATGTAGCGTCCATCTTTTAGTTTGTAGACTTTTGCTACTTGTTTTTTAGGGTAGACTATAACATAAAACTCAACGCCTTCTTGTTGGTAGAGTTCATACTTTAGTGTTTCGTCCCGTCTTACAGTTGAAGAAGAGATAATCTCAAAAATGAGTTCAGGCTTTTTAGTAAGTTTTTCATCAGGCTCATAACAGATAACTAAGGTGTCCGGTTTTACAACGGTATCACTTGAAATTTCCCAATCTATCTCAAATAAGGCTTGACATTTTGGACAATTGTCTAGCTTTTCACTTAATTGTCTTGCAATTTTCATATTGATATTTTGATGAGTAACCATAGGTGATGGAGCCATGGCATAAGGTGAACCATAAATTAATTCCCAATCATCTTGCCAATGTTGATAATCTTCGACGGTGTAATATTCAGTATAGTTTTTTACAAGCATGATTATCCTTTTTTGATTTATTATACCAAATAGGAACTTCTTAAACAGGTATTTAAGATAATAAAATTTAAGATTGATTTTAAAAAATTAGTGGTGGGTCCGGGGAGACTCGAACTCCCGACCACTCGGTTATGAGCCGAGTGCTCTAACCAACTGAGCTACAGACCCACTTAGAGCAAAAATTTTGACCAGAAGATTATTTCTTCATCATCGTTATTTTCGAGTCAGAATTATACATAAAATAGAATCTAAAAGCAAGTAAATTTTCTAAAATACCAAAAAGAATAGAGAAAATAATGAATGAGGTTCCTCCATGACTGAACATGGGTAGAGGAAGCCCCACCACAGGTGCCAAGCCGATGGTCATTAAGATGTTGACCGTCATGTAGATAAAGAATAAAAATGCAATTCCTGAAGAGAGCACCTTTACAAAATAATCTTTAGCATTGTTCATGGCAATGTACATCAAATGTAAAATCAAAGCAATGTAGAGTGCTATCGTTACCATCATTCCGGTAAAACCAAAACGTTCACCCAAATAAGCAAAAATAAAATCGGTTGAGGAGACTGGTAAAAATTTAAGTTGTGTTTGTGTTGCTTCTTCTTGATCTTGCCCTTCCATACCCCCTGAACCGATAGCAATCATTGATTGTTGTACATGGTAACTTGGTTCTCCAATAAAGTTAGCAATACGCTGTTTTTGATATGGTTTTAAACCATGTGTGTAGATAATAGGTGCAGCGAGTCCCAAAATGAGCAGTATGGTCATCCAAATCTTTGCTTTGATACCAATGATGAATAGAACGCCATAACCTGTTAGTAGTAGTACCAAACCAGTTCCTAGGTCAGGTTCTTTGGCTATCAGTAAAAATGGAATTAGAATATAAAATGAGAGTTTGGTAAACATCTTCCAGTTATAGCCATCTGAAGGTGGTGGGGTACGGGAGATGATGTAGCCCAACATTAGAAGTACGGTAATTTTAATAAATTCAGAAGGTTGAATGGTCAGACCGGTAAAAGGGATTTCCAGCCAACGTTGTGCACCAAGTACTTTTTTCCCAAAAAATTCTACACTGAGAAGAAGAATTAGGTTAATCCAGTAAGCCAAAGGGATAAGCCATTGAAATTTACGCCAAGGGATTAAGAAAGCAACAAAAAAAGTCACAGCAGCGATACCATAATAGATGATCTGTTTTTGAAACAGACTCTCTCTAATCTCATATACCAGATAAGAGGACAAAATAAAAAGTGGAATCAGTTGTAAAATCAATATAAAATTTAATTGTTGAAGGATACGTCTATCAAATTGGAACCAGTTATTCATGAAAAATCTTTTGTGTTTATTATTGGAGGTATTATACAAGTGTAACTATAAAAGGAGATTTAATCTTAAGTAGTGAAAAGACGGATGCAAGCATAGTTGGGGGGGGAAATGCTTATAAGGTTTATCTATCAATTTAAAAGGAGGAATGAATGTAAAATCAATTCATCTACTTAAGATATGTTGTAAGTATACCTAAATAGGATAAAATTACTCTTAATTAAAAAGAAAATAGTGCTATTTTTTATAAAAATTAAAAGTGACGCTTATTTGATGGGCCTTGTTTAGATGGTTTTCCTTTTTTTTGCGTATTTTTATTACCCATATTCTCTTTTCCCATCATCTTTTCTGCCAATTCTTTGGCTTTTTTTAAGTTTAAATTTTTTTTCTTG
Organism: bacterium; assembly: GCA_018822805.1. Taxonomy (GTDB): domain Bacteria; phylum Campylobacterota; class Campylobacteria; order Campylobacterales; family Sulfurovaceae; genus UBA1140. Next base: position 88,212 of record JAHJJU010000105.1, read on the forward strand.
CTTTCACTGTCACTCTTTTTTTGACTTACTTTTACATGAGGTGTATAGTTAAACCCTTCTGTGCTTATGGTTGGTAGAGTTTTATTAATGAGTTCTTCTATCTCTTTAAGTTGAGTTAGCTCTTTTTCTCCAATAAGTGAAAGTGCTTCACCACTCTGTTTGGCACGACCGGTCCGACCTATTCTGTGAATATAATCTTCATTTTTTGTAGGAAGTTCAAAATTAATGACATGAGGTAAGTTCATAATGTCAATACCTCTTGCAGCCACATCGGTTGCCACTAAAACACGAATGTTTTTCTCTTTAAACGCATTCAATGCTTCTATACGCATTCCTTGACTTTTATCTCCGTGAATGGCTTGTGCCAAGATAGCGTTTTCATTTAGATAGCTTACGATTTTATCAGCTTGAAGTTTGGTATTGGTAAAAACAAGTACTTGATTCCAATTGTTTGCTGAAATTAGGGTCGAGAGCAGGGGCATTTTCTCTTCACTGTTGACATAATGCACCACTTGTTCTACCTGTTTGGTTGAAAGGTTTTCTTTGTCTATTTCTACGGTGATAGGGTTTTTTAAAAAAGATTTTGCCAAACGCATAATGCTTGGTGGAAAAGTTGCCGAGAACATAAGCGATTGTCGTTTTTTAAGTGTTCCATCAACCTCTAAAGTATTGATAGGAAGTTTAGAGAGAATAAATTGTATATCTTTTATAAAACCCATCTCTAACATTTTATCGGCTTCATCGAGTACCACAATCTCTACTTCTGATAAATTAATGGTTCTGTTTTTAATATGATCGATCAAACGTCCTGTGGTGGCTACAGCGATGTTGGCTCCTGAACGAATTTGCGTGGTTTGACTGCCGAGTTTAATTCCACCGTAAAGGGCTACCGATTTATGGGTAAATGCTTCACCGTAACTTTCAATTTTATGATGAATTTGTAGTGCCAGTTCACGAGTAGGGGCTAAAATAAGGGCTTTGATCTTATAACGCTCATCACCTGTTTTCATTTCATTCTCTTCTTTTAAGTTTTGAAGCATGGGCAAAACAAAAGCAGCTGTTTTTCCTGTACCTGTTTGAGAAGTCGCTAAAACATCATGACCTTCTAGTAACAGAGGAATTGTTTTTATTTGAACCTCTGAAGGTTCGCTGTATCCTAATCTTTCTAGGGTTGTTAAAAGTTTTTGGCTAAGTTTAAGTGTTTTGAATGACAAATGAATTCCTATTTATTAATTTGTTATTATATTATAGTTTTGATATAATCCACCAATTACATAAAAATAGGATAGATAAATGTCATTCCAAGAATTTAAAATAAAAGATTTAGAGCAGTTTCCCAAAGATTTAGAGAAACTTTTAAGTAATCAGTTAGCAACCATTGAACGTATTACACAAAGTGATGATTATAGTTATGAGGGTGTGTTAAAACCCTTACAAGATTTAGATGAAGCACTTGGAAACTTTTTTACACCATTGTCTCATTTGAATTCGGTAGAAAATTCAGAAGCCACACAAAAAGCCTATGAGGAGTCTTTGCCTCAACTCTCGAAATTTCAAAGTCAAATTGCACAAAATGAAGCGTTATTTAAAAAGATAAAAAAGATAAAATCAGACGATAAAGAGGCTCAAAAAGTTATAGAGAATGAGATTAAGGGTTTTGTTCTCTCCGGTGCCAATTTACCAATGGAGCAGAAAAAAGAGTTGGAAGAGATCAATTTAAAATTGAGTGAACTCTCAAACAACTTTTCCCAAAATCTTTTAGATGCAACCAATGCGTATGAGTTGATTATTGAAAATGAAAGAGATGTTGACGGCATCCCCCAGAGTGATTTGGCACTGGCTAGAACAGAAGTGGATGGAAAAACAGTGTATAAATTTACCTTACAGATTCCATCGTATTTGGCGTACATGACCTATGGTGTTAACCGAGCGTATCGTGAAGAGCTTAGTCGAGCTTATTCGTCAAGAGCACCCGAAAATGCAGCAGTGATTGATCAGATACTTGAGCTTCGACAGAGAAAAGCAACACTTTTAGGTTTTGAGAGTTTTTCGGCTTACTCTTTGGCCGAGAAAGATGCATCGACTACCGAAGATGTCACACACTTTTTAGAGGAGTTGGCACGTTTAGCTCATCCTCAAGCTGTAGAGGAGTTAGAAGCGTTAAAAGTGTTTGCAAAAAAGTTGGATGGCATTGAATCTTTACAAGGTTTTGATGTTGCTTATTATAGTGAAAAGCTCAAAAAAGAGAAGTTTGATTTTGATGACAGCATGACCAAACCCTATTTTGAACAGTCAAAAGTGCTTAGAGGTATGTTGGATGTGGTTTCGGAACTCTTCTTGGTAGAATTCAAAGCAGCCGATGCAACGGTATGGAATGATAAAGTACAACCGTTTGATATCTATAAAAACACTATCCTTGCAGGGAGGGTCTACTTTGATTTAGAGGCACGAAAAGAAAAACGTGGTGGAGCGTGGATGCACGATTGGGAGACACATTTTGTAGATACCGATGGTAAGCAGCATCTACCTACAGCATTTATAGTCTGTAATTTCTCTCCATCAACCAATGATAATCCAAGTCTACTTCGTCATGATGATGTGGTCACTCTTTTCCATGAGATGGGACATGGTATTCACCACCTTTTTGGAATTTGTAAAGAGCGTTCAGTCTCAGGTATTAACGGTGTAGCATGGGATGTGGTTGAGTTTCCTTCACAGTTTTTAGAAGCGTTTGCCTATGAAAAACCAATACTTAAACGTTTTGCATTTCATTATAAAACAGGTGAACCGATGAGTGAAGAGCTGTTAGATAAGATTAAAGATACTAAGAACTATCAAGCAGCATTGGGCATTTTACGTCAAGTTGAGTTCTCATTGTTTGATTTTAATTTGCATAAAAAACTCTATCAAGAAGATGAAGTTCAAGCGTTGTTGGATGATATTCGTAAAACCACAGCCCTTTTAGAAGTTCCATCGTACAACAAGTTTCAAAATGGTTTTGCACATATTTTTTCCGGTGGATACGCTGCAGGATATTACAGCTATAAATGGGCAGAAGTGCTAAGTGCTGATGCCTTTTTTGAATGTATCGATGAAAAGGGTTTTAAACAAGATAAAGCAGATGGGTATCACCAATGTATTTTAAACAGAGGTGGTTCGGAAGATATGTCCGAACTCTATAAGCAGTGGTTAGGACGGGAGCCAAAAGTAGAAAGTTTGTTAAAGCTTTATGGGATAGAAGCGTAAATTCTTTAACCTATGCGACCTGTAGGGGTAGAGCCATGTCTCTACCCTTTGTTGGCATAAATTAATGTTCATAAATTTTTGGAGAATTTGTTGGGCATTAAACATTGAACCTAAAGTGCATCACGTCACCATCTTGTACGATGTATTCTTTACCTTCAAGACGGTTTTTACCAGCCTCTTTGGCACCGTTATCTCCACCAAATTTTATGAAATCATCATACGCAATAACTTCTGCTCTAATGAATCCTTTTTCAAAGTCATTATGAATAACAGCAGCAGCTTTTGGTGCTGTGGTATTTTTACGAATTGTCCATGCACGAACCTCTTTGACCCCGGCAGTAAAGTAGCTCATGAGTCCAAGTTTATCAAATCCTTTATGGATGATTTGTTCAAGTCCACTTTCGGTTACACCAAGGTCAGCCAACATCTCATTTTTTTCCTCTTCCTCAAAGTCTACCATCTCCTCTTCCACTCTTGCACAGAGTTTAATAACTTCAGAGTTACGTTCTGTTGCATAAGCTTTGAGCTGTTGTACAAACTCATTGTCTTCTCCTAGTCCATCTTCATCGACATTGGCTCCATACATAATCTCTTTAGCTGTAAGGAGTCGTAGATCTTTGTTCATTGCTTGAAACTCATCTGAGTCGATGTTTGCAAAAGTAGAGACAGGATTGTTCTCTTCAATGTGTAAAATAAGTGCTTGGGCAACGACGAGTTGTGCTTTTGCATCTTTGTCATTACCACGTGCTTTTTTACCAAGCATATCAATACGTTTTTGCACAGCATCCAGATCAGCAAAAAGAAGCTCTTGTTCGATAATCTCAACATCACGAATAGGGTCAATAGAACCTTCAACATGCACCACATTTTCATCTTCAAAACATCGAACAATATGTAAAATAACTTCGGTCTCACGAATGTTGCTTAGAAATTTGTTTCCTAAGCCTTCACCTTTACTCGCACCCTTAACCAGTCCTGCTATATCTACAAAATCAATAGTAGAGTATTGAATTTTTTCAGGATTAACAATTTTTGCTAACTCTTCTAGTCGATAGTCCGGTACAGGTACAACTGCTTTGTTTGGTTCAATGGTACAGAAAGGGTAGTTGGCACTCTCTGCATTTTGTGCTTTAGTTAGGGCGTTAAATGTGGTTGATTTACCGACGTTTGGTAATCCTACAAGTCCGATGCTTAATCCCATGGTATTCCTTAATATGTGTCTTTTAAAATTATCGTGATTTTATCTAAATGTTGGTGAAGAGGGGGTTAAGTGCTTATGGAGCATTAACCATAAAGTACTTTATGAATTTTTTTCTATTTTATCTCGAATAAATTTAAAGAGTGAATAGAGCAGTTGAAAAAGTAAAATTCCCACAGCATCAGCGAGTAAGTCGGCTAATGAAGATTCTCTATTGGGGAAAAAAGATTGTACAATCTCTATAAACAGACCAAAAAGAAACAATGCTCCCATATTTCTTAAACGGTGTTGCATGGTTGAAGATGCACGATTCAGTAGAAATGAGAGGACAAAAAAAGCCGAGGCATGTTTAATTTTATCGGCATATATGGAAGGTATGCTTATATTGTCCGGAACGATGGCGAGATACAATACTATTAATACAGCACTATAAAACAGTATTTTATAATACTGTTTTGGCAGTGAGAAGATGGACATTACTTCTCTTTGGCTAATTTTTCTAGTAATCTTAGCATCATACGAACACCGGCACCACTTGCACCATGTGGGTTCTCTCCCCAAGCATGCTCAACAAAGGCAGGTCCGGCAATGTCAATGTGTGCCCATTTATCTTTATGTTCTTTGTTGATAAACTCTTCTAAAAATTGACCGGCTGTAATGGCTCCACCGTAACGTGTGTTAGAGATGTTACAGATATCAGCGATTTCACTCTTTAATGACTTTTTCAAATAACGGTTAAAGTCCAGTTTGGTAGCAAACTCACCGGCACTTTTTGCAGCTGCGATTACGGCATCTTTAGGTAGGTCATTGTTTCCCATAACGCTTGAAGTGTAGTGTCCCACACCGACCACAGATGCTCCTGTTAAGGTTGCAAAGTCAAAAATATAGTCAGCCTTAACCTCTTGTTGTGCGTAACAAAGTACATCGGCTAAGACCAAACGACCTTCGGCATCAGTATTACGTACTTCAATGGTTTTTCCATTTTTAGCGACCAATACATCATCGGGTTTATAGGCATCACCACCGATCATATTTTCAACAGCACCTACAAAACCATGAACCTCAATAGGCAAGTTCATCTCAGAGATGGCTTTCATGATTCCTAAAACAGCTGAACCTCCACTTTTATCAGATTTCATGGTGACCATATAGTCCGATGGTTTAAGGCTAAGTCCACCTGAATCGTAAGTAAGACCTTTACCGACTAGAGTCACAACAGCTTTTGGTTTTTTAGGCTTGTGTGTTAGGTGGATCACTCTTGGTCTATGACGAGAAGCACGTGCCACAGCAAGAAGTGTTTCCATTTTCTCTTCTTTGAGTTGTTTAGGTTTAAGTATGTTACAGGTTAAACCATTGTTCTCTGCTAATTTTTCAGCAATATCAGCCATAACAGCAGGATAACAATCATCCGGAGTAGTATTAACAATATCACGTGTAAAGTTGGTAGCTTCTGCTGTTATTTGTCCGTTGTTAACGGCGATGGCACAGATTTCTATGTCAAGTTCATAGTTGTTATACTCTTCTAAAGAGATAATTATCTTTTTTATAGCTTGTGTTGATTTTTTACTCTTATAATTATCAAAGTTATAGGCACCCAATTCAAATCCTTCTACCATGGCTCTAAGCACAGCTGTACATTTTGGATGATTCATGTAGGAAGCAATTTTGAGGTTTTTATAAGAGGTTTTTGATAAGCCTTTAATGGCAGTTGCAACGGCTGTTCTAATATTTACACTTGAAATAGACTCAACACCGACATAGAGACGGTTATTTTCAATCAGTAAACAGGTCTCATCTTGTTCTGCTGAAAAACCGGCTTTTTTTAGCATTTTTTTATCGTGAACAAAACGGTGTTTTAAATCATTGTTTACAACAATAATCAGTTCTACATCTGCTTCTATATCATTCATTGGGCTTATGGTTAATTCGAAATTCATGTTTTTCCTTCAAGGGTGCATTTTAATGCACCACTTTAAATAGTATTTTTATTGTGGTGCATTAAATTGCACCCTACAATTATTTAAATTGCTCTTTTAAAATATCTTTTGCTTGTATCATGTCTTTATCTCCACGTCCGGAGAGATTGACCAAAATGGTCTGTCCCTTTATATCTTCTTTTTTCATTTTTTTCAAGTAGGCAACAGCATGAGAACTCTCAAAAGCAGGAATAATTCCTTCTTTTTGTGACAACCATACAAAAGCATCCATCGCTTCATCATCCGTTATATGGTCGTAGGTGACAATTTTTTTATCTTTTAAGTAGGCGTGTTCAGGACCAATTCCCGGGTAATCAAGACCGGCAGAGATAGAATGTGCTTCTTGAATCTGTCCATCTTCATCTTGGAGTAGGTAGCTTAGTTGTCCATGTAGCACACCGGGACTTCCTTTTTCAAGTGAACATCCGTGCTTGCTGTCAAGTCCAAGACCACCGGCTTCTATGCCGATACACTCTACCGACTCGTTTTCTAAAAAGTGATTAAAGATACCCAAAGCATTGGAACCACCACCGATACAGGCAATGACTTTATCAGGTAAACACCCCTCTACGGTATTGAGTTGAGCTTTGGCTTCCCAACCAATAATTGACTGTATATCACGTATCATCATCGGGTAAGGGTGAGGTCCGGCTACCGTCCCAATGATGTAGTAGGTATCACGAGCATTGGTGACCCAGTGACGAATGGCATCGTTCATGGCATCTTTAAGGGTACGACTTCCAGACTCTACAGCGTGAACTTTAGCACCAAGGAGTTTCATTCTAAAGACATTTAACTCTTGACGAGCCACATCTTTGGCACCCATAAACACCTCACACTCTAAACCAAACAGTGCAGCCACAGTAGCTGTAGCCACACCATGTTGTCCAGCACCTGTCTCAGCGATGACTTTCTTTTTACCCAATCGTTTGGCTAAAACGGCTTGTGCAACGGTATGGTTGATCTTATGAGCACCTGTGTGGTTTAAGTCTTCACGTTTTAGGTAGATTTTTGCATCCAACTCTTTTGAAAGGTTTTCTGCAAAGTAGAGTGCAGAGGGACGACCCACATAGTTTTTATAATAGTAGTCAACTTCTGACCAAAAATCTTCATCAAATCGTACGGCTTCATAATCAAGTCTAAGCTGTTCAAGAGCAGGCATAAGTGTCTCAGGCACAAAACGCCCACCAAAAATACCAAAATGCCCATTGATATCAGGATCATGAGGGCTTGGTTTAGGAATGTATATGGTTTGTTCTAAAGGTTTGTTTTCTTGCATACTTTTTTTCTCTTCATAGATATAAATTAAAAAGATTATACCTTATGCTTTGTTATACTCAACCAAATCCAATACTCTATTAGGTTTGATATAAATATATTAATATTTATTTTATAGTGTTTTTGGTATGTTTAAAAATATTGTTGTGTAATTCTGTATATTTTTTAACATTTAATGTTTATTAAAGTTTTAATTTATTATAATTGTATTTCAACGACATATAGGTGACGCTCTAGCTCTCCCCTATTTCCTGAACTTAGTATAATGTCTCTTTGTAGAGAAGATGTTATCTAAAAACAAGTCTAGAGTGGTCACATACAGCTATATTTTTTTCATATGTCGTTGAACTCAGATTATGAGAAAGTAAATTGTTTTGATCCTTCAAAATATCCTTTTTCTTTGTTTTTAATTACTTTTTTGTAATCTCCGGTTACTCCATTCATCGCAATATAAACCCCATTTTTCTTTACAGCACAAAGGTATCCATAGGCAGAAGCAAAATTTGCTGTTGCTTCAATAGGATTAATAGAGTAGGGTACCATGGCACCCGTTAATACAATGGATTTTTTTAAATCTTTAAAGTCTAAATAGTAGGCCGTTTGATCCATGGTATCGGTTCCATGAACAATGATAATTTTAGAATAATCATATTTTTTAATGGTTTTATAAATTTCATCTCTGTCCTCGTCTGTCATATCTAAACTGTCTTTGCCAATAATATTAATAACCATAAATTGGGTAAGCCAATGTTTAGCAATAGATTTTAATGCATTATCTTTAGGGTTGATATCTAAATTTCCGGTGAGAGGGTTATAAACTTTATTAAAAGTTCCTCCTGTATTGATAATTAATATTTTTTCCATTTTCATCCTACTTTAATTTTTCTATTAACTTATATTCTATCTCAATCGTGATAAAATACGCCATTAATTTTATAATGGAGAATCAAATGGTTATGAAAGGCAAAAAAGGAATTATCCTTGGAATTGCAAATAAAAAGTCGATTGCTTATGGAATTGCACAAGCGTGTAAAGATCAAGGTGCAGAAGTTGCCATTACTTACTTAAATGAGAGATTTGAAAAAAAATTAGCACCCATCGCTGAAGATTTAGAGTGTGGAGCGTGTTTTTACCCTTGTGATGTCAGTAAACCCGAAGAGATTAAAGCACTTAAAGCGTCTATCGAAAAAGATATGGGTCAAATTGATTTTATTGTTCACTCTATTGCTTTTGCACCTAAAGAGGGTCTTTCAGGACGCTTTTACGATATCTCAAAAGAAGCATTTGATGTTGCAATGGACATTTCAGTCTATTCACTCATTGAAATTGTAAGAGAGTTAAAACCGGTTCTTTCAAATAACGCTTCTGTATTAACACTCTCTTATTATGGTGGTGTAAAATACATTCCAAACTATAACTTGATGGGTGTAGCCAAAGCAGCTTTAGAGATGACCACCAAATACTTGGCAGAAGATTTAGGACGTGATGGCATTCGTGTAAATGCTATTAGTGCCGGACCTATCAAAACACTCGCAGCAGCAGGGATTGGTGAGTTTTCATTTATGTTAAAATGGAATGCAGCACACGCTCCACTAAAAGAGAACGTGACCATTGAGCAGGTAGGTAACTCCGGTATGTATTTACTTTCTGATTTAAGTTCAGGTGTTACGGGTGAAATTCACTATGTAGATGCAGGATTCAACATTATGGGTATGCCGGCTGTTAATACCAACGAAGAGGGTAAACAGACCATCGCATGGAACGGTGTTCTAAAATAGTGCAAGAGCGTAGAGAAAAAGACTCAGCAGATTATTTAGCTAAAAAATCTTTTTTCGCTAAAATCATTACTATTTATGGGCGTAATGCTGTCTTAGAAGTTTTAGAAGATGAAAGTATTCAAATTCATAAGCTTCATTTGGCTGATTCCAACAAACCGGTAGCTCAGTTAGATAAAATGGTAAGTCTTGCCAACACTAGAAATATTGAGATAGCGTATCATGATAAAAAAGCTTTATCTCGAATTTCTAAAAATGCCAAACAAGACCAAGGTGTCGCTTTAGATATTGTTTTGGAACATTCCATTAGTGAAGATGAGTTTTTAAAGCTGAATAGCTCTTATAAAGTCATCGCTCTTGATGGTATACACAATCCTCAAAACTTAGGGATGATTATTCGTTCCTGTGCTGCAGGTGATGTGGATGCAATTATCTTACCCACTAAAAATTCAGCTCAAATTTCTCCATTGGTTATAAAAGCTTCGGTGGGGACACTGTTTAGACTGCCTATCATTAAAACCAATTCATTGGTTAAAACCCTTGAAAAATTCAAAAATGCAGATGCACAGCTCTATACTTTATCGTCTCATGCTAAACAGAGTTATAAAAAAGCGTCTTATTCCGATAGAACTCTATTTATATTGGGAAATGAGAGTGAAGGGGTAAGTAAAGAGGTTGAAAAACTTTCAAATGCGTCAATTGCGATTCCCATGAAACGTGGTGTTGAGTCACTTAATGTGGCTGTTACGGCTTCTTTGTTGGCGTTTTTGTAACTGATGTGGTAACCATATCACTTATTTACTCTTCCAACCAATCCATAACCACCCCTTGAATCACAGCAAAAAGCAAAATATAAAAAGAGAGTATGAGCGTAAACGCCAAACCAAAGATTCCCAACATAAACGGTAGCATGGGTATCTTAATGGCTCGTGCATAAAAGAAAGTGATGAGCAGACTATCTTTGGCTCCCTGTTCACGTAGCTCTTGAATCATTCCGTACCATGCGTACATAGGACCATGGCTGATGATGCCTGCTAATAGAGCATAGATGACCCCTTTGGCTCCACTCTCTTTTCCAAAATGCTTGATGATCTGTTTGGGTCTTAAAAAGTAGTTAATCAGGGTCATAATCAGAATGATAAAGAGAAAAATAGGCAAGAGTTGATAGAAAATATCTAAGGCTTTTTGCAGTGATAAGAGGGCGTTTTTCTGTTCTATAAAAAAAAGTACGATGTAGGCAATAATGACGATATATAAAAACTTTAGCCCTTTAAACTCTAACCCTTTTTTCATGAAGAAAATACCTGTAGCGTAATCACGGTGAAGTAGGCGACCAACATGGTGCTAAGTAGGGTTAAGATATTTTTGTAGAGCGTAAATCGTAAGCCAAAAACAGAGGTTTCAGCAGGCAGTTGCACAATGCCCAGTGTGACCCATGCCAATATAAATGCCGTTACAGCATAGAGCGTTACGCCTTGAGTGAGCAACTCTTCAGCGATGATGTAACTCACAGCTGGATTACCTGCTGAGATGGCTCCCATGAGTGTACCTGTACCAATATCTGCTACCACACCATAACCAAAGAGTTTAGAGAGCATATCGGGTGTGATGTAGGTTTGCATAATGCCTATAAGCCCGATGACGCCTAAGAGCATGGGCATCATGGTGATGAGATTCATAATGGCTTTTTTTATGGCGTTTTTGATGGTGATAGGTTGTTCTTGTTTCATTTTAATTTCCTATGGCGAGAAGATTTATATGGGCTATAAATCTACTTAAAGTAGAGACTTTTGATACTTTTCGACCTCATTTAAAGTAAAATAAAAGTTTACTATATCACATTTAAAATAAAACATTTATACAACACACTTTAGTTATGATAGTAAGAGATTAAGTATGGAGGGAAATGATGACAAAATTACAAAACATGTTTCTAAATGACTTGGTAGGTCTAAAAAATGGATTTAGTCGTTTATTAGGTCTTGGTATTTTATTTATAATAATTGGTCACTTCTTTATAGTAGAGCCTTATTTCAGCTATAAAAAAGAACAAAAATTATTGTCTGCAGGGTTGAGTAAGAGTAAAGATGATTTAGAAATTGTAAAAAAACATTTTTTAGAGATTAAAAAAGTGGATAGCCAAATAGAATCAGTTTTAAAAGAAGTAAAGAGGGATATTCAAAAATTCCCAAAAGATCTACGTCAAGATCTTACTAAAATTAAAAAAGAGACTACATCCTCTGCTTTAGCTGAAGAAGAGTCTCTTTCTTCTTCTTTTAGAGTACAAACAGGACAGTATGATACTGTTAAATTACTTCCTCGAGATATTCAAACATTCGAAAAGGGAGTTCACTGGTATACAAAACAGCAATTTACTAAAATGGTTAATAGACTCCAAAATGAAATTATTACACCTTTAATAAATTTAGATATGTTATCTGAAGAAAATCAAAAAGAAAAATTAGAACAACTCACGAAAAAAGCGATTGATGATATTTTTATGTATATAAATAGACTGGAGTCGGAAAATCCAAATTTTTGGCGTACATTTGATGACAAGATGCATATTGCAGATGAGTTAGATCGTGTTGTGACAGACTCTTTTAATCCAATTAATAATGAAATAAGCAAATCACTGAAAAAAATAAATGAAGTTACTGAATCTCGAAGAGAAAAATTAGTAGTGCTTGAAGAGGATATGCAAAAAACTGAAGAGATGAAAAAAAGTTTGGAAAATAGACTCAATACATTGCAGTCTCCAATAGGTAAAATCCCTGTTGGTTTAATCGATTTTATTAAAATATTTCCTCTACTTATACTTGTATTGATGGTAATGATTGTATTGCATTTGTCTAAAAGCAGATATATGTATGAAATCTTACAGAAAGATATGCCAAAAATGGATATAGGAGAAGATAAAACTATTTTTAATCATATTATAAACTGCTGGTACCTACCTCCTTATTCAAATATATTACACTATCTGGTATTAGTTGTTGCTATCATATTTATTGCAGCAATATATATTCGTTCTACTCTTTTAGTAATGGCAACTCCTGAACTATTTTTTTCAATTACAGATAAAGAATATAGTTTACAATCCGATGTTTATATGGTTTTATATTTTTTAGGAACTTTGGTTTTATTGGTATCTTTATTTTTTATATTAAAGGCTATGAGAAAAGTACCTTAATTATTTTGAAGTTGGCACTACTAGAAAATAACTTTGCTCAAGATAAAAAAGAAGTTTTATAAAAGAAGGTTTAGTCAAGTTATATAAAGAAAATTACTGTACATAAGTAAAGTATTTTTGTAATATAATTTAACGATATTCATTAAACTATAGGAGAATAACCATGAAACTAAAAAAAACCCTAATTATCGTTGCTGACTTAGGAGAACTTAAAGCGTATGATCTTAAAGAACATAAAGGTGTTGTAGAACATGATTCTAAAGTATCGTACTCGTTGGAACTTTTAACCGATATGGACTATATTGATGCCCATAAAAAGTTACATGAGGTTGTGAGTGATGAAGCCGGAAGATTTGGACATTCAAGGGGAGAAGAGCATGATATTGAACTTGAAAGAGAAAAACGAACACTCAAAGATGTTGCTCATGATATTGAAAGAATTGTTGAAGAGGAAAACCCGGAAGAGCTTTTTTTGGCATTTCCCAAAGCGTTAAATGCACAATTGGTAGAAAAGCTCAATGAGCAAACAAAAAGTGTGTTAATTAAAAATTTGGCTTTAGATTTGGTTAAAACAGATAGAGATAAGATATTGTCACATTTTGAAGAAGTTGAGTAGGAGTTTTTTATGTTTAAAAACAGAGAGTCGGCAGGTGTGTTGTTGGCTTCCAAATTACTTTCATATTCAAATTCTAATGATGTTATTGTGGTAGCCCTTCCAAGAGGAGGGGTTCCTCTTGCTTTTGAAGTAGCTAACAAGCTTCATGTACCCCTCGATATCTTTTTTGTAAAAAAGATTCCAAGTCCTTATAACAAAGAGGTGGCAGTAGGTTCTGTAACGGAAACGGGGTATTATTATACCGACAATCATGCTAAAAAAATCTTACATATATCAGATGATTATATAGAAGAGAACATAAAAGAGATACTCGAAAAAATGCATGAAAAAAGAGAGCTTTATGGCAGAGCATCTCTTTCCTACAAAGACAAAACCATTATTATTGTAGATGATGGTATTGCTACGGGTGCTTCTATGTTTTTAGCCATAGAGGCATTGAAAAATGAAGGTGCGAAAAAACTTATTGTGGCTGTACCGGTTGCTCCTCCTACCATTGTAGAGAAACTCAAAGCACAAAGTGATGAAGTTGTGGTACTTGAAATACCTAAAAACTTTCAAGCCGTAGGTCAATTTTATGAAGATTTTCATCAACTGAGTGATCAAGAAGTTATTGATATTTTAAAGTTCTCTGGTTCTTTGAGTACTTTTACCTAATGTTTACATGCTTTTTTAACCACCACATAAAAGTGCTTAAGAGTATATTAAGCAAGTTTAATAGGTTTTAATTCGGGATGTAACTCACAGCTGGATTACCTGCTGAGATGGCTCCCATGAGTGTACCTGTACCGATGTCGGCTACCACACCATAACCAAAGAGTTTAGAGAGCATATCGTGGGTAATGTAGGTTTGCATAATGCCTATGAGTCCAATGACGCCTAGGAGCATGGGCATCATGGAAAGAAGATTCATAATGGCTTTTTTATGGCGTTTTTGACGGTGATAGGTTGTTCTTGTTTCATTTTAATTTCCTATGGCTAGAAGATACAAAATATTGTTCGGTGTATTTAAAAAGGCTTTGGCTTCATCGTCATAATATGCTCCAATCCCACTGCATCCAACACCTTGTAGTTCACACCGAATATAGATAATATGGGCTATAAATCCACTTAAAATAGAGACTTTTTGATACTTTTCGACCTCATTTGAAGTAAAATAGAAGGTGACAGCCGACATGCCTCCTAAGTTTTGCTCTAAACTCAAATAGCGTGATTTCTCTTGAAAGTTCCCCTCTTGGATAAGTGTACCATTTTTGTAAAGCCCTTCTTGCACTCCCTCAACACGATGTAGGGTATAAAAGATGTCGATGTTATGCGACTTGGCAAATTCAAAAAGCTCTTGAACGATAAACTCATAACTCTCTTTACTTGTCATGGCTCCTCTAAAAGCACGTATAGAACGCCTGTTAATAATGGCTTGTTTGAGTTGCTCTTTTGGAATATTTTGAAAAAAGTTTGGTGGCGTAAATGGCTCATCACTATAGTTGGCACTTTGGGCATACGCCTCTTCTATAAACGTGTTTGTTTCAAGATGGTCACACCCACACACATAAGGAAAAGTAAGTTTAGGTTTTATGGTATCTTTAGGGGTTTCTTCAGCACTTGTAACCGAGGCTAAAAACATCTCATCTTTTCTAAATCCAAAGGTCTCATTAAGGGCGAGTTTATCAAAATCAAAAGCGAAATTACTTGGCGTACCCATGACACAAAGAGCCGTATAAATCGTCCCTAATTGATGCCCAGCATCAAGCAGAATGTAGCGTATGCTTCGGTCACGATATTTCCAAGAAGAGCGAAAATAGATGGCTGAAATCAGAAAAACAAAGCCTTTTTGTTTGGCTTTAGAGGGGAAATAGTACTCCACTCCATCGCTGTCTATTTCGTGGAGTAGCGTTAAGATACCCCGTTTGGACTCGTAGTGATAGACTCCCGAGATGAAACTCTTGACCCCTCGGATTTGAACATACACTTCACAAGGAAACAATGCTCCAGCACTAGGCACGGTTCTCAGATAATACTTCCCTTCAGGATACTCTTTTTCAAAGGTAATACCACCGATGAGATTTAAGCCCTCTAATGCTTCATAATCTTCTATCTTAAAGCATTGTTGAAAATGAGGGTAAGTTTTATAGGTTGTGGGTTGCGTTCTCCAATCTAAAAAGAAGGAGTTTTTTCGTATGCTCATAAAAGAGTGTTTGGTTTGTTGATGAAATTGTGGCATGAGTTCTCCTCTAGATACTTTTTCTTCAAGGATAATCAAGTTTTTCTTCTTTTAAGCTGTTGAAACACTCTATAAATTCTAAAAAGAGTTTGTTGACCAGTGTCTCTTGTTCTTGAGTTTTATGTTTTAAAAAACCTTTGAGTACTTCAAACTCTTGGCATATTTGGGTTAGGCAGGGGTTCATGGAGTTCCTTTTTCTTAATGTATGCAATATCTGTGCCTAATATTTTTTTTTAGGTATAGATAAGAGGTTTTAAAGGCTTTTTTGAATCTACTTTTTACTTAAATTCTCTACCAACTTCTCAATACCTTTTCATTTTTATAGCTTAGGTTTAGTAGTTCTTCCATAAAGATGTAGATGCATATTGTGTGCCATTATTTAAAGTTAGCAGAAACTTCTCTAAGTACCTCATCACTCTTGGTAGAGGTGCCACTGTATTTAACAATGCTAATCCCATTTGCATTCATGGTATTGGCTGTATTTTTACATGCTTTTTTAACCACCACATAGTCACACTCATGAAGTGCTACACCCATTTTGTCGTGTTGGGCAATGTGTTCTGCATCGTTGTGGTCGTGGCTACATTGGTGGTCATCGTCTCCGTGGTCATGGTCTAGGTCACTTCTTGGGTTGTCAATGACTTGGTTGAGTTTGAATGATTTGAACATTCCTGTTCCTGCCATGTCATAGATGGCAAATTTAGGGGTATGTCCTGCATTGCCTACAAAGGTTAAACTCTCGTCTTTTACCGGGATTGCTATTTTCATTATGTTTCCTTGTCGTTAATTTTTTTCATTCTACATGAATGTGCTTAAAGTTAGAGTTGGAACGATAGGACTTTGCCATATTTCCTAAAATTTTTTTATACTCCTCTAAGGTCACACTCGATGAGTTGTCTAATGCAATGTAAAGCTCTAACAACTCATCATTTTTTTTGCTAACTAGGTAGCAATCTATTTCTAATATATATGCGACTAAAAGTGTATAAAACTAATAAAAATGTGAAAAAAACACAAACTTAATAGATATATAATTCATTATGAATTATAATAGTCTATTAAATAAATCAAAAATTAATAAATATAAACAGTAGGAGTACAATAATGTTAGTAAATTTTAAAGTAGAAAACTTTAAATCATTTAAAGATTTTACAGAATTTTCTATGGAAGCTACAAAATTAAAAAACCTTAAAGATTCTAATACTTTTGATATTAATAATGTTTCTCTTCTTACATCAGCTGTAATTTATGGAGCTAATGCTAGTGGAAAAAGTAGTTTCTTAGATGCCATGGATACAATGAAAAGTATTATTAGAAATTCTGTAAATATTGAAAAAATGAAAAAATACTTATCAGAACCATTCTTATTAAACACTCAGACAGAAAAAAAAGAAACTTTTTTTGAAATTGAATTTATTATAGATAAAATGATTTATCGTTATGGATTTGAAATTGCTATAAACGCAACGATTTTAAAAGAGTGGTTATATCGAAAAAAAATACAACCTAAAGCACAGCCAACTCGTCTTTTTGAAAGAGAAAAACAAACTATTACACTAGGAACATCGTTTAAAGAAGGTAAATTACTTAGCGATAAAACGAGAGATGATGCACTTTTTTTATCAGTTGTTGCACAATTTAATGGTGAAATATCAGAAAATATTTTGAAATGGTTTAATCAATTTAATATCTTATCCAATATAAAGAGTGATGGGTTTAAACATTATAGTTTTGATAAATTAGAGGATAATAACTTTAAAGAGAAAATAGTCAATTTAATCAAGAGTGCTGATATTGGTATTTATGATATTTCTAAGAAAAAAATCTCTTTTGATGAATTAAAAAAAGAAAATTCTGAATTAGAAGAATTACCTAGCTTTTTATTAAAAGAGTTAAAAGAAAAAGGTCTATCAACCATAGAAACACAACATATTCAATATGATAAAAATAATGTTTTTGATAAATTAAAATCATTTGATTTAGATTTTGAGTCAGATGGTACTCAAAAATTATTAGCACTTTCTGCTCCTATTATTGAAACACTCCTTAACGGTGAAATATTAATCATAGATGAGCTTGATAATAGCATGCACACAGAATTAGTAAATGCTATTATAAAACTCTTTAATTCCAGAGAGACAAATTCTAATAATGCACAACTTATATTTACAACACACGATACAAATCTTTTAAATCAAGAGCTTTTTAGAAGAGACCAAATTTGGTTTACACAAAAAGATATTTATGGAGCGAGTGAACTTTACTCTTTGGTAGAGTATGGAAAAGGTAAAGTACGCGATGATTTGGTTTTAGAAAAAAATTATCTTGATGGTAAGTTTGGTGCTGTTCCTCATATCAGTGTGTTAGATTTTGAGGTTTAATCATGGCAAGAAGTATCAATAAAAAAAGAGTTGAAGAAAAAGCTGTATTAATTGCTTTTGAGGATAGTAAATCCTCTAAATATTATTTTAGAGATTTACTTAGGGATAAAAAATTAACAGGTCAAGTTATTTTAGTAAATAGAGATAAAGGACAAGACCCTAAGAGAGTATTTGAAAAGATAGGAGAGTATAAAAATAAGAACCCTAATGAGGTTTTTGAAAAAGAATGGATAGTTATAGATAAAGATAATTGGAGTAAAGATAAGTATTTAGGTGTGATGGAAAGAGCAAGAAAAGAAGATATTTGTGTAGCTTTTTCTAATGATGCCTATGAATTATGGATAATTTTACATTTTGAACCACTTACTAGACCTACACATCGTACTGAACTTAATAGTAAACTCAATACAATATTTTTGGAAAGATATGGAAAGAAATATGAAAAATCATCGCAAGATATTTATAAATTCATTATAGGATTTCAAGAAGTAGCTATAAAAAATGCTAAAAATCTAGTCAAACAACATCATCGAGATTATGGCAAAATTGACCCCGAAAAAAATCCTATTACAATGATTTATCAACTAGTAGAGTGTTTAAACTCTTTGTATGATAAAGAAAGAAAGTGCAATTGTTTTCCGATGGTAGATATGTAAACTCTTAAATAATATAGTTTCCATAATCCTCCATCCAATTTTCAAATGCTTCTAGGGTGGCATTTCTTCATTTTTGACGATTAAATATTTTAGACCTTACAAAAGTTTTACCGATTTTAACAGCAACGTCAAATCGTTATTGAACGTGTTGAGTAGAGCAATCAGTTCATTACGTTTTTCATCTTCTAACGTAAAACGACTCTCTATAAAATCATAAAGATTCGCCGTATCAGCAAAAATGGTTTGCATTAAATCCTCTTTGATCTTCTCTTCTATGATTCCCATTTTTTCCTCACTTTAACATCTTGTAGATTTTAGGAGTAACAGCCAAATCTATCGCTTTAAATCCATCGAGGTTTTCTAAACTTTTATCGGCTCCAAACTCTAGCAGAAGTCGTACCATCTCCTCTTTTCCAGCACTCGCAGAGTACATTAGAGCTGTAACACCGTTGTCATTCATGGAGTCAAGGTCAATTCCAGCTTTGACAAGTAGCTCTACACAGGTGAAGTCTTGTCCAAAACAGGCGTTCCATAAGGCTGTGTTGCCAATCTACATTTGTAAGTTCTAAATCGGCTCCTGCTTCTATGAGTTCTTTGGCAATTGTACTGTTGGCTTCGCGTACAGCTTTCATAAGTGCAGAGTTACCATGTTTGCCTACTCTGTTGATATCATCAGGGTTATAGTCGTTTTCTAGCATCCATGTTAGGGTATTTGGGCTCAACATCTTAAACACTCATCCACTCTTCGTGAGTGTGTCCTTTTTTCTTAAATTTTATCGCTTCATCAAGGGCTTTATCTAAACTATTTACATCAAAATCATCTTTTGCGTCATCAATCACCTCACGATAGAGAATCTCACCATCTTTGTTGACAATAAAAACAGCTTTGTGGCAGAGTGACTCATCAATATTGACACCATACTTAAAAGTAAAATTATAAAAATCAATAGAGCTTTGAGCTTCATCCATGACATTGAGTAATGTGTTTGGAGAGATGGTATAGATAAGAGCTTTATCTTGATGTTTTTTAATAATCTCAGCAAGAGTATCACTTAAACTGTCACTAAAAGGTAAGGTTATCATCACCTGTACCTTTTCAGCCATCATCCCGATGATTTTCTCTTCACCATTGAGCATTGTTAGTTTGACGGCAGGGGCTTCACTGCCTACGAGTCGCTGTTTTTGTTTACGGATTTTCATTGCATGGTCTCCTTGGGTTAGGCTTTAAATATGCAATTTTTATTCCCTAGTTAAACATCCTCCAACTTTGTCAAATCCTCAACCCCAGCCATATCAGCCAACATTTGTGTATAGACACCAAGCACAAGCTGTAACTGTTTAAGTTCATCCCTAAAGGCATCACACTGTTTTGTATCATCAAAAGCACCAGCGATGGAGAGTTTGTGCCATTTGGCTGTAAACGGACGAATCACTTGATTTAAAACAACAATGGCTATTTTACTAAATTCTTGTGCATCTCTACCATGCTTTTTTAGTACATCACGCGTCAAAGCAAAGAGAGCAAAGACTGAGTTTAAAGCTGTTTGCTCATCTCCATGCTCTTTAGGTAGAGGTTGGGTAGTAATGCGTGTCAGCAGTTCAACATACAAATCCCATGCAGCATTTTTATCAGCATCTTGGGGTTTGAACTCCATATTTAAAAATGGGGTTTTGATTTTGAGTGAGGTCATATCCCAGTTTTCTAGCCACTTTTTCCATTTCATTTGTATTTATCCTTTTATTAGCAGTTAAAATATTTAATATTTAGATTTTCAAGTGTATGTAGTTGTTTATCGTTTGTATAGAGTGTGTAGTTATAGACTAAAGCCGTTGCTACAATAATGGCATCAGGTAACTTTATTTTCCTACTTTTTTTTAAGACGATAACTTCTTGGGCAATCTTTTGAGTAATGTCTATAATTTCAAAAAGAGAAAGTAGTTTTTTTATAAATTGCTCTTCTTCTTTTAAAGGAAAATTATAAGAGAGTATTTCCATATAGGTAATGAGTGAGATACTATAGTGTTTATTGTCTTCAAATATTTCATCTATAGAGAGCTTTTTTTGAGAGAGATAGATAATAATGTTACTATCCAAAAGGATATGATTATTCCCACTCATCACGCATACTCTTTTGCCATGCAATAGGGTCTTTTATATCTTGAAAAGAGTTGATTTTATACGTTGAAAATAGCTCTTCGACTTGATTTTTGATACTATTTTTATTGTCAACCTTATGCTCTCTATCATCAGATATATTAATAAGATTTTTAGGAAGACTCTTTAGAAAAAAAATAATATGTTCATAAATAGTGTCACTAACTTCAACTCTAAGGGTTCTCATAGTAAACCTTTTTTGGTTTATTATATCATAATTTATTTTGAGTATAATAGAATAGATGCAAGGGGATAAGGGGAAAATATGCCAACAAAAAAATACAAAGCATTCCTAAGCTACTCTCACGCCGATGAAGATTTCGGCAAGTGGCTACACAAACAGTTAGAGCGATACAAAATCCCAAAAAAGCTCTATAGCGACTACCCCAACTTACCAAAATCTCTCTATCCTATTTTTCGAGACCGATATGAGCTAAACGCTGGGGATGACTTGGGTGTGGAGATACCTAAAGCTTTGGCAGACTCTGAGGCTCTGATTGTGGTCTGTTCACCCAATTCGGCGAACTCTAAATGGGTGAATCAGGAGATTATTGATTTTAAAAAGATGTATGGGGAGGAGAGGATTTTTCCTATTATCATTGGTGGAGAGCCTTTTACTAAAGAGAGTGATAAGTTTGAGGATAGTTTGGAGTGTTTTCCTGAGGCTTTGAAGTATCGGGTGGATGGTGATGGTAATTTGACGGATGAGAGAACTTCTATTTTGGCTAGTAGTACGATTGAGAAAGAGGATGGTCGGGAACTGGCTAAGTTGAAGTTGATTGCTGGGGTTTTAGAGATTTCGTTTGGGGAGTTTTATCGGAGGGATGAGGAGCAGAAGAAGAGGGATAGGAATAGGCTTGTTCTGATTTGGTCTATTGTAGCATTAGTGATGGCTGGGTTTACTGTTTTTAGTTGGATTCAGAAAAACATAGCTAAGGAGGAAACTTTAAAAACTCAAAATGCTTTATATAACAACACTATAGAGCAAGGAGTTATGTATAGAAATAATTTTAATGAATTAATTAAAGCAAAACATATTTTTGCTAAAACAATAGATTTTTCTCTAAATAAACAGCAAGAAGAATATTCAACTCTACTATATAATTCAATTAATAATATAAAATTAAAGATTTTTTTTCATTTTGATAATTCTATTAGAGGGTTACTATTTAGTAAACATGGTAAATACCTTCTTACTTGGAGTGAAGATAAGACAGTTACCCTTTGGAATATAGAAAACCAAAAAAAATTAGGTAACTATATACATGATGGCTTTGTTTCAGAAGTGAAATTTATGAATGATGAAAAAGAAATTCTTTCTATATCAAATGGAAAGATAGTTAAACTAATAAATTTACTTACTGGAAGTGAGGAGTTAGTTATAGGGTACAATAAACAACTTCGTGGAATGCACTTTACAAAAGATGAAAAATATATTTTTGTTTGGGATGACAAGTTAATAAAAGTATGGAATAAAGATATAAAAAAAAGAAATTTCTTTAATCAAACATAATTACAATATTAAAGAAATAATTCTTATGAAAAATAAATCAAAATTTTTAAGTTGGAGTACAGGCTTAGATAAAGGAGAAATTAGAATAAATAGTTTTAAAAAAGGTGAAAGTTTTATATTAGAAGAAAATAACCCAATTTATGAAGTTAAGTTTAATAAAAATGAAGAAAAACTATTTGTTTTGACTTATAATAAATTAAAAGTGTATGATTTAAATACCAAAAAAGAACATACTGTATATAAGACTTTTTTTAATTATTCTCAGATGAGTGGATTTCAATTAAGTAAACATGAAAGTCAAGTTTTAATGTGGAGTGACAATGATATATATTTAAAAGAACTGTTATATGAGCGTAGAATAGTTACTTTTAAACATGATGATTATAGTCAGGTTAAAGGAGCAATTTTTAGTAAAGATAATACAAGTGTTATTAGTTGGACTTTGAGTGGTACTATTAAAATATGGGATAAAAAAGGAATAGAACTGAGTCGTTTACAACACAATAAGGTTGAAAAAGTTGAATATATTAAAGATTATCTTGTTAGTTGGGGTGGTAATGAAGTCAAAATTTGGAGTAAAAAAGGAGTGTTATTAAATAGCTTAATAACAGATGGACATATTACTGAGTTAGGACGATTTCAGGATAAAATATATACTCGAGATTTGGATGGAGTAGTTAAACTATGGAATATAAATAACAATTTAAGGTCGTGCATCTAAAAGTAGTTGATAAAAGTATCAGAGTATAATTATAATATGAGACATAGACCAAGTTGTAAAAAGTGTGGAAGTATTAATAGCGTAAAAAATGGGCATAATCGTTGTGGAACACAACGGTATAAATGCA